>JAFSPC010000135.1 GCA_017443075.1 Paludibacteraceae bacterium
CTGCGCCGTGTTGGTGACTGCGTGTTGGTTACTGCGTGTTGGTTACTGCGTGTTAGGGACGGCTGCGCCGTGTTGGGGACTGCGTGTTGGTTACTGCGTGTTGGGGACGGCTGCGCCGTGTTAGAAAGAAGCTGTAGCACCGCAAAAGCCAATAACAGCAGCAAGCCGACAAGCGAGGTCTTTGAGCCCACGAACAGCACTGTAGCAAATGCAAGCAGTATATTGAAAACGAAGACGATACTCCACCATGCCTTACTGCGTTGCTGCTCGGGTGTGGCTGTTGGCAGCATACATAGCAGCATCATGTTGCACACCAGTGCTACCAAAAGCGCCTTGCCCATATTATTGTAATTGCCGCCCAGCAGATAGTACATCTTTCCGTTCGTGCCATACTGCCACAAGCCATCCGGGCGCCACAAAACCAGCAGGAAATTAACGGCAATGAATGCCATCAAAATCAATGTGGTAGCCTTTAGCGGAAAGAGCGATTGCCGGACACTGAACCACCTGAATAGTGCCCAGATGATGAATACATCCAACGCAAGCAGGGTAAACGTAAGCACTTGCGTATGATTGATCATATCAGTCACCAGTATTGTGATGCCGTATAATAGCACCCCGATAGCAATCACCGACGGTTTGCCGGGGGTGCGCAAAGCCAGGATCAGCGCGATGGGCACAAGTGCAAACTTAGCCGCGAGCAACAGTATGTGCACCGCAGGCATAGCATAGGTGAACAGGAACGTACGCGCCAACACTACCGTGAAGGCAAGCACGAACAATAGTATATTGATGCGTTGGTTCAGCATGAGCCAAATAGTTCGCGTCGGCAGATGACGGCCAATGCCAGCAGCACTACGACAAAGGTTACCACCAGTGCTGCACTCAGGTGGTGCGGTCCTGCGGGTTGGGTGGGTACAGAGGGGTTATTGAGCGTTGTAAAGATCTGATAGTTGCGAATCTGCGCACGGAGGGCTATAGCCTGCCGTGTAAACGAGTGGTATGCCTGGTCGAGCATATCGGCGTAGGCTATATCTCCTTCGGCACGAACGCTGCGTCTCTGCTCATCAACAGCCGCTATCTGCTGCTGCAGGTCTTGATAGACGCGATAGGTCTTATCGCGGTAATAAGCAGAAGTCACTTGTTCAAGCGTATCAGCCACAGCCTGCGCCAGAAGGGCTGCCACAAGCGGATCCTGAGCCGTAACGGAGATGGTGGTGAGTTTGGTTTGCCTATCAACATCACAACTAATGGCTTTTCCGGCGAGCGCTATAGCCTCCCCTGCCCTATCGCGCGGATAGAACGGATCAAGCGGCGGCAGCACCTGACCGGGCATAGCCGAGGTCTGACCGCTCATACGACGGCGGAGCGACTTGAACCACGAGTAACGATGCTGCGTTGCCAGATACTCGTAGTACGAACCGGCAAAACTGCTGTCGGCGGTCATGACAGGTGTACGCAGCACACGGCAGATAAAATCGGTTGATGCTACGAGTTCATCATAATCGTCGGCTACGATGGAGTACGACATGGTCGCCAATCCGAGATCAAAATTCTCAGGGCGGTTGAGCGTCATGCCACGATTCGAGTTGTTGATACGCATCTCCTCGGTGGAGAGCGATGTTGTACAATTATAGTAGGTCGGTACACTATACGTGAGCACCCATACGCAGATAAACACGAGTGGTGTGAACCAGCATAGGAACACGCGCTTGGAGCGAATGCGGTCGGCGATAGCCGTCCAATTGAATACTTGAAATTCTGACATACGGATATTTGTGATTATGTTATTTGTGATTTGTTATTTGTCGAGTTGCTCGTAGATAGAGTTACGGCTCTTATACTCGGGTACGATCTGCTTCATCAGTTTTACAGACGGGAAAGTCAATCCCTTCTGTGCAGACTGAATCAGTTCATCAATCAGTACAGCCATCTTGTCGTAGTCGTTCTCGCGGACATTGGCAACCATTATCTTCTCGTTGGCGGTGGGCAGGGTGTGCTCCTTTTGGTTGAGTAGTTCCTCATATAGTTTCTCACCCGGACGCAGTCCTGTATATACGATCTTGATATCCTTGCCCGGTCGGTAACCGGCAAGGCGGATCATGTTCCGCGCGAGGTCGGCTATCTTGACGGGGTTGCCCATGTCAAAACAGAAGATCTCGCCGCCATTACCGAGTGTAGAAGCCTCAAGCACAAGGCTGGATGCCTCGGGGATAGTCATGAAGTATCGGATAATATCGGGGTGTGTGACCGTGACCGGCCCACCGGCAGCAATCTGCTTTTTGAAGAACGGCACGACGCTACCATTGCTACCAAGCACGTTGCCGAAGCGTGTCGTGATGAACTTGGTGACAGGTTTGTCAGCATTCGTTGCACCGGATTGTGCACTCAGTTTGCGGAAGAGCGACTGCACATAGATCTCTGCTATGCGCTTGGAGGCGCCCATCACGTTAGTGGGGTTAACCGCCTTGTCGGTACTGATCATCACGAACCGTTCGGCACCATACTCGACAGCGAGGTCGGCTACATTGCGCGTACCGAGCACATTGGCGAGAATAGCCTGCGTGGGGTACTCCTCCATGAGTGGTACGTGCTTGTAAGCCGCAGCATGGAAGATGAGTTGCGGATGATACTCCTCAAACACCTCGCGCAGCATCTCATAGTTGCGCACATCGGTTATGACGCGTGCGTAGGGTTGCTTGGGGAAATCTTTGTTCAGGTCAAGGCTGAGGTCGTGCAGCGGTGACTCGGCTATCTCGGCAAGCACAATCAGCCGCGGGTTGTACTTCGACACCTGCCGGACAATCTCGCTGCCTATCGAGCCTGCAGCACCGGTTACCATCACCACCTTGCCGGACAGTACCTGGCGCACATTGTCGGTGTTGATGTTGATCTCGGGGCGCTCTAACAGATCCTCTACCTTGATTGATTCGATACTGCCGATGCGCTTGGTCATTTCCTCGCCTGCATCCTCACGAAAATCGGTGAAGTAGGGCGTAGTCAGGATACGCAGGTCGTTGTCAAGAAAGATAGCAAGGTCCTTGGCTGGCGTGATCGTCTTCATCTTTAGGGGGGATACGATAATATCGTGCACCTCCTTGGCTTCAAGCAGGCGGATGATGTTGTCGTCCTTGCTATACACTTTCAATCCAAGCAGTTCATGCTTGACATTATCATCTGCATCGGCTATGAATCCTACGGGTCGGTAGGGGCTGTCCATGCTGGAGTTGAGCATCTTGGCGATAGCAAGTCCGGCAGACTTGGTGCCATAGATCATCACGGGGCGCGTACCGGGGCCGTGGTGCGACATATATTCGAAACTCAGTTTGATAGTCACACGCCAGCATACCAGCAGTACGATACAAACGAATATGTACGTATATAACACGGAGTTGAGCAGCATGCTCTGCCCTGTGGTATATCGAATGATGATGTTGATGATCGCCGGCAGCAGTCCGGCTGTCAGAACGGAGAACACAACCTTGGTCGCATCCACAAAAGTGGAAAAGCGCAATATACCTGAATAGGTATGAAACGCCCAGAACGAACACGCCTGCAGTACGATTACGATTGCTGCCTGCATCCATACGGGGAGGACACCGCTGGATATATGCAGCCCTGCAAGATTGTAACTGATAAGATAACTGATCAGATAGGCAATTAGCGCGAGCAGCAGATCGATAAGCAGCACGCCCCACTTAGGCAGATAGGTAAGATTGGTAACGTGGGTGAATATGTCTGAACGCTTGAGTTCGGATAGTTTGTGTTTCATTATCTTACAATTTTAACTATTGTGAGCAATATGATGCGAAAATACTCGCCGAGCGTCCGGTGGTTGATATATCGCATATTCAGTGCTATTTTGGCAGGAATAATCTGCAGGATATACGTTTGGTCAGGGTTGTCTGACTGATCAAGCAGTGCATTCTCATCGATATATTCGATTGAGGCATAATCAGTTATTCCCGGTCGCACGGACAGCACACGCCGTTGTTCGGGCGTATATGTATCAACATAACGCAGTACCTCGGGACGTGGCCCGACCAAGGACATATCCCCCACAAGTACGTTCCATAGTTGCGGCAGTTCATCCAGTTTGTACTTGCGGATATAATACCCCACCCTTGTTATACGCGGGTCGCGTTCGCCTACGGTTATCAAACTCATCTTGTCAGCCCCTACCCGCATTGACCGGAACTTAAGCAGGTGGAAGTCAACGCCGTTGCGTCCTACACGCAGTTGGCGGTAGAACACCGGTCCGGGATCATCAATCACGATGCACAATGCTACCACAGCAAACAACGGCAGCAACAGCAGCAAGCCAAACAGACTGAATACTATATCACAAAGGCGAATCATCGGTGGGTAAGTATATCGGTGTAGCGGTCGATGATATAATCCACCTGCTCATCCGTTAGTCGGGTATGCAGGGGCAGTGTTATCTCGTTGACAAACTGGGCATAGGCGTTGGGGAAATGCGCTATGTCGAAGCCGAGATTACGATAAGCCGTCATCATCGGCAGGGGTTTGTAGTGCACATTGGTGGCAATACCTTGCTCTGCCATACGCACTATGATCTGCTGCCGCTCATCAAGGGTGGCATCTGGTACGCGGGTGATATACAAGTGTCCTGACGAGAGGTATACGTCGGTATAATGCTCCAGCACCATAAGCCCAAGCGGACGGAAAGCATTGTCGTAGCGCTCAATGATTTGTCTGCGCCGCTCCAGCAAAGCGGGATAACGCTGCATCTGCACCAAACCGAGTGCAGCGGCTATATCCGTCATATTGCACTTGTACCATGGGCCGACGATGTCATATTCCCACGCCCCGAGTTGCGTCTTGGCGAGCGCATCCTTCGACTGACCGTGCAACGACAACAACTGCACCTGATGATACAACGCTTCATTGTCCACACCGGGTATAGAACGCCATGTCAGAGCACCACCTTCAGCTGTAGTGAAGTTCTTGACTGCATGAAAACTGAACGCGGAGAAGTCGGCTATTGAGCCAACCATCCGGCCTTGGCGCGATGCACCGAACGCATGGGCGGCATCAGCACAAATGGCTACTCTGCCTATGGCACGCTGCAATTCACTATTGGGCGTAAACAGGCTGCGTTTGCTTTCCACAATATCGAACAGACGCCCGTAGTCGCAAGGGATACCTGCAAGGTCCACAGGTATAATGGCTTTGGTGCGGGGTGTGATAGCCTCAGCCACTGCCTGATAGTCAATCTCAGGGCGGGTTGGCTGAACATCTACAAACACAATGGTCGCTCCCACATGCCATACCACGGACGCCGATGCTGTATATGTGTATGCGGGCACAATCACTTCATCGCCCGGGCCTATGCCTAACAGCCGAAGCGCCATCTCGGCGCAGGCTGTTTGCGAGTTAAGACACACAGCACGCTCCACGCCTGTGTAATCGGCTATCTGGCGTTCAAGTTGTTTGGTTCGCGGACCGGTAGTTATCCACCCCGACAGGATGGCGTCACGCACTTCTGCTACTTCCGCCTCGGTCATGTCAGGCGGTGAGAATGGTATGTTAAATCGTTTCATATCTATTATTTATGTATTCTGATTAATCCGACCAATGTGCCTACTCCGTAACTCACATGCACGCAGAAGAACAACGGGGGCAATATACCCGCGTACCGCCATCCATAGCGCAAACATGCTTGTATATCTGCCACTATGGCTGCCAGCAGGTAGGCGCCTGCCACAACAGCCAACAGCGCCCATCCATAGGTAGTGAACAATGCCACTATGGCTGAAATGACGAGTGCCAGCACAAACGCCAACGGCACGAGGTGCCTTAGCCCGACCGCCGTACGATCAACATGCAACAGATTACCTATGGCACACCCGTTGCCATACATCTGCCTGCAACTGTCTGCCCATGTGGCACGCGCAAAGTAGGATGAGCGGATAGCAGGATCCAGACGAACTATATATCCTGCATGTCTTATACGTGCATTATACTCGTTATCCTCGGCACGGCCTATATCCTCGCGCATCGGCCCTACCTGTTGCACCACATCCCTGCGAAACGCGCCAAACGGAACAGAGTCAACATCCGCCGATGCCGTACCTACACGGAAAGCGGCACCGCCAATGCCGAATCGCAGATGGTTGAGCAGTGCATTGGCTTGGGCTATGAGCGAGTCGTTCTGAGGCAATATAGCACATACGCCGCCCACATTGCCATACTCGGGGTGGCTGCTGAGCAACGCTATGCATTCCTCAATGTAATGCGGCTCATACGTGGCATGGGCATCCATACGAATGATGAAGGGCGCTGACGAATGGCTGACGCCTACATTGAACGCGGCAGCCTGCACGCGCCGGGGATTATCCAGCAAACGTATGCAAGGATACGCTGCGCTGTACTGCTCAACGATAGTACGGGTGGTATCCGTACTACCGCCATCAGCTACCATGATATCCATCTTCTCACGGGGATAAGTCTGCGCAAGCACCGAATCAAGGCAACGGCTGATAAAACGCTGCTCGTTGAGCGTCGGGATAATAACGGCTACAGTATGTTGGGGTTGAATGGCACTCATTTGATTACTATATCCACATAACACGGCAAGTGATCCGACAGGCGGCAACGCGTATCCACCTGCGCATCAAGAACCTGTATATCTGATTTTGTTTCGTATAATATCCAGTCGTATTTATATACGGGATTCCAACTTGAGAAGGTGCAGTGCTCGTCCGGCAATGCGTCTGACCACCGGCGAAAGATCTTGCTTACGAGCTGTTCTTCCGGTGTGGAGTTGAGATCGCCACATATAATTTTGTACCCGCGTATGCGCTGCATATACGAGCGTATGAACTTCATCTGCTTCTCACGGCTCTCCACATCCAGGCTCAAATGCGTACTGGCAATCGTCAGTTGCTTGCCGTTGATGTCCCACGTGGCTACCAGCATCAGACGTGGCTCATCACGCCCCTCTATACGCGGTAGAGGTACATTGCTGACGCTCAGTATGGGGTGCTTGGATAGGAATCCCAAACCGTAGTACCCCCCCGACGGGTATGGCAATACCGGCCCGAACACAGGCAGCATGTTGGTATAGAACCCAAGCTCGACAGGCTGATTCGTGTTGTTGCTGTTCTTCCGCTCCGGGCGGATGGTGAACAGATCCATCTCCTGCAACGCCACTATATCGGGTTGCTTGGAGCGGATGTATCTGCCTAACTGCTGCATACTGCCCATAACACCGATAGCGGCGTTATAGGTCATTATTCGCAACGTATCCTGCGCCGGAAGAGTTAGTGTGACGCAGAGGGTACATAGGGTTATGATTATTCGTTTGGTCACTGCTCTGGTAATTGAAGTTCTACTATGAAGTGCCGTTCACGTTTCTCCACAGGCGGCAACTGCATATAATCGTGATACAGATTACGCAGATAAGGATCGTAATCATTGGGGATATACACTTTCACTCCCTCAAACTCCGCCTCGCGGGCTGGCAGATACACCTCGCGCGGGAACACCTCACCGGCATAATACTTGCGGCCGGTAGGGATGCCCAACGGACGATCGGTACGCTCAGATGCTACCAGGCGGTCATACCACCATACCCACTTGCGGTGAGGTATAACGCCGAACAGCTTGCCTAAGATATATTTGACCCTGTAGCGGCGGTGCATATCTTTGTCAAGCGACATAAACTCCTCAAGATGACGGCTCGGATATTGCGCGAGCAGCACTACGATGGAGATGAACTGCAGCCCGTTGGCTATCACACCCTTCAACACCTGCCCAAGCCGTGTGCGTGGCATGGCATCCAAGGCAAACACATCAATAGATATGCCTTTCGGAAATGGTGAGTTGTCACTATAGAGATCCACATTCAGAGTATTCTTCCTGTAAATCTTCAGAAAAACGTTCTTGGCATCCGTTTTGGAGTTAGGGGTATTGTACTCATAATCCTCACCTAACGCACCTTGCTCCAATAGCCGGATCAGCTGCTCATAGTCATGGCGCGGCATCAGCAGATCCAGATCGTCATCCCAAGGTATGAACCCTTTGTGGCGTATAGCCCCCAAACAACTGCCGCCACACAGCATGGCTGTCAACCGATGCGCCTCACACAATCGCATTATATCCGCATACATAGCCAGCAACGCCTGCTTCAACGCCTTGCTCTCGGCATCAGTCAACTCGCGAAGGTAATCGGAGTGCTTTGCCAACTCGTTCATCAATTCAAAATCAGACTTCATTACTATTTCCTGACTATATACTTATCTTTATTCTTATAATCATTGTTGGATACAAAGAAATTCCTGACCCACTTGCCTGCCCCATGCATAAAGTTCGCATCGTACTGCCGCCCTATTCGTATAAACTCAACAACGGCTTTCAATCCTCCCAGTTTGGCAGCCCACTTGAGCGAGTACATCAGCGAGTCTTGAAACTCGGGTAACCCCATCTGCCTCAGGTAGGCGTTGTTCCTGAGTATGACCTCGTAGCGGCAACGACGGCTTTCTAATGAGTGTTGATGTACCAGACTGCCATGTGAGATCGTGAGACAATATACTTCCTCCCTGTACGCGGCCATCGATCGGGCATACACTCCCGCCAATGTAGAGAAATGTACATCGTTCCCCCAACGGGTCTGCTCAAACTGAATATGATTATCCGTCACTACATGCGTCTGAATCATCTTGGATGTTGGCTCATGCCATGTATATCTAAGCATGCCTTCGGTCATATAATCAGGGTCGGCAAAGTAAGAGTCAAGTTTCTTTACAATAGGCAGATGCCGGTCGCCGGGAAGACCTGTGTCGGAATAAAAGCAAACAGGCATGAAATATATCAGTTCAGTGGCATCATTCTTGTGGGAGTCAAATATATCCCATGCACCCGGCAAGAAATAGTCATCCGCATCCGCCAACAGTATCCACTCGCTATCCACCTGCTGCAAGCCTACATTACGGGCATAGCCCGCTCCCAATCCTTCTGTTGTCATGGTCAAGCGGACATTGCTGCGATTGGTACAAATCTGCTCAATCTGGTTGGTATATTCTTTGTCACTGTTATCATCTATCACCAGCACCTGGATATCCGCTCGCTCGGGAATACTATTCAAGCAACGCTCCAACAAATCAGGTGTGTTGCGGTGCGGGATGATTACACTATAGGTGTATTTACTCATACATTCGTTATTTCTTACGTCTGACATCAATCACTTCGCCTGTGGACTTCGAAAAGGCGGTATTGAACGATGCTATTGCCACATCCTCCGGCGGCAGCAACGAGCCCTCGGGTTCATTACCGAAGTTCTGCACACGCATAGGTGTCTTCGTGCGTTCGGGGTTGATACAGTTGACACGAATGCCAAAATCATTCCACTCTTCGGCTATGGCCTGAACGAAGTTTACTATCGCTGCCTTGGTCGCAGAATACAAGCTGTACATCATCCGGCCGCGCGTATAACTGCTGCTGGTGTAGAACAGTAGCGAACCCCGTGTGTCACGCAGGTAAGGGAACGCCTCACGTGCCACATTGATCACACCTAACAGATTCACATTCAGCGATGCACTGATCGCCTCCTCGCTCATCGAGGTCAGCGCTTCGCGAACCAGCACTCCGGCGGTGTTCACCACCACATCTATGCGTCCCTCTTTGGCTGACACCTCACGCAGCGCCTCACGTACATTGGCTGCATCAGATACATCACAGCCGTTCTGCGAACGCGAATAGGAATAGATCCGCGCGCCGTGCTGCTGCCCTATCTTCATCATCTCACCGCCTATGCCATAACTGCCGCCAAAGATAACTATCACTTTTTTCTCCAATCCCTGAACGGCATCAGGGGTCAGGTGTTTCTGCTCACCGCTCTGCGTGCGCAGTTGGAATAGTTTATCCAGCAGGAACAGGTCTTCTACGTACGTCAGTTTCATATTCGAGTTCTCACCCGCCACCACAAAGATCGGTTCCTCAGGCAGGTACTTGCGAACAGTGCCGCAATCATCCGTAGTCACAAAATTCGGATCGGACAACGCCAGCTCGTATGCACGCTTGATGGTGCCGCGCTTGAAGCACTGCGGTGTCTGACCGTTACGCAGATGGACGCGATTGGGTATGAAATCAATGCATTCGTCGGCATCTACCGAGATAATCGTATCGGTCGTCTTGGTCGCTACATCCACAGCATTGTAGTGCTCAAGCGCATCTATACAATCGCGTATGATGCGTTCGTTTACCAAGGGTCGAACAGCATCGTGCAACAATAGGTTGGTCTCATCATCCGTATAGGCATTGATGGCTGCCAGACTGCTGTCGTAGCGCTCCTTGCCGCCGTTCAATATCCTTTTGACCTTCTTATATCTGTTCTTGACAACCATGTTTTCGACATCAGCCACATAGTCAGGCCGACTGACAATACAAATCTCATCTATAAGGTCACAATTGTCAAATACATCTATTGTGTGCTCAATCACTTGCTTGCCGGCTACTTTCAGAAACTGCTTGGGCGTATCATTACCCAAGCGCGAGCCGCTACCGCCTGCCAAAATTACTGCTACGTTCATATCTGTTAATTGTATAGTGCATTATGCAATGCCTGAATATATTGATGCCCGAACTGTGCATCAGGTTCCATATAGTTGCCTTCTGCCCATTCATTCCACGACTTTAGGAAAATCACTTTCTCCCCTTGCTTATTTGGATGAGTGGCTGCGATGATTTGCCTTACATGCTGCTCAAACAGGGCTGGAGTGTTGTTCGTAAATATTGTTCCTACATAGCCACGACGGGGAGTCGTATCCCAATTCGGATAGATAGTCGGATACACGTCCTCTTTGATTCGGGAGAGGTCGTACTTCTTTAGCACATCCTTGTACGGCGTACATATAGGCCAATGCAGGAAGTGGGCCAACAGTTTGCGCAACTTGGTCTGATTGAAGAAATAAAACAGACAATCGTAGTTCAACGCATCAAACGGCAATTGGCGATAAGCATCCAGTTCATCATTACGCTTGCACTGAGCTATAAAATAGAATCCTCCCAACCCTTCCTTTTGCGCCAATGCCTGCCAGCGCTCTATATGAGTCTTGATATATGGGTTGTCACGCGGGGTGTAAATCAGGAATACCAATCGTCCGTCTATGCGCATGTATCGGGCATCGGCAAATGCCGGTAGCATGGCATAGAAATGCCTGTCTATATCTTCCTCGCCAGGATAAATCTGCTTGACGAGCAATTGTTTGCTCAACGGCGAGATATCACTGTTCCACAACTTCTTTTCCCAGTTATGATTTGCCCAACCTAAGCAAAAGGGGAAGTCCGGCTGCTTGAGCCGAATCACTTCCTGTAACGGGTGCTCAAGCAACTGTCGGCCGTTGCCAAACCAGTAATGCCAGTAGCAGAAGCCATCTACACCCGCCTCGCGAGCCAAATCGGCCTGTTTCTGCCTTACTTCCGGGGTCATGAGGTTATAATACCCCAAATCAGAGGGAACATGAGGTTGGTTATGCCCTCTGAACAACGGACGACCCTTGATTACATTCGTCCACTCGGTAAATCCTTTGCCCCACCATAAGTCATTCTCAGGGATAGGATGAAATTGTGGTAAGTAAAACGCTATCACACGCGCGTTCTTCTTTGTATCCATTGCTCTTGACAATTAATTCAGTTGCTTTATTACTTTGGCTGGTACGCCTGCCACTACGCTATACGCAGGCACATCGTGCGTAACCACACTATTCGCGGCTACAATCGCACCCCTGCCTATGTGAACACCCGGCAGAATGGAGGATTTCTCGCCTATCCACACATTGTCATCTATCACGACCTTGCAACGTTGCCAGTAGTATAATAGTTTTCTCATTGGTTCAAAATGTCTTTATAGAAAGCCAGCACCTTGGTGGCATTTTGCTCGTTCGAATAGAGTTCGTATACCGTGCGGTACGCACGTGATAACATATCCGAGTAATACTCTTGCGGCGTACTTGCTACCTGCACTATTCTGTCTGCCAACTCCTCACGCGTACTGTAGCGCAAGCCTATCTCCTCACCCGTCAACTTTAGTCCGTTGTCAAATTGCTCTTTCGACCCTGCCGCATCTCGGGCGATAACAAGCGTATTTACGCTCATCGCCTCCGGCATCACTCTGCCAAATCCCTCTAATTCGGAGGACACTACCACAGCCTTGGCGCGACGCATATAATCGCCCACATCTGCAATCTCGCCTAACAGAACAACGCTGTCAGCAGGCAGCAATGCTAATGAGTCGGTTAGCTGATTATAGTATTTCTGGTCTTCTGCCTTACCGGCTAACAGCAATCGGTGGAACTGGCTCATCCGTGGCAGACTCTGCTTGTACGCCTCTATCAATTCAAGTATTCCTTTGCCGCGTTCTATCCTGCCGACGAATAGGAAGAAATTCTCCTTCGCTATAGGCGCTTGGTCACCGGATTTTGCTTCTTCAACGATTCCGTTGTATATCACTCGCGACTGACTACATCCGGTTAATCCGTTATATGCCGCTATATCGCGTGATATGCAGATCGAGTAAGACAACGGTTGTTGCAAGGCACGCAAGTGCGACCGGCGCGTCGGATAATAATGCATGTCAAAGTATTTATCTCCATATTCGCGGATGTGCCACACATGGGGTAGACGCATACGGCGCGAAGCATCATAACCGATGGTCACTACGCCAACATTGCTGTGAATCAGATCGGCACCAAAACGCCTTGCTATGGCGCACAATAGCCTTGTCGCTCTTTGGTTTACGTATAGGCGTCCTATCAGGCGTGGTGCAAACAGCAAGATGTCTTTCAGCGAATCTGTCGGAGGGTAAAAACCCAGCCTGAACGACAACACCCTGTATGCTATCCCTATCTCCTTCAATCGCGCACATACGCCGCCACCGTCACGAACGATCACCAAAGGCTCAACCCCGGCATCGCGCAGACGGACAACCAGATTCAGAAATGATTTGGTTGAACCACCTGACAACTGAGTCGAACTTAATACATATATTACCCTCATACCCGCTCGGTTTGCTCTGGCGCACGCAGCTGCGCGTGGACGACTGATTTTTTATTAGTATGGCTCACGCACACGTAGTACGCTATCACGAAGATACTGAAGATACACACGTAATGGTACGTCTCAAACAACGACATCAGCAACGCCACACTCACACACACTACCATATACGCACTACGCGAACTGTCATGCCTGAAGGCGGACACAAATAGCTTGACAATGATGGCTATGAACAACGCACACAGCACAAGTCCGCCCTCTAACAGTATCATCAGCCACAAGTTGTGCGGACCACTGCCGCCTATCTGATTCACCATCCACTCTACTCCTTGCACACCATAACCCGTCCACGGGTTGTCTATTATCAGTGCCACCGAACGCAACCACAGATAGATACGCATCGTGAATGTCGTATTTTTACCTAACACGTTCTCCACAAACGATGCCAGCAATGGCCAATCGTCTATCGCGTTACCCTGCCACACGATGAGCGCAAAAAAGACTATGTACGCTACCAGAAACAGGCAAATCCACAGGTAGGGATGTTTCACCGCCTTTTGTAGGTAAAAGTATAGCACTACCAGCAATATGCCTACTGTTGACGTAGTGGAACCCATCGCGGCGATAGTACCCAACGATGCCAAGCACAGAAATAGCATATTTGTCTTACCACGACCGGTTTGCAGCGTATAAGCTCCACTTACCATCAGCGCTATCAGCGACACAATACCCGTCTGATTGTAGTTGCCGAACAGGTAGCGCGCCTTGTCGCCTGTACCTATCCAACTCTCTTCATACCACAGACCCTCTGGAAAGACTATATATAGCATCGTGGATAGATACACCATGCTTGAGAACAACAGGCTCAGCACATACAAGTGCCGCACATAATGCTTCTCCCAATACAACTCAGCTATCAGCAACAAGTTCCACACCGCTATCCAATGGTTGATTTGCGTGAGTTGGAACGAGGGCACACGCAAAAACGTAATCGCTATCAGGATTAGCCACCAAGCCTGTACTGCATACACAAACAGACGGTGACTGGCGCGTATCAAATGCCTTTTTTTGATGTGTAACACACACCATATAGTTATACTCAACAGCTGCAACAAGCGCTCCACCAAATACATTATTCCGCCCGATGGGGTCGCAATGATAAATGGGAACAGCAATATCGCATACACTGCCATCCAGCCTAATATTCTCAGATAGGCTGGCACCGATGCTATGCTATATGGCTTTATCTCTGTCGTCATTTGCGATGCAATAGGGTATATAATGCGTCTCGTTCGCTCTTGTCTAATGCTGTCAGCAGGGCGGCAGTTATGCCGCCTGCAACTGACAATACCATGGTCAATACAAAGCGGTACGGATGGTCAATATGGGTTACACATACATAACTGATGGCGGTTATCACTATGAGTGGAAATGCCAACCGGGCAAATACGCTACCTGCAAAATGCAGGATACTGATCTTTGCTTGACGTTTCAGCAACACGAGCCTTAAGAACGAACCAAGCAACTCTACCACAACATAGCACCACAGCGATGTTACAACATCCACGCCGAATAACAGACATACCCAAACACCTAACAGTGTCACCAACTTGAACGTATAAAACACCAGCGTATAGACCTTAATACGGCCTATGGCTTGATTGGCGGAAGTTAATCCGATGGACAACTGGTCAAACACGGCGGCTAACAACATCAATTGGCAAAAACCTACTGCATATTCCGGCACATCCGTCAACCATAACCGAAGGACGCTTTCCATCTCAAATATCAAGGGGATAGACACCAACCCCAACAACAGACTCGCATACTTGCTCTCATATTCCGCCAAACGGAGCATTTTCTCTCTGTCCCCGGCGCCCTCAGCCTTCATTATCTGCGGATTGATAGCATTCACTATCGATACCGATACAAAGGCGACTGCACCGGACACCTGTTGCGCTATGCCATACGCCGCATTCGCTATCGTACTGCAAAAGATGTTCACTAATATCGCTATACCCTGATTACGTGCTACCACGCAGCCCGTACCGTAAATTGTCCACCCCGCAAAACTGCTCAACCCTCTGATATGTTCACTATCCCACTCGCTCAATCGAGGCAGATGGCACTCATCGAAACGCGCCAATGCATATACGCCGAATGCCAATAGGTTGAATAACGATATCCCTACCAGCAACAGCGAATAACTCACCAACTTATCGCCCGAGGACGCATGTACCAATAGCAAGGCTATCAGCAATTTCATCACGCCGTCCAGCACATCTATGATGGAGATATACACGATATTCTCCCTCGCTATAAACAGTGCCCGGAACGGGGCGGTGACAAACGTAATCAACAGCATCACCGATGCCGACATATATACCCACATGGCTGCCGTTTGACGTTCAGCGTCAATATGCAGCATCTTATAGATCACAGGATACGCTAACGCCGCCAACAGGATCAGCACAACCAACCCTATCAGCAGGTGCAGCAACACGCTGTTCCCGAACACCTGATACACACGCTGCTTATCATTCTTGCCGTGATTATACGACAGGTATCGTTGCGTCGTGGTCACCAGTGCATTCGTCATAAACGACAGCATCGCCACCACACCGGCTACCACACTGTATATGCCAAAGTCGGACTGACCCAAAGCCGACAATATCAACCGCGTCGAATATAGCGACAGGCACACGCTGATCACTGTCCGCGTGTACTGAGCTGCCGTATTGGCCACTATGCGTTGTTGCGATGTCAATGTCCTGGTCCTTACCTGCGTTACATCATTCTAATCCGCCTCACTGCCGCTTGTTATCATGGCAGCCAACTGATCTTTGCACAGCACGCAGAACGCTGCGCCTGTCGACAGAACCAACATCGCCAACACAAAGATCATACGCCTCGGACCGGCGGGTTTCTTTGGCACGGATGCTGACTGCAACACCGTGAACACCGGCGTGTTCTCTTGCAATCGGGCTTGAGTTGCCAGATACTGCTTCTGAAACGACGTGTAAGCCGACTGCTTCAACTGCATCTCAGATTCCAGATTCTGTGCTTCTATGCGGTACTGCTCAAGGCTCATACCCGAATGGCTGTCCACATAGCGAACATAGCGCTTGCATGACTCTTGGTACTCACGGTACGACGAATTCATCACATCTTCGTAGTATTGCAGGTCGGTCCTGTTCTTTGCAGTGCGATAGTCGGTGATGAAGTCCTGCAATGCAGCACAAACCGAGTCCGCCATAATCGCACATACCAACTTATCCTGAGCTGTCACGCGTATCGTGATGGCATCGGTCTTTTTGTCTATCGAGCACTCTATGTTCTGCTGCATCAGCTCTACCACGTTCCATTGCTGCTTCGTCAGGCAGAACACATCTACCTGCTTCGCACTCTTGCTCTTCAGTACAGGCGTGGGTTCCTTCGGCGTCAACCAACTCTTAATCTTGTATTTCCAACGCTTCCAGAACACAAACCTGTGCCGCTTGCTCAGGTAAGTGTAGTACGTACCCTCAAACTCGCCGTCGGCCGTCGCCACATCTACATCAAACAACTTGGTCAGAAAATCCGGCGAGGACAACAGGGCCGGGTACAACTGAGGATAGACAGCATCCTGACTCGACATACTGCGCATATCAAACCCGAAACTGGACGCCAGCGATTGCAACGAACCGGCAGAACCCACCGATTGGGCTTCAGGGGCCAACAACACCTCACACGTATAGTAACGAGGTACACTCAGTATAAGCGCAGCCGACACCACAAACGTCACTGGCCATAACCAGTAGAACACACGCCGACGACGCCACAATGTCTCAACCATGGCTACGATGGGGTTCTGTGGTCCTTCTGTCATATTGTTCTCTTCCATAATCACTCTTTGCAATACGGGTTAACCCGATTACTTACTGCTATTGTTATTTCTTCGTCGCATTGATTATCAGCGTCGTCAATGTCGCTGCCACGCTCGCCAGCGAGGCACTCGCCGATGCTATACTTACCCATTGTGCCGCGCTCGCAGGGGCGCGCTCGGGCTTACTCGGCACCACAATCTCACAACCGGGCTGAATCTTGCCGCCGAAGGTCGGATGAACCTTGCCGTTCGCGTAGATGATATACGCCTTGCTACGACGTGCGTTGTTGCTGTAGCCACCGGCTTGGTCGATATAGTAACTGGCATTCTTGCCTTTGATATAACTTACCGTGTTCGGGTACAGCACCTCGCCGTTGATCTTCACCGTGTTGTTCACGGTCGGCACGATCAGCACATCGCCCTCGCGCAACGTTATATCCTCGTCGCTGCCGGGGTTGGCCAGAGCCTCCGCAAGGTCGATTCCTACCCAGTACGTCTCACCCAAATCCAGCTTATCCATGTTCACACTGTCTTTGGCGGAGGCGGCTCGGTTGATCTTCAGCAACTGATCCCTGCGCAACTTCTCCTCTTCAGTCATCTGCCGTTGCAAGCGCGCACCGGCTGTAAAGGCATGGCTGCTCAAGCCGCCTGCCTGCAGCACAAGGTCGGACAAACGGTCATCCTGAGTCTTCATCGTATAGGTGCCCTCAAACAGCACCTCACCCTGTATCCGTACATTCATCTGCTGGCCAAAAGCAGGACTTCTGCGCACAAACACCTCATCGTAAGGCTGTAGCAAGAACCCGTGCTCATTCAGCCCGAGGCTATCATTCAACTCCACCGTGAACAGTTGCGTCTTGATTTGCATCTCTTCCTTGGCTTTTGGGTCAATCACGCGGCGCGCTATATCCACCTTGCTCAACGATGCTTTTTCCGTCAGACCACCGGCGCGCAGAATCAGGTCTTCTACGCTCTCGTTCAGCGCGTACGCAAACGTGTCGGGCTGATACACTTCGCCATGGATAACCACAATCAGGTTCTCCAGCTCGTTCTTACGCGACGGAACGAACAACTGATCCTCGTTCTTTAGTTCCACATCATCCGTCGTGCCGTCCAATATACCCTGCAGGTCAATCGCCAATGCCAGATAGGTCCTGTTCAGTTGCATCCGGTACAGCACGGCACGCGTTGCCGAGGCATCTTCGCTCAAGCCGTCGGCTGCCGCCACAAGGCTCTTTATCGTCGTCACGTTCTCATCCAGTCCGTAGAACCCGGGGCGGAACACTGCCCCCTGAATCTCAACCGTGTTCTTCAGACGCGGCAAGATAGCTGCCACGTCTATCGAATCGCCGTCCATCAGTCTGAACGATGCAAAATCGGCATTGCGGATCGTATGTACCGACTGCGCACCATTGTTCTTACGCATCACACGCACCGCATCGGTGTATGCCTCGCCGCTGAAACCGCCGGCAAAGTACAGCAGCCGGTCCAATGTCTCGTCTGGCTTCAGCTCATAGTACATCGGACGCTTCACCTTGCCGTCTATGCAAGCCAGAGCACTGTACGTGTTCACTATCACCACATCGCCGTCCTCCAAACGCACATCGCCGTCTAGCACACCGTCCATCAGGTAGCTGTACAGGTCTATCTGACTCAGCAACTGGTTCTGACGGAACACGCGAATCTGACGCAACGTACCCTTATCCGTTATGCCGCCTGCCATATACAGCGCGTTCAGCACGTTGGCAAACGCGGACAACTGATACGACCCGGGCAGCACTACCTCACCCATCACGTTCACCGTTATCGTACGGCTCTGACCCAAACTCAACATGATCTGGCTGCCTTGGTAACGCTTGCCTACGGTGTTCTTCAGCCGGCGAGTTGCCTCGATGATCGTCAACCCGCCAAGCGTTACAGGACCATAACCGTCTATCGTCACCGTACCGTCCGGACTGATCGTACCGCGCACATTCAGCTGACTCGCACCATAGATGTCGATGATCACTTCGTCTCCCGCACCCAAAGTGTAGTTCTTGGGCGTTGCCTGATTCATGTTCGGCTGAAACTGTGCATCAGGCGTGCGGAATATATCCTGCCCGAACACTTTCAGCTTCTCCTGCTTTTCCGGCATAGGCTCGCCGAACATCTGCTGCACAAACTGTAATGCCTGATTATTCGTGGCGGGAGTGGTCTCTCCATTGTTCTGACGCTGGCTGCTCGGTTGCGCACCGCTTACGCTGGCTTGCTGAGCACTCGTCTGCTGAAGCATATTCACCTGACGGCTCACACGCTGCAGCTGTTCCAAACTCGCACCGTTGCGCAGCAACTGCTGGGCTATCTCCTGCTCGCTTTTGCCTTGCTGATAGAGCGACAAAGCCGACTGAATAATCTGCTGATCAGTGATTGCCATCACACACACGACCGGCATCAATAGCAATCCGAGTAGTAGTATCCGTATCTTCTTCATATCCATTATTTTTCCATTCGCCAATCCATTTCCCACTCATCTATTCACTCCCTCCTTTGTCAGGGGAGGGCCCGGGGAGGGGTCTTTTTTAATCCCGCATATAGATATCTCGCGTATACACTTTCCCCTTCACATCATCGAGGCAGGCATCATACCTGTTTGCTATGATTGCCTGGCTCTGCTGCTTGAACGATTCGAGGTCATTCACCACCTTGCTGCCGAAGAACGTACTGCCATCCTCCAGCGTCGGCTCATAGATGATCACCGTCGCACCCTTCGCTTTGATGCGCTTCATCACACCTTGGATGCTCGACTGACGGAAGTTGTCACTGTTCGCCTTCATCGTCAGCCTGTACACACCTATCACACAACTCTTTTCCTGCTTGGCGTCATAGTCACCGCGGTGATAGTAGTCGTAGTAGCCGGCTTGGGCTAACACACGGTCGGCTATGAAATCTTTGCGCGTCCGGTTGCTCTCTACGATGGCACCTATCAGGTTCTCTGGCACATCCTGATAGTTGGCAAGCAACTGCTTCGTATCTTTCGGCAGACAGTAACCGCCATACCCGAACGACGGGTTGTTGTACTGCGTACCTATTCGCGGGTCCAGGCACACGCCCTCAATGATCTTCTGCGTATTCAGACCTTTCATCTCGGCGTACGTATCCAACTCGTTGAAGTAACTCACACGCAATGCCAGATACGTGTTGGCGAACAGCTTCACCGCCTCAGCCTCTGTCGTTCCCATGAACAGCGTATCTATCTCGGGCTTCAACGCGCCTTCTTGCAGCAATCCCGCAAAACGGTGTGCAGCATCTACCAGACGCTCGTCATGCATATCCGCGCCTACGATGATGCGCGAAGGATACAGGTTGTCGTACAACGCCTTGCTCTCGCGCAGAAACTCCGGCGAGAACAAGATGTTCTTGCTGCCCGTCTTCTGGCGGATAGATTCGGTGTACCCGACAGGCACCGTCGATTTGATTACCATGATCGCATCTTTGTTCACTTGCATCACCAGCCTTATCACTGCCTCCACGGCGGACGTGTCAAAGTAGTTACGCTGTGGGTCATAGTTCGTCGGGGCGGCTATCACCACCAACTCCGCATCCCTGTATGCCGACTCGCCATCCAGCGTCGCTGTCAGATCAAGCGACGCACGCTCACCGTTCACCAAACCCCATGTGCCATCACGCTGAATACGCTCGCCCGCAAGGTACTTCTCGATATACTCATCCTGTATGGGCGATTGACGCTTGTTCAGCATATCCACTTTCTCAGGCACTATATCTACCGCCGTCACATGGTTCTTCTGCGCCAACAGCGTCGCTATCGACAATCCCACATAGCCCGTTCCTGCTACTGCTATTCTCATAATCGTGCATCAACAAATTCGCGATTCACAAACCCCTTCACATCAAATATCACAGCACCTTGGTCGCGATATTTCTTGAAGTCAAATGTCCTGAACTGGTCATGCGCCACACAGGCTATCACCGCGGCATAGTTCTTCTGAGGGTCAACGGCAGACACCAGCTCCTTGCCATACTCGTGCTTAACCACAGCCGCAGAGGCCCAGGGGTCGTATATGTCCACATGGCAACCGAAGTCCTCCAGCTCCGTGGCTATATCCACCACCTTCGTGTTACGGCAGTCAGGGCAGTTCTCTTTGAACGTCACACCTAAGATCAGCACATTCGAGTCCTTGATCTTGTGGTCTTTCTGTATCATCAGTTTCAGCGTCTTGTCGGCTATGAACTTCGCTATCGAGTTGTTCACCGCACGACCCGATAGTATCACCTGCGGGTCATAGCCCAACGCCTTGGCTTTGTGGGCGAGGTAGTACGGGTCAACCGATATGCAGTGTCCGCCTACCAGACCAGGCCTGTATTTCAGGAAGTTCCACTTCGTCCCTGCGGCCTCGATCACATCGTTCGTATCTATACCCACACGGTCACATATCAGAGCCAGCTCGTTCATAAAACTGATATTCACATCCCGCTGGCTGTTCTCAACGGCTTTCGCAGCCTCGGCCACTTTCATGTTCGGAGCTTTGTGGGTGCCGTTCAGCAGGATGCTGTTATACAGCGCATCCACAATATCAGCCACCTCTGGCGTCGAACCCGACGTAATCTTTTTTATCTTCGTCAGTGTGTTCACCTTGTCGCCCGGATTAATTCGCTCAGGCGAATATCCGCAGTAGAAGTCCTCATTGAACTTCAGCCCTGACCACTTCTCCAGCACTGGCACGCAATCCTCTTCCGTACATCCGGGATATACGGTTGACTCATAAATCACTATGTCGCCTTTGTTCAGCGTCTTGCCTATCAGCTCGCTCGCGCTCAATAGCGGCGTCAGATCGGGATTGTTAAAGCAGTCTATCGGTGTCGGCACCGTCACGATGTACGTGTTCACCTGCTTCAACTCATTCACATCCGAGGTCAGCGTCAGTCCTACCGGCGACTCGGGGCTACTCACCTTCGTCGCCTCATACAGGTCGCGTGCTTGTTTCATGCCGACGAGGTCGGCCTCAAGCGTGTGATCCTTTCCTGCATTCAACTCTGCCACGCGTGGCTCATAGATGTCGAATCCCACTACCCGATACTTCTTGCCATACTCAATAGCCAGTGGCAGACCAACGTATCCCAAACCTACCACGGCAATCTTTCGATTTTCCAAATTCATTGTCCTATATAATTTTCTTATTTTGTTTTCGCATTTTGTTTTCTTATCTTGTTTCACGTATTCTCAATTCTTTTTGCATCACGTATTCTCAATTCTTTTTGCATATTGCTTTCCCCTGACGTATTCTTGGTCACCCTTGCTTAAGCGCAGCGGTGTTCTGTTTTCGGCGGTATCTCGCAACTTCCCCCGTTCGCCCGTTTAGTGCTCGGCGATGTCCCGCCGGGTTGTTAAGCGCAGCGGTGTTCTGTTTTCGGCGGTATTCCGCCGATTCCCCCGTTCGTCCGTTTACTGCTCGGCGATGTCCGCCGGGTTGTTAAGCACAGCGGTGTTCTGTTTTCGGCGGTATTCCGCCGATTCCCCCGTTCGCCCGTTTAGTGCTCGGCGATGTCCCGCCGAGTTGTTAAGCGCAGCGGTGTTCTGTTTTCGGCGGTATTCCGCCGATTGTGTACGCCGAGCCTCATCTTTCAGCACTTCCTCTCGCACGTACATATCGCGTACGTTTTTCCGAAAAGCGCGCAAAGTTACAAAAAATTTTTGACATTTGCAAATTTTCCGACACTTTTTTCTTAAAATACTGTATATTTCTATATTTTTTACTTCCACCCCCTGTATTCCCCTATCTATTCTCCTCCTCCCCCTTCACCTTTCACCTTTTACTTTTCACCTTTCACTTTTCTATTGCTTTGCCGCCATCTGTCCCATCCCAACCTTTCTTTTCATTCTCCGAGGTATGTCTATTATGCCCGAATTTAATTCGGGTCGGCTCTGCCGTCCCCCACCCTAATTCCCCCC
>JAFSPC010000136.1 GCA_017443075.1 Paludibacteraceae bacterium
GCAACATATTGACAGTGCCACCCGTCGGATAAAGTTGCCGGTATCTTCGGCATCGCCTGTGACGGAGGTGCCTACAAAGGCCTGCGAACTATATGTAACGGCTGCCGAGACATAACCAAGGCATAGGAGAAACATGAATATAACAGGTAATCTTCTCATACAAAAAAGCTATTGATCTGACAACTAAAATCACACATCAAATCGCTCGGCAATAATCATGCCGAACAGCAACATATTTACATTTTTTTGTAGGACGGTGTAACAAATTGTCAATAATTTCGAAAAAATTGCAAAACTTTTGTCATGACATCGACGCCATAACCGGCGCAGATGCAGCAGGGTGAATCGGCTAACAGAATGCCTTGCCGTTGTCCGGAATGTCCGAAATGTCAGGAATATCCGGAATATTCGGAATATTCGGAATATTCGGGTTAGTTCTTCAGGATCACATAGATGATCACCGGTGCGGCGATTAGTGATGAGAGCGTGGAGATGGGGAGCGATAGGCTCATGGCCAACGAAGCGACCGATACCATACAATCGCAGAACAGCAGCAGGTTAGCACCGAGCAAGGCGCATGCGGGGACTGTCAGACGATGGTTGGACGTATGCATGATGCCGCGTGCCAGATGTGGAACGGCAACGCCGATGAACGCTATCGGTCCGCACCAAGCGGTGACACCGCCAGCCAGCAGCGATGTGGAAAGGACTATGCCCAAACGTGTGCGGGATATGTTCACCCCTAAGGCGCGTGCATAACTCTCACCGAGCAGCAGCCCGTTGAGCGGCTTGAGCAGCAGCAGCACCATCAGGGCACCAATAAGTAGTACGGGTGTCATCACCGACAGTTCGTGCCATCCCACGGCAGTGAGCGAGCCCAAGGTCCAGACGATGAAGAGCTTGAGCGCATCGGGGTTGGCAATGTTCTGCATGATGTTAACCAGCGCGCCGGCTATAGCCCCGACCATCATACCGATGATCAGCAGGCTGACATTATCCTTGACCTTCCCCGCGACGCTCATCACGAGCAGCAGCACCAGCGTCGAGCCGATGATAGCCGATGTGGCAATCACACCTGCCCCTGCGCTGACCATACCGAACAGCGAGGTGCACATCACCACAAACGCCACCCCCAGACTTGCGCCCGAGCTGACGCCAAGAATATACGGACCAGCCAGGGGGTTGCGGAACAGCGTCTGCATCAGTATGCCGCTCACGCTCAGCGCACTGCCTGCCAAGATGGCGGTGAGCGCCTTCGGCAGACGCAGGTTGAGGAAGATATGGTGATAGATGCTATGTGCATCCCCCCCCTGCTGCCAGAGCATACGGGGCGAGAACAGGGTGCTGCCCAAGCACAGGTCAGCCGTGAGCAGCACAACCAGACCTATCGTAAGCAGGGCAAATATAAGGATGTTACGGCGTTTGTTCATCATTACCATCAGGCTTGCCAACCAGCAGTGCAAGCCAAATCGGATACAAAGATACAACAATTTTTTGACTTTTACAAGAAAATTTTGCCAAAAAAAACGACAAATGCGCCATTTTGTCCGATTTTCGGGTATTTTGTCTATTAATTGTTTGCTATTGTTTCTTTTTTTTCGTACCTTTGCATAGTTTTTTAATATATATCATCCATGCCTTTATCTATACGCCACATACTGACCATTGTACCACTCGTATTGAGTCTGACAATATCGGCTCACCCGGTAGATTCGCTATTAGAGATTTTTGACCGCAAACCTTCGCTGAAGAATGCCGATGCGTTTTTCGCCTACCTGTATGAGGACGGCTTTACCGATGCGCCCCGCATGTACAGGGATGTGCCCACTCCACCGCTGGATACGGTGAAAGCACTTGTATGGTACTGGGCAGGCGAGTGGTACTACGCCACGCAGCAGTATCCGTTGGCGGAAAAGAACCTGCTGAGGGCACTGGATCTGATGCAGTATGCAGACAAGATTTCGTATTCGGACAATCTGGCCATGCTCGGTCTGGTGGAGATGCGGCAGTCGAAGTACGAGGAGGCGCTCCGGTACATGCAACGATGCTACGAGCTGGATATGGAGAGCGGTGATCCGGAACGAATCTGTTCATCGCTGAACACGATTGCAGGCACCCTGATGGCGGCAGGCGATCCGACGGAAGGGATGAAATATGAGCTACGCGCCATCGAGTATGCCAAGAAGGCCGGCAATCCCGCACGCCTGGCTGTCGTTTATGGCATGGCGAGCGAAATCGAACACACCCTGCGCAATGACGAACAAGCACTATGCTATGCAGACAGCGCATGTGTGATGGAAGCGACAACGGGGAACACGCACAAGATGATGGTGCGGCAGTCGCAGAAGGCATCTATCCTGAACGGACTGAAACGGTATGAGGAGGCGTATCAGATATTAGCAAAAGTTATACCCTACTTCCGTCAATCGGGTGATCAGCTGTCGCTTGCCATATCGCTGAACAAGATGGGCATTGCCCTGCACGGGCTCGGCAAGCCCAATGAGGCGTTAACACACCTGTACGAGGCGATAAGCATCTGCCAATCGATAGGCAACATGATGAACGAGGCCTACGCGCAGCGCGAGGTGTACGAGATACTGTTCAGGGATAACCCCGATGAAGCCAGAACACACCTGCTGCGATATCACGAACTAAAAGACTCACTATATAGCCAAGCTACAGCGGAACAGATAGCCCGATTCAATGCCGAGTTCCGCGTATGCGAATATGCAGTAGAAAACACACGTCTCAAGCAGCGCGACAAGATGTATGCCATCATTGCAATCATAGCAGCCGTACTGATAACTATTGCAACAACAATCGCTGTACTATGGTATCGCAAACGACGCGAAGAGATGGATAAACAACTAAATGCACTCATGATAAAAGTGAATAGTTTCAAAGCCCAAGAGGCAAAGTCTGTACCCGTAGAGACAACCGAGGTCAAGCCGGATAAGCAACTCAGTGCCGCTGAACGGCGATTCTTGGAAAATATCATGCATACCACAACGCAGATGATGCCCAACGAAGCCATTACGGTTGAGAAGATAGCAGGCAAACTAATCATGACCCCGAAGACACTGTACCGCAGGGTGATGGAACTAACAGGTATATCTGCCAAGCAGTACCTGCTACTGATTCAGCTTGAGCAGTCGCAACGGATACTGGTAGAAGAGCCCGAAGCATCGATCTTGGATGTAGCTATGCGTTGCGGATTTGAGAATGCGAACACGTTCTCGGGTGCCTTCAAGCGCGTATATAACCTGTCACCAACAGAGTTCCGCCGCCAAGCGGAAGGATAATGTCACCATATTATTAACTAATATCTAAAGATTATGAGAAAGACATTTACTTTATTGTTTGCCCTGATGGCGCTATGCGTAAGTTCTTGGGCACAAACGCAAATCGGACCAATCGATGGTTTCTACTATGAGATTGATGGTTCCGGTAATGCCACGTTAATAAAAGACCCAACTGCAGAAGACGAATGGCAAAGCTATAGTTCATCTGTAGCCAATGGTGTTGTCGTTATTCCCGCTACGGTCACCCATAATGACACCGATTATCCGGTTAAATCCATCGGCGAATATGCTTTCCGGAATTGCTACTCCATGACTGCTGTCGTGATAGAAGAAGGGGTGGAGACTCTTGACCGATATGCATTTTCTGCATGTAATTCTTTAACTACAGTCTCTTTACCTTCTACGATAACAAGTATTGGAGATAACATATTTAGCTATTCTGAAAATTTCAATACCCTTATTTGCAAAGCAACCGAACCTCCCACACTCGATGACACTCCCTTTGATAATGTAACAGCTGTAGCGCATATCTATGTACCATCTACCTCTGTAAATGACTACAAAGCGGCAGAGGAATGGCTTAATCACGGAAGCATAATAGAGGCTATTCCGACTTCTGTTACTTGGAATGCTGAAAATGGTTTAGATGATATACGTATCAGTGAATATACCAACACGTCCTGGGGTGGTTCAAATAATGATGACACCAAATCGGCAGCGATTGATGGTGTTGCCGCTGTTATATCCGCTACCGCTGATGGAGCCTATGCTACTGTCTACACAACTGATGGCAACACAAATATTA
>JAFSPC010000137.1 GCA_017443075.1 Paludibacteraceae bacterium
GCTTCGCCCTTGGAATTATATCCGAGCAGTTGCTCGCGATACAGCCCTTGGAAGCAATCAAAGGCACCGGCGTAGGCGAGGCTCTCAATCGTCTTCTTGTTGCATGCCGTGAGGTTAACGCGCTCCACAAAGTCGAATATATCCTTGTACCTGCCATTGCGTTCGCGCTCTGCAACGATAGCCTCAACGGCATTCTCACCCACGCCTTTCACGCCACCTAAGCCGAAGCGTATATCCCCCTTGGCGTTCGCCATAAAGTTCAGTCCCGACTCGTTGACATCCGGCTCAAGCACACGGATGTTCATCTCGGTACACTCGTCCATGAGGCGCGTGACATCCTTGGTGCTGTTCTTGAGGATAGTGAGGTTAGCCGCCATGAACTCCGAGGGGTAATGCGCCTTGAGGTATGCCGTCTGGTAGGCCACCCACGAGTAGCATGCCGCGTGCGATTTGTTGAAGGCGTAGGAGGCAAATTTCTCCCAGTCAGCCCATATCTTGTCCAGTATCTTGGGATCGTGACCGTTGGCTTTTCCACCGGTCATAAATTTCCCCTTTAGTTCTTGCAGGATAGCCATCTGCTTCTTACCCATCGCCTTACGCAGTTTGTCGCTCTCACCACGGGTGAAGTTAGCCAAGAGGCGGGAGAGCAGCATGACTTGCTCCTGATACACCGTGACGCCATAGGTGTCCTTCAGGTACTTCTCCATGATGGGTATATCGTAGGTGACAGGTTCTATGCCGTGCTTGCGGCGGATGAACTGTGGGATATAGTCCATTGGTCCCGGGCGATACAGCGCGTTCATGGCGATGAGGTCGCCCATGACGGTAGGCTTGAGCTGGCGCATGTAACTGCGCATGCCTGACGACTCGAACTGGAACACGGCAACGGTTCGTCCCTCTTGGAAGAGGCGGTAGGTCTCTTCGTCGTCAAGGGGGATATGATTGATATCGATATCGATGCCCTTGGTGCGCTTGATGGTGCGAATACACTCTTTGATAATAGATAGCGTGATCAGCCCGAGAAAATCCATCTTGATCAGTCCGACGGACTCCACTACGTGCCCGTCGTACTGGGTGACGAGCACACGTTTCTGCGTCTTCGGATCGAGCACGGATGCCAACGGGGCGAACTTCGTCAGGTCGTCGGCACCGATGATCACACCGCAGGCGTGAATACCGACTTGGCGAATCGTATCCTCAAGCTGTGCGGCGTACTCCAAGGTGTTGCGCAGCACAGGGTCATCGCCCTCATAGATATGGCGCAACTCATCCACATATTTGTAGCAGTTACGCAGATTGACTTTGGGCTTCTTGCCTTTGTCATCCTTGATTGAGTCGGGGAAGTCGCGGGCAGGGACGTAGGACTTGAGCTGGTTGCTGACGGGTATAGACACGCCTTCCACGCGCGCCACATCGGCGAGGGCGGAACGTGTAGCCATCTTGCCGTAGGTGATGATATGTGCCACGTGGGTTGCGCCATACTTCTGTGATACCCAGTCGAGCACCTTACCGCGACCGGAATCCTCAAAATCGGTATCTATATCCGGCAGGGAGATACGGTCGGGGTTCAAGAATCGCTCGAACAGGAGGTCGTACTTCAGCGGGTCAAGGTCGGTGATCTTCAGGCAGTATGCCACCACCGAACCGGCAGCCGAGCCACGCCCGGGGCCGACACTGACATCTAATTCCTCACGGGCAGCACGGATGAAGTCCATCACAATAAGGAAATAACCTGGGAAACCCATCGTTTTCATGGTGTGCAGCTCGAACGTGATGCGCTCCTGTTGCTCCTCCGTCAGGTTTTCGCCATAGCGCTCGTGCGCGCCTTTGTAGGTGAGGTACTGCAGATAGTCCGCCTCGAACTTGATACGATACAGCCGGTCGTAGCCCCCGAGCTTGTGAATACGTTTCTCGGCATCGGCTTCCGACATGATGACCTCGCCGTGTTCGTTACGGGTAAACTCGTTGTACAGTTGCTCATGCGTGAACTTCTGCCGCCACTGCTCCTCAGTGCCGAAGGACTCGGGTATATCGAAAAGGGGCATAATAGGGTCCTTGTCCAAATCATACACCTCCACCTTGCTTGCCACCTCCAGGGTGTTGGCGAGGGCTTCGGGCAGATCGCCGAAGATGCGCTCCATCTCCTCGGGCGTCTTCAGCCACTCCTGCTTGGTGTACATCAGTTTGCGCTCCTCGGCAATCTTCTGGTTGGTGGATATACATATCAGATGCTCGTGGGCATCGGCGTTCTCTTCATTCAGGAAGTGGGCATCGTTGGTGCATATGAGTTTGACATCATACTTACGCGCCAACTCTACCAGCACGGGGTTGACACGCAATTGTTCCTGATAGGTCTCTTGGTTACCATTCGGTTTGTCAGTCTGGTGACGCATGAGCTCGATGTAATAATCATCGCCAAACACGCGTTTGAACCACTGCACCGTCTGTTCCGCCCCTGCTCGGTCGCCATGCAGGATGCGCTGGCACAACTCGCCACCCAAACAAGCTGAACTGGCAATGACGCCCTCGTGGTACAGCTCGAGCAGCTCCTTATCAATACGCGGGCGCGAGTAGAACGCATCGTCCATGAACCCTGCACTGGTGAGCTTGCAGAGGTTGTGGTAGCCCTGTTCGTTCTTGGCAAGCAGGATAAGGTGAAAGCCGGACTTGTCGATCTGGTCGGTCGTGCCGTCAGGCCACGTGTATTGCTCGGTTGTCATCGAGCGCCGTGAGCGCCATGCGCAGTACGCCTCCACGCCGATAATCGGCTTGAAGGGAACGAACGGCTCAGAGTCATCATGCGACTGCTGCCATGCCTCTTTGTTCTTGCTATTAACTTTCTTGCAATAATCGACGAGTTCCTTGATGCCATACATGTTGCCATGATCAGTCAGGGCAACAGCCGGCATGCCGGTACGGATACACTTGTCAACGATATCGGGCACCTTTGACATACCATCGAGCGTCGAGTAATGCGAGTGAACGTGCAGATGGACGAATGACATAATGATAAGTTTATTACTTCGTGTTTGTTACCGCTGCGCGGTGTTCGTTACGGCTTCGCCGTGATTGTTATGGCTGCGCCATGTTGGTTATTGCGTGTTAACAGCCAAAGGCTCATAAAAGCACTACAAAGGTAATAAAAAAATTACACATTTGCAAATTATCCGAACAAAATTACACCAAATATGGCAATAATCATATAAAAAATCGGCTTACATTTGCAAATGTCAAAAAATTTTCGTAAATTTGCATGCATGTTCAGTTTACAGGCTGAGCACAGCCACACAATCCGGCTAATGCAAAAGCAGGCCGGCTTATCGCTACAGGCACAGGTCTGTAGAGGAAAGTCGGGGCAGCACAGAGCACCGCAGCGGTTAACGGCCGTCAGGCAGCAATGTTTGGTCACTGCTACAGAGACGAGTCGCGTTGTCAAACGCGAGTGAAACGAGCACACTGCGGGCTGCAAGCTCAAGTAAACCAACGCCATCGGCAAATTGTACTGACAGATGTCGCTCTGCGACATTGATCACGCAATTGCTTCGGCTCTCCCCACCGCAAACAGCCTTTGGCTTGGTTGGCGTCTGGGACATCGGGTCATTGATGAGAAGATTGCTCGTCTGAGTTGGAGGGTAGAGCGCGACAGAGTTGCGCAGTAATGCGTAACCAAGATTAATGATAAGCACGCCATCGGTGCGACACCGCAGCCGAAGGCGCACAGAACCCCGCTTATAGGCTTGCTTTTGCATTTGTCTGATGGACTAAGACCACATGCATGATGACCAGTTGGAAAGATATCAAACAATTCGTTCAGTACGACCTATGGCGGCGTACGACCAATGAACTGAAAGGTGGCAAACGCGCCAAACGCGTAGGGTTTGGTGTGCTGAAGACGCTGATTCTGGTTGTTCGCGGCTTTAACTCCAAGCAGCTAAACACTGCCGCCAACTCGCTGACGTACAACCTCGCCTTTGCCATCATTCCGATCATGGCAATGGTGCTGGCTATAGCCAAAGGCTTCGGCTTTGGCGAGATGATTGAGCAACTGCTGAATCGCTCCATGCTGGGCGAGACGAACATTGTGCCGGAGATAATGGGGATGGTGTATCGCTATCTGGACACAGCTCAGGGCGGTACGTTCATCGGTATAGGCTTGCTGATACTGATTTGGGCTGTATATAGTTTCTTTCGGAACGTTGAGCAGTCGTTCAACACGATTTGGGATGTCAAGCAGTCACGCTCCATCATTAGGCAGCTGACCACGTACATAGCCGTGCTGTTCCTCGTGCCGGTACTGATGATTGCCACATCCGGTGTGAGTCTGCTTATCCACACCACGATCGAAGACACTGCGCTGATGGGCAAGGTCAGCGAATGGCATAGCTCGATCGTTCGGCTGATACAGTTCATCGTGGCATGGGGCGTGTTCCTATGGATGTACATGGCTATACCGAACACAAAAGTGCATTTCCGCAGCGCCATTATCCCCGCCGTGCTGATGGGAACGTTGTTCCAACTGCTACAGATGCTGTCAATGTACATCATCGTGTTCCTCGGCAGAACGAGCATCGTGTATGGAGCTTTTGCCGCTATACCGATTATCATGATGTGGCTGCAATGGACCTGCCTGCTCATACTGATTGGTGCGGAACTGAGTTTTGCCATACAGAACAACGAGCAGTTTGAGTACGAGAAAGATGTAGAAGCCATGTCAAGGCGTTACAAGGATTTTCTCACCTTGTATCTGCTGCACCGCATCATCCAGCGGTTTGAGAACGACCAAGAGCCGTACACCGCTGTCGAGATAGCCCACGAGAACAATATCCCCATACGCCTGACGTTGCAGCTGCTGAACAGGCTAACCGATGTAGGCCTATTGCGCACCGTGTATGTCGAGCAGAAAGAGGATAAGACCTACCAGCCTGCGCTTGATACCCATAAGATAACGTTCGGTATGGTGACCGATCGCATCGACAAGCAGGGTACAGAGGCGTTCCTGCGTGGGGCATCCCCCGAGATGCAAGCGTTCTGGCAACGGTACGTGCAGCTCAAAGACGAGCACAACACGCTCAAGCATATTCGCATCGATGAGCTGGAGTTGTAGACGCCAAAGACCGCTGCCAGGGGACTGCTCAAAGGAAAAAGCCTGATTGCTTTCGACGATACAAGTCATTATAGGCTTTGAGCGAAGCGGTCTGTCGACTTTGAGTGAAACGATCTTTCGACTAAACAATAAATAAAACCCATTATGAAAAACATCCTACGTGCATCAGGACTGGCGTTGTGCCTCCTGCTCACACTTGGCATGCAAGCCAAGCCGCGCATTGAGCGCGCCGAACCATTGAGTTGGTTCACCGACATGAAGATGCCCCTGACGCTTATGCTCCAGGGCGAAGATCTGGCAGATGCCGACATCACCATCCAGCAGATGGTGAACGGCAAAGTGATGAAAGGTCAGTGTCTGGGGCTGACTGTCAAACGCCAGCGCAATGCCGAGTCGCCGAACTATCTGTTTGTGGACCTGAATGTAAAAGAGACAGGCACGTACCGCATCACCCTGACCAAGGGTAAACGGTCGTCACACATCGATTATGTCATCAACGCCCGTCGTCCGGATGCCGCTGCTAACATCAGCTACGGTCCGCAGGATGTTATCTACCTGCTGATGCCCGATCGTTTTGCCAATGGTGATCCTACGAACGACAATACCGACAACACCACCGAGAAAGCTGCCCCTACCGAGTGGTTCGGACGCCACGGCGGTGACATCAAGGGTATCATCGATCATCTGGACGCCATCAAGGCTTTGGGGGCCACAGCTATATGGAGCACGCCTCTGTTGTTGGACAACGAGCCGCAACAGTCGTATCACGGTTATGCGTGCGCCGACTACTACCACATCGACCCGCGCTTTGGCAGCAACGAGTTGTATCGTGACATGGTGAAGGCTGCGCACAACAAAGGGCTGAAAGTGATTATGGATATTGTACCTAACCATTGCGGTTCGGCGCACTGGTGGATGTCGGACCTGCCCTACCACGACTGGATTCATCAGTACCCCACCTTCACACGCTCGAACTGGCAGTTCTCGACCGCGGCCGACCCACACGCTGCCGAAGCTGACTTTACCGGCATGAACAGCGGCTGGTTTGATACCTCGATGCCGGATATGAACCTCGATAACCCCGATGTACTCAAGTATTTCCAGCAATGGGCTATCTGGTGGATAGAGGCAATGAACCTGGACGGACTGCGCGTAGATACCTACCCGTACAACGAGAAAGAGCCTATCTCCCAATGGACGAAAGCCGTGCGCAACGAATACCCTGGTATCAATATCGTAGGCGAGTGCTGGACGCGTCCGACCTCGCAGGTAGCGTACTGGCAGGCCGATGCGCGTAACCCCGACGGCTACAACTCCAACCTGCCATGCGTGATGGATTTTCCGCTGCAAGAAGCAATGATTGCCGCACTTGCAGGCAATGGCGAAGGCTGGGGGCAAGGCATGCTCAAGTGCTACGAGGTGGTGGCAGAAGATTTCTTATACGCGCACCCTGATAACCTGCTCATCTTCGACAGCAACCACGACACGCCACGTGTACGCGACGTCCTGCTGGATAAGAGCATCGAGCGCAACAAACTGATCGTAGCCCTGCTGGCTACCATGCGTGGCATACCGCAACTGACCTATGGTGAGGAGTTCGGACTGCTCTCGCTTAACCCCGAGGACGTAAGTAATCACGGAGCGCTGCGCGTCAACCACCCGTGGTTCAATGGCACGGCAGCCGGCCTGACTGCCGAGCAGGAAGACCTCTGCGCCTTTTACAGCAAGCTGTTCAACTGGCGTCGCACCAGCAAGACGGTTCACGAAGGCAAACTCATGCACTTCCTCAGCCGCGACAACACCTATGCGTACGTGCGCTATACCGACGATGAAGCTGTCTTCGTATATATCAACGCCGCGACAGAGCCGCGACAGATACCGGTGGCACACTACCACGAGATACTGATGAGCTATCAGAAGCAAGGCACGGATATCATCTCCGGCAATCAGATCAATCTCAACCAACGCATTACGGTTGAGCCGCTCACAGCGATCATCGTACCGCTGGGGAAAGCGCAATAAGGACAGCAGCCAAGTTTGGCTGCTCAATCACCAATTGTTATTTGCAAAGATGGAGGTACTATTAGGTAAAACACTCAGCGAACTGCAAACCATTGCCGTCGAGGCGGGCTTACCCCGCTTCGTCGGCAAGCAGTTGTGCGAGTGGCTTTATCGGAAGTGTGTCACTTCGTTCGATCAGATGACGAACATCTCCCTCAAGGCACGGCAAGCCTTGCAGGCGAAGTATGTCATAGGTCGCATCACTCCTACCGCCGAGGCGGTCTCTCAGGACGGCACACGTAAGTACCTGTTTCCGGCATCCGTCAGCAAATTGGGGACCCCGACAGACGCAAACATTAGTGCGTCTGATGGGGAAGAGCGAAGGCACACATCGCCTTTATGCCGTCCTGCGGCATCTGATGCAACTGTGTTGCCAAACGCGGTAGAGTGCGTTTATCTGCCGGAGGATGACAGGGCAACGCTGTGCGTAAGTACGCAGGCGGGCTGTAAGATGGGGTGCAAGTTCTGCATGACAGGCACCCTCGGATTCCATGGTAACCTCAGTGCCGATGCTATTCTGGCACAGGTGCTGCATTTCCTTTCGCCATACACTTTTAGTCTTTCACCCTTAACCAACCTTGTGCTGATGGGCGAAGGCGAACCGATGGATAATATCGACAACGTCCTGCGCGCGCTCAACGTCTTGACCTCCGATTGGGGCTTGGGCTGGAGTCCGAAGCGCATCACGGTATCTACAGTCGGCTTCCTGCAGAAGCCTCATCCAACATCGGACACCCAACATCAGACACCCAACATCCCTCCCCGGCAACCTGCGCTGCAGCGGTTCTTGGAGGAGACCGATTGTCACCTTGCCATCTCGCTGCACAACCCCAATGCGACTGAACGCGCAGCTATCATGCCTGCCGAGCGGCTAACGCCAATCAGTGAGGTACTCGATCTTGTCCGCCGTTACGACTGGAGCAAACAGCGGCGACTGTCGTTCGAATATATCTGCTGGGCGGGCGTTAATGATGACCAACAGCACGCCAAGCAACTCTTACGCCTGCTACAAGGCCTACCCTGCCGCGTCAATCTCATTCGTTTTCACAGCGGTCAGCAGACAGCGGACAGCAATCAACACGCATCATATAGCAGCCTACAGACGATTCTCCCTGCCAGCGATGAGCAGCGGATGATTGCTTTCCGCGACTATCTCAGTGCTCACGGCGTGACATGCACCATACGCAAATCACGCGGCGAAGATATCCTCGCCGCGTGTGGTATGCTTGTGAATGCACTCAGTAAAGAGTAACTCCACGCAGAAACTTTCCCCCAAGAAAAATCAACAGAAAAAAACTTATTGACTGCTATCGTGCACTCAACAACTGGCATATATGCCCGATGAAGTCTTTGGTAGGTTCCAATAATGGTTTCACGTCTTCTGCTTCGGGATCAATAAAGCAATTATAATCCCCCTTCTCACGCAATGTTTCCAGACGAGAAAACAATTTTCCTTCCTCAACCGACAATACACCTTCCTTGATAAAATGACGATTCAAAAGGATATACACACCCTGATGCGTACCAGCATGTAAACCGTGCTTGATAAGAAGTGCCGTTGCTGCATGGAACACGGCATAATACATCCTATTGACGAGCGTATTCCATAAATTATGCTCAATATAAATGGGAAATTCAGTGAGCATACGTTCAGCCCGCTCAATCTCCAACTCGACCATAACATCTCTTTCTTCTTGTGATAAACTCATATCAATATTTTTCTATCGTGTTCAACATTATGATAAAACGGAGTAAAAGACATTGAGTCCCATTCGGATTGCGTATAGACATGTGCCGAAACAGGTTCGCCGAGCGATGCACCATACTCAATGAACGGATATGAATAGTTGTCAAAGTCCGAAAACTCACGCTTGGGTTTGTCAAGCAAGACGAGCAAGTCCCAATCCGATCCTTCATGCTCCTCATGGCGTGAACGCGAACCATAAAGCCACAAATGACCATTGGCAGGAAGAATATCCCTGCCCAATTGTTGAAGGTTATGTAAAAACTCGTTCTGAGACATACTTATTCTATTTCGTTTGCAAAGGTACGAAAAAATTCTGACATTTGCAAGCGTTACTATGAGAATTTGCAGAAAAAGTGCACATTTCCCATCGAAACGGGAATCAAACAGGGTTACACGCCGAATTTACAATCATCGCATGGAGCGAGGTCATTCAGCTTAACGTCGGCCGACTTCATCCCAGTTGATGATCTGCCAGAGTGCCTGCATGTGGGCAGCACGGCGGTTGCGGCATTGTGGTTCGGGTTAAATAAATCCATAGATAGCTTACATCCCTTTCAGGTACTTGTCTGCCTCAATGGCAGCCTTGCAACCTGAACCTGCGGCAACGATGGCCTGGCGGTAATGCGGGTCGGCACAATCACCTGCAGCGAACACGCCCGGCACGTTCGTGCAAGGACTGTCACCTTTGACGCGAATATACCCTTCTGCATCCAAGTCAAGGCAATCGGCAAACAACTTCGTATTCGGCTGGTGACCGATAGCCAGGAAGAATCCATCAATAGCTATGTGACGCTGCTCTTCTTCGGGCAGACCTTTCTTGTAAATCAAATCTGCTCCCTCTACCTTCGTCTCGCCCGTCAGGCGCAGAGTGTTGTGTTCAAACAGTACCTCAATCTTCGGGTTGTCGAACACACGCTGTTGCATGATTTCCGACGCACGCAGATAGGGCTTGCGCACAATCATAAATACCTTTTGGCAGAGGTTGGACAGATAGGTAGCCTCCTCACATGCCGTGTCACCCCCACCAACAACAGCAACGGTCTTGCCGCGGTAGAAGAACCCGTCGCACGTAGCGCAGGCACTCACACCACGACCGCGGTACTCTTTCTCACTGGGTATGCCCAGCCACTTGGCAGAAGCACCGGTAGCAATGATAACAGCATCCGCCTCATAGAGCGTGCCATCGTCGGTCCACACCTTCTTCGGCGAGCAAGAGAAATCCACTTTCTCCACAATAGCCGAGACGAACTGCGTTCCGAACCGTTCCGCCTGACGGCGTATATCATCCATCATCTGGAACGGCTCAACGCCATCGGGATAACCGGGGAAGTTCTCAACCTCGGTGGTGATGGTCAGTTGTCCGCCGAGTTGCGGACCTTCAATCAGTACGGGTTGTAAGTTTGCACGTGAGGCATAGATGGCGGCAGTGTAGCCTGCAGGGCCGGAGCCAATAATAAGACATTTCATAGTTTATCTGTTTCGTATATTATATTTGTCAGTGATTATACCATTCTCCACAACGAACACGCCCGGATTGGCGCGCACGATCGTCTTGAGCATGATGCCGTCGGCATGAAGGAACAGCAGTGTCGGGTCGGCAGGCGCAGCAACGCTCGCCGGCAGCAGGTCGCGGTGCGCGTCAACGAACGCACGGATCTGCTCATCCGTGGCAGCGGTGAGGATGAAACATGGCACGCCCTGCTCCTTGCTGGTTAGGCACAGGTTGGCGACTTTGCCAAGTTGCCGAATGTCCGTCTTGTCCAGATCGTACATCACCACCAGCACGGCTCGCTCTGCCTCCAGGATATCGTAGGTCAGATCCTCGCCGTCAGCATCCATCAGCGCGAAGTCGTGGATAGGTGGCTCGTAACCCTTGCTCACCAGCGTTGAGCGTTGGTCAACGAACCGCCACGTCGAGTCATTGCGCGGATAATCCTGCAGAGTAAACTCCTGCTGCACGCCGTCTTTCTCATAGATTAGCGTGATGGCATACTCGTCATGCGGTGCCCCATCGGGGATAGACATCAGTTCAGGGATGTTGTTTCCAATCTTGTAGGGGCGGAAATCGATGATGGGCAGATGGTAATGCGTATAGATCATCAGTCCGCCTGCCAGAGCCATGCCTGCCAGTACGATACCTATTTCTGCCTGCCACACAAACGTTGGCGGGATATGCCGCTTGGTGCACAGCAGCACCACAACAAGCGAGATGAGCACCACATTCTTCCAGAACGTCTGCCAGTTGCTGAGCACCAGCGCATCGCCAAAACATCCGCAATCGGAGATAGGGTTAGTCAACGCTATGTACAGCGTCAGCGGCGTCATAACCAGATAGAACGCCAGCGACAGCCATGCCGTCCACTGCGTACGGATATTGCACAGCATCATCACGCCCAAGGTCCATTCGGTGAGGATAAGCAGCACCGCAGCGACCGTTGCCAAGGGTAACAAGGAGGTGAACACACCGCCAAAAGCTGTGAGGTAATCCTCAATCTTATACACCGTACCGACAGGGTCAACCGCCTTGACGAATCCGGAGAAGAGGAACGTGAGCGCGAGTAACGTACGTGCCACACTTCCTATAATACGAGCAGTTTTATTCATAAGCTTTAAGTCTTTCTTCTATCAGCGAAGCGGTTAATCTTCTGTCAACGAAGTGGTCTTGATCAGGTAGAACACCGCATAGTTGAGCATATCAAAGTAGTTGCCGTCAGCGCCCTCGGAGATGAGCGTCTTGTTGTCATTCGACGCGATCTGTTTGTTCCGGTTGATCTTCGTCAGGATGATATCTATCAGCGACGAGGGCAGCATATCACGCCAGGCTTCACCGTAATCATGATTCTTGCGCAACATCAGTGCCTTGGCTTCTGCCACATACTTGTCGTACAGTTCGGTTGCCTGCTCGGGGGACATATCTACGCTATCGGCAAAACCATGCCGCAGCTGGATGATACCCATCACCGAATAATTGACGATGGCACGCATCTCGCCCGCTATATCCTCACCCACCATGTTCACCCCTGTCATCTCCAGCGTGCGCACGCGTTTAGCCTTGATAAAGAGCTGGTCGTTCACCGTCTGCGGACGCATGATACGCCACGACGGACCGTAATCCTTCATCTTTCGGATATAGATCGACCTGCACTGTGCAAGTACGTTGTCAAATGCTTCTGCCGTATTCATAGGAGATAATTGAAAATTGAAAAATGACAAATGATAATTGTTATAGTGCATTACCCAGCAGGCTGAACGTTTTGCCGTCACGCACGATCACTACCCTGCCCTCCTGTACAACCTTGACTGCACGCGTCTGTCCTGCTGTCACATCGTCCACCGCTGATGTTGGGCTGCACGTGGTCGTATAATTGCTATACAACACGGGCGACGTGGCTGTTACTACCACGGAGTGCACAAAGATTGAGTTCGTCGTGCAGTTCACCTTGAATGCGATGGTACCTGCCGCGCGGTCGAACGTGTACTCCAGCGGGCGCAGCGTTGTGCCACCCACTGGCGTCACGGCTTGAGTTTTTTCGTCGTCACCCACCACAACGATGATATCGCCTGCACCCTTGGTGGCATTGGTGCAATAGTTGACCACGACACGGGTGATGTTGGTGAATGCGCCGACAGTCATAGCGCCGGCACCACTGTACGAGGAGGCAGATATAACCTGCACGCCCTGCGCGCTGTTGTAGCCAAAGGCGTCCTTGGTGCTCTGCCACGAGTTCGTCGGCTCAGTCCAGGTCTTGCCGGCAAACACGTACTCATTCGTACCTTTTTCGCCGCCGGCAGCGTCGGCAAACACGGCATAGAACTGCTCGCCCTCACTTACCTGCTCGCCTTGGCTGACCAAGGTGGGCGCAACATCCTCGCTGGCATAGTCGGCTACGCTGCTCCAGCCTACAAACGCCTTGCCGTCACCGCATGCCGCAGGTTCGTCCTCTGGCAGCGTGATGCGACCGGTGGAGGATGTCTGCGCAAACTCGATATCATTCACTATCCATGACACGCGGAAGACCTTCAGCGCCTCGGCGAGGATAACAACATCATCCTTCACCTTGCTGATGCGGAACGCACCTGTGGCTGCATCGTATGTGAACCCTTCGCCATACGTGAGGAAATTATTATCTCCCATCTCCACCGTCCAGCAACTCGGGTCATCGAGGGTATAACCCTCGTGCGGCGTTATGAACAGCCGGAGCGAATCCAGCGTAGCCACCACGCCATCGGCTGGTACGATACAGTGTTCGCCTACTATTTCGTACGTGCACTCGAGTTTAGCCAACCCGCCGTTGTACTTGAAGGTCACATTGCCCGCTTGCTCCTTTATCTCCGTCAGTTCGCAGCCGGTGAACGGAGTGTAGGTGGTCACCCTGCTCGTCCCCGGGAAGGGGTCGGACGACTTGCCGATGTTCCTCGGGTTACCCGAGGCAGACACTACCGTGTAGCGCGGCGAACCGCCATCGTTGTTTAGCGTGTTGCCTTCCCAAGCCGAACTGCTGTACTTGACTTGCCACACAATCATTCCGTGCCCTGGCAGGGCAGCATCCCAACCCGTGCGCTGACGGTTCTCGATGTAATAAACCGTTTTGGTTGATGTGGCGCTCAGCAAACTTGTGCCGCCGTTGATTTGATAGCCGTCGCCGTAATCGGTGGTGAGAATCCCGTTCAGCTGATCATCCTTGGCAAGCACCTTGGGAGTCAGCCAACCGAGGTAATACTTGTCGTAGATCGAATAGTTAGGCGGCGTCTTGCCGTTGTCGTTGTACGAACCGGCATCCATCAGCGACCACGCACCTGGGGTGCGCTGTTGCGTGTAGTTGGTGCTGGCGTATTCGGTATCATAATAATCAGGCAGACCTATCACGTGGCTGTACTCATGCAAGGGGGTACCCATCGAGTAAATATCTTGACCGCTTAGTTCTGAACTGCAGGCGTACGACAGGATATACTTGCCATCCAACTGTACGTACAGTTGCTCTGACGAATACGTATCCCACTGGTGCGGCCATATCGTACTGGCGGCACCGCCGTCAGCCTCACCCTTGCCGGCATAGATGACATACACATTATCCACCAACCCGTCGTCGTTGGCGTCGTATTGCGCGAAATCAATCGTATCATCCAGCGCCTTGCATGCCTCTACCACCATCTCTGCAGGGTGTTTGTCGTTACCTTGGTGGTCGTTGCCGCCGTAGTACGATACGGTTTTGGGTAGCGTTATCGGACCAAATACATCCACCGGCGGGGCGTATTGCCCACCCGACTGCTCTTTCAGATAGTTGTACATCGACTTGGCGCCCTCTGTCTGGTCGCCAAGACTTGATTTGTAATATGCAGCACTCGCCTCTGAGAACGCTTTGTCGCTAAAGTTTACCAATATGAACAGCGCGCGCGACGGCATGAACCCTGCACCGATTTGCTTCGCTCGGTTCACATACCGCCTGCCGGCACGCCGGCGGGCGGTCATCGTTTGCTCATCGGGTGCTGACTCATCGGTTATGACGAACGTACCGTCTGTTTGTTCCTCTGCAATACGTCCGTCGGCAGTCTGCCAAAAGTGGTACGACTCGTCACCCATCAGAGTGAGTTGGATGCTACTGCCGTCACTTAGTGTGCAAGGCTGTGAACCCGGCCGCGCCGGTACAGCCCACAGTGCTATGCTCAGTACGGATAGGATGATGGATATAATATACTTTCTCATTCGCGATTATTAATTGTCACTTAACATCAAATGTTTATTGTCTTTCCCCCAACAGGTTATACACCTCGCTGCCGCGGATGATCACCACTTGCCCGTTGCGTATCGCCTTAACTACCGTCTGCGGTGTGGCAGGTTGGCTGATGGTCGTTTCTACCTTCGAGCACGTGGTCGAATAGTCGCTGAACGTAGCTCCCCCACCGGCTGTGATGGCGATGGTGTGGACATAGACCGAGTTGGTGGTACAGGTCACCTCAACCGAGGCTTTGCCGGCAGCGTGGTTGAACGTATAGCTCAGGTCGCGCAGCGTTGTGCCGCCGTTCTTCGTCACGGTTTGCGACTTCTGCGTATCGCCTATGCCTATCCCGATGCTGCCTGCGCCTGCTGATTTGTTGGTGCAGTACGTTACAACCACTTTGCTTACATTGCTGAGTGCATCCTTGGTCGTTGCGCCGGCACCGCTGGCATTAGCGGTCACCTGCACACCTTGACCTTGCAGCAGCGCATTGCCGTCCTTGGTGCTTTCCCACGAGTTGGTAGCATCAGCCCATGCCTTGCTGGTAAACGTATAGGTATGTGTCTGCTCAACGCCGCCTTCGCCTGTCTGCGTGGCATATA
>JAFSPC010000138.1 GCA_017443075.1 Paludibacteraceae bacterium
ATGCGGCACGGGTCATCATGTACGATTACATCGTGTACGGCAAGGTCGGTAGTTATCAGAATAGCCTGTACAATGGCAATGCACAACTGCTGGATAAGTTAGGTGCCAACGGCGTATTTGAGAATGTCGCGGTCATCCTCAAGTGGCACATGCAAGATCCCCCATCACTCACCGAGATGGTGCGCAACGATGGAGCACAAGCCTATCAGGGCAACCGCAACCCCTTCATCGACTATCCCGAGATTGCCATCGAGATCCTCGGCAACAAACTCAGCACCTACGCGGTCACTGTCAGTGGCAACGCACAGATGTGGCCTGCATATCGACACACGACCGACAAAGGGTTCATCGCCTACCTCACCCTCGCGGATGGCACACACCCGGCTGCAAGTATCGTCAATGTCAGTGGAACGAACGGTTATACCTACGACGAGGCTCTCGGACGCCTCACCGTCACCGAAACCTATGCACCACTTACCATCAACGTAAGCGGCAATACGACGGTGGAGTATACGCCCGATGACCACGCTGATGCACCCGTCTTCGACATCCTCGGGCGTCGTGTCACACGGCTGCAACACGGGCAGATTTACATTCGTAACGGCGAAAAATTCATCTACTAAAGTGGCTGCTAACACGCTCACATACGAACAAGTCATGTTGCAGTTGCGGCAGCAACAGTACAAACCCGTTTATATCCTCTACGGGGATGAGCCGTTCTACATTGACAAGGTCACCGATTATATCGAAGACAACGTGCTCGACGAAGCAGGCAAATCGTTCGATCAGGTGGTGCTCTATGGTCGCGACCTTGCCGAGGCTGGCATAGCCGAAGCCGTGATGCAGGCGCGAGGCTTTGCCATGATGGGAGGGTACAAGGTTGTTATCGTACGCGAAGCACAATTGATCAAAAAGTGGCAGGCTCTCGAGCAATACATTGCAGCACCGCAACCGCAGTCCATACTCGTTATCGCATGCAAGGGGGCTGCACCCAAGGTGTCTGCCTCGCCTAATGTCGCATGCATGCAGTCCACTGCTCTGCGCGATTACCAGGTGGCGGGATGGATAACTCACTACATCGAGGATTGGAACAAGCAGCAGGCGGCGCAGAACAAAGCCGACCGCGTCACTATCGACCCAAAAGTCACACAAATACTTGCAGATAACCTCGGTACAAACCTGCAGCAGATTGTGCTCTCGCTTGAGAAACTGGTCAACGGACGCCCTGCCGGGGTCAACGTGATTGACGCCACACTCGTTGAGCGGAATATCGGTATCAGCAAGGATTATAATGGCTTTGAGCTGCAAGAGGCACTCATCAATGGCGATACACTCAAGGCGAACCGCATAGTACGGTACTTTGCCTCGTCCAAAGATCATCCCATTCAAAAAGAGCTGCCACTGCTCTTCGGATTCTTCGCCAACCTCATGCTCTACCACTACCTGCCACACAAAGAAGACGAGCGAGCTGTAGCGGCTGCCCTGAAGATCAACCCCTTCATCGTCAAGAACTATGCCCGTGCTGCACGAAGGTTCTCGGCTGGCAAGACATTCCGAATCATCTCATACTTCCGCGATACCGATGCCCGCAGCAAAGGTATCGGCACAGGATCGGCTACCGAACTCGACCTGTGGAAGGAACTCATCTATAAGATTCTACATTAAACAATGAACTACTTATTTACTTCTGAATCAGTGTCCGAAGGACACCCCGATAAAGTCGCTGACCAAATCAGCGACGCTATTCTTGATAATTTTCTTGCTCTCGACCCCAACGCCCACGTTGCCTGCGAAACAATGGTTACCACCGGTCAGGTCGTTGTAGCGGGTGAGGTCACTGCCAAGCATTATATCGACCTACCGGCTATCATTCGCCGCACCATCAACGACATCGGGTATACCAAGGCTGCCTACAAGTTCGAGGCGGAGAGCTGCGGTATTCTGCAGGCACTCCATGAGCAGAGTGCCGACATCAATATGGGCGTCAGCCGTAAGTCGAAGATGCAGCAGGGGGCAGGCGACCAAGGTATGATGTTTGGCTACGCCTCATCAGAAACCGACAATTACATGCCTCTCACACTCGACCTCGCACATACGCTTGTCTATACGCTTGCACGCATTCGTAAGGAGGGAAATATGATGACATACCTCCGCCCCGATGCCAAGAGTCAGGTCACCATGGAGTACGACAGCCACAACCGACCCGTACGTATCCACACCATCGTTCTCTCTACACAGCATGATGAGTTCACTTCCGACGGACGCAAGGTTACCCCCGAACTCATCAAGCAAGATGTTATTACTATCCTGCTGCCTCGCGTGGCAAAGCGCGACATTCGGTACACTGCCCTGCTGGAGGCTTTCCTGCATGACGACAGCCGAACTACCGAACTGCTCGTCAATCCTACAGGTAACTTCGTCATTGGCGGACCTTATGGCGATACAGGACTCACCGGCAGAAAGATTATCGTTGATACCTACGGCGGACGAGGTGCGCATGGCGGAGGAGCATTCTCGGGCAAGGACCCCTCAAAGGTCGACCGTTCGGCAGCGTATGCCGCACGGTACATTGCCAAGAACATGGTCGCTGCCGGTGTGGCTGACGAGGTGCTCGTGCAGGTCAGTTATGCCATCGGCGTAGCCAAACCTGTCAGCTTCTATGTCAACACGTATGGCACTGCCAAGGTCAGACTCAGCGATGCGGAGATAGCCAAACGCATCAACAAACTCTTTGACCTCCGGCCTGCGGCTATCATACGCGACCTCAAACTAACTCAACCTATCTACGAGGAAACGGCGCGATACGGACACATGGGCCGTACATGCGAACGAGTCAACAAATCGTTCATCGACTCTGATGGCAAACCTTTCACACGAGAGGTCGAACTATTCACGTGGGAGAAACTGGATCGGGTTGACGACATACGCCGTGCATTCAAACTACAATAATGGCAATTGCTGTACATGCTAAAATAGGACAATGAAAACGATCGCAAATCAAAAACTTATACCATGGCTCATCACCGGTGCTGTGCTATTGCTTGTTGCCCTTGATCAGACGCTCAAATTGTATATCCGCACTCATTATACCTTAGGCGAGGCACACGAGATACTACCGTTCTTCCAACTCTGCTTTGTTGAGAACAATGGCATGGCATTCGGCATTCAATGGCTGCCCAAGTGGTGCCTTACGGCCTTCAGGATTGTCATGGTCGCTATACTCGGGTGGTATATACATCGCCTGATCAAGCACAACGCAAGGCCTTGGTTTGTCGCAATGATCACGCTCATCACCGCAGGGGCACTGGGTAATATCATTGATTGCGTTTTTTATGGCAGACTCTTTGGCTACGAAACGTGGTTCTACGGGCGAGTGGTGGATATGCTATATTTCCCGCTTATCCATAACGCGGCAGGTGAAACATTGTTCTTCCGCCCCGTATTCAATCTTGCGGATTCGTATATAACCATTGCGGTGTTTGCTATCATCCTCTTCTTCCGTAGCGACCTCAATGACAGTCTGGATAATCATAAATAAAAAAAAACGGCTTTCGAAGCCGTTTTTTTTATTCCCTTACTGTCACATGAAAGCATGACTGCTTCCCTTCATATTTCACATATATCTTTCCGGCCCGCTGATGGTTCAGCAGCACCTGCCCCAACACGAGCCGAAGGTTATCCTCATGCATGTAGTCGCGTGTGCGGGTCACCTTGTCATAGCGCATATATGCAAGATCGAATGTCGTGCCATAGCAATGACAGCTCTGCGATACCGAATTGATATTCCCGCTACGTTGCAGATACTTGATATCTTCCTGCGTACGTAGCACCGAAGTCACTATAAACCGGTAGTGCGGCAACTCGTTCCGCCGCAATATATCTGCCCATTCCTCACCTATAGCATCCAGCTCGTGCTTGGCACTCGGTATCAGGTACGGCACCGAATGCGTCAATTCATCCACAACATAATTAGCGTTCGAACGTATCTCCACCAATTGCTTGTGCATCTTCGAGGCATCATCTCTATCCTTTGGCGGACGCTTGAGACCTATACGGCTCGCTACGGCAAGCTGCGTTGCTTGTTGGTCGTTAAACTTCTGCTTGTAATTGAATGTCCGACCGGGATAAGCTACCAAGTGGTCCTCCACAATCTCTTGTTCTTGCCGGGCGATGCTGCTTTTACACTCACTGTCGTTGCCGCAACTGCTCAGCACCAGAACGCATATCAGTATGTATATGATTCGAATTGTTGTCTTCACCTTTCCTAAAGAGCATTTCTAAAATCGCTGTATGCTTATTGTTTATCTTGTTTCGTTCAGATGATCAAATCCTTCACCGAACACCCCGCGCACTTGCGATTGCGATACAAACGCAGCAGGGTCAATCTTGCGAACGATGCGAAATATCTTTGCTGAATCATGCTGTCGTGCCACGGTTGTGATCACCTTGTATGGTTGCCCCGAATAGCCGCCCTCGGCATCCAGATAGGTCACACCGCGGTGCACTTCGTGGATGATGGCATCGGCTATCTCGTTGTATTTCTTTGAGAAGATGAAGAACTGAACCGACTGACGCATTCTGTTCATTATCCAATCTACGGCTGTCGAACTGATGAACGTGTAGCACAAGCCGAACAGCACCTTCTCAAGGCTGCGTACCTCAGGCAGGAAATAACCACAGGAGATTGCTACTATATCGCATATCAGCAATACACGACCCATGGGCAAGTGCTGGTACTTGTTCACTATCATCGCTACGATATCTGTGCCACCGGTCGAACCATTGTTTAGGAATACCAATCCCAACGCTGTGCCGTTGAATATACCGCCTAACACCACCGCCATAAACGGATCAGTGATTATCGGCATATCTAACACGGGTATGATCTTTAGCCAGAACGATAGCCAGAATACGCCGTACAACGTACGGAACACATAACGCTTGCCTACTGCAAAATAGGCGGCTATCAGCAGCAACAGGTTCAACGTTGCCGACGATGCCCATATCGGAATCGTTCGATGCGATGCAAAATAGATGATCTCGCAGAAACCTGTTAGTCCGCCACCTACTATAGCATGCGGAACCAGTATGTGGTTCACCACTATCGCATAAGGAATAGTGCACAACATGATCAGCAGATATTCCTTAATCAGGATTACTGGCTTGGAGGTAAATAGTTTGTCTAATTTTACAGACATATTCTTATCTATTAAGCAAATCGTGCTACCAGATTGCGGTCGCCGAATCCGTTATCCACTTTCGCCACCGGCACAAAGAATTTGTTTGCTGCCACCTCGGCAGTCGGATAGATGGCCTTCGAGCGCGGATAACTATGTTTCCACTCATCCGCTACTGCCTCATATTCGGGGTGCGGCGCATTCACCAGCACATTGTCTTTCGCATCGGCTTTCCCGCTCTCCACCTCATCAATCTCCTTGCGGATACTGAGCATGGCATCTACAAACCGGTCAAGCTCTGACAGCGATTCGCTCTCTGTCGGCTCTACCATCAGCGTGCCATGCACGGGGAAGGATAAGGTGGGCGCATGATATCCGTAGTCCATCAGGCGCTTGGCTATCTCCGCCTCGGTTATTCCGAATGTGTGGAACTTACGGCAGTCCAATATCAACTCGTGTCCTACACGACCGTTGGCGCCTGTATAAACTATTCCGTATGCATCTTTGAGTTTGGCGGCAAGGTAATTGGCGGATAGAATGGCGGCTGACGTCGCTGCTCGCAGCCCTTCGCTACCCATCATGCGGATATAGCCGTATGCTATCAGCGACATATTGGCGTTGCCGTAGGCGGCTGATGATACGCGGTTGACATCATCTGTTGGCAGGCTATCAGCCAACTCACGAGTGCAACATACGGCACCGGCACCCGGACCACCGCCACCATGAGGCGAGGCAAAGGTCTTATGCAGATTCAGGTGGCACACATCAGCACCGATATAAGCCGGACATGTATAGCCTATCTGCGCGTTCATGTTAGCGCCGTCCATATATACGAGGCCGCCGTTGGCATGAATGATTTGGCACATCTCGCGGATCGCACGCTCAAATATACCGTGGGTCGACGGATAGGTTATCATGCAGCCTGCCAGGCGGTCCTTGTTCTCCTCGGCCTTGCTGCGCCAATCCTGCATATCTGTATTCCCTTGCTCATCACACTTGACTACAATAGGCTCAAAACCGGCCTGTACACAGGAGGCGGGATTGGTGCCGTGAGCCGATGCCGGTATCAGCAGCACCTTACGCTCCGGAGCATGGGTGGCAAGCCATGACCGCATCGTCACCAATCCGGTATATTCGCCCGCAGCACCGGATGTAGGTTGCAGTGTGCACGCATCAAAACCCGTGATCTGGCACAGCATCTGTTTCAGTTCATCTTCAATTTGGATATAGCCTTGTGCCTGCTCTTGCGGTGCTAACGGATGGATCGCCATGAATCCGGGGAAGGTAATCGGCAGCATAGCTGACGCCGGATTCAACTTCATGGTACACGAGCCTAATGGTATCATCGAGTGCGTGAGGCTGATATCCTTACGCGCCAAACGATGGATATAGCGCATCATCTCTGTCTCTGTATGATACTTTTTGAATACTTCCGCTGTCAGATAATCCGTCTCTCTCACGCGGTTCTCGTCAATCGCCCACAGTCCTTCAAACGCCGCCTCATCCTCCACGGGCGTAGCCATTCCGCCTACCAATCCGGCGAATAGTTCTGCCAGATCGTTCATATCATCCACTGTCACCGTCTCATCTACCGACAGACCGACCCAACCTTCCGGCGCATAATACAGGTTGATCTCTGCTTCCTCGGCGGCTTTTTTCAGTTCTGCTGTACTTACGTTGTCTGGTAGATATATCTTCAGCGTGTCAAAGAACTCGCTGTTCTCCTGCGTATAGCCGTATGCCTGTAGCATCTCGCTCAGGTACACAGCCTTGCCATGTATCCCCTCGGCTATCTTACGCAGCCCTTCTGCACCGTGATACGCGGCATAGAACGCCACCATCATGGCGGATAAGGCTTCAGCGGTACAGATGTTCGATGTCGCTTTCTCGCGTTTGATATGCTGCTCGCGCGTCTGCAAGGCCAGACGATAAGCCGGATGATCATACATATCTTTACTCAGACCGATGATACGCCCGGGCAGTTCGCGTTTGTACTCTTCGCGCGTTGACATGTATCCCGCTGTCGGACCACCGAAGCCCATGGGCAAACCGAACCGCTGTGCCGTACCACAGATGATATCGGCATCTATTGGCTTGAGCAGACACAGCGACATCAGGTCAGCTATAACTGCCACTTTCAGTCCGGCGGTATGACAGTCCTCGGCAAATAGCGTATAATCCTCTATCGCACCATCGGCATTAGGCAACTGAATGATAGCCCCGAAATACTCTGACGACGGAGTGAACGCCGCATAATCGCCTACCACCAGTTCTATGCCTTGACCCATGGCACGAGTACGCATCACGGATAGGGTGTTGGCGAATATCTTTGTATCTACAAACACTTTTTTCACGCCATCCTTCACCTGCTGACGGCTGCGCAAGTTTCGCATCATCGTCACTGCCTCCGCTGCTGCGGTCGCCTCATCCAGTAGCGAGCAGTTAGCCAATGGCAGACCGGTCAGGTCGCTCACCAGCGTCTGGAAGGCAAACAACGCCTCCAACCGACCCTGTGAGATCTCAGCCTGATAGGGCGTGTAAGAAGTGTACCATACGGGGTTCTCCAGCACATTGCGTGTAATCACGCTTGGCGTCAGTGTGCCATACCAACCGCGGCCTATATACGTACGCCATAGCCGGTTCTCCGCCTGCAAGGCATACATCTGATCCAGATGTTCCTGCTCTGTCAGCGCCTCTATCTCCGGACGCTTATCTTCCGGTAGTAATATATCTGCCGGCATGGTCTGACGGATCAGTTCCTGCTCGTCGCTTACGCCGATTGTACGCAACATCTGTTCTTTATCGGCCTCACTCAGCCCGATATGACGGTTTACCAAATTGTCCATTATGATTTATGATTATAAGATTCTCTTCTTTATTCTCTGATTTTGGAATTTTCTATAGGGATTATGGATTTTCGGTGAGGAAGTTATGCGGGCATAATGACCGAGCCAAAAATTCAAAAGCACCAAGAAAAGCCAAAATCAACACTTACTTGTCGTGTTTGTGTTCGTATATAGCCTCCTCCACATTGATGATATAATCCCCCATCTTCTCAAATTCCGAGATTGTATCCATGTAGTTCACACCTGTCAGGTAGTCATACACATGCTCTGTCACATTCAGTGTGTTCTCGGCTTTCAGATCGTCGCGGAAATTGTTGATTTCATTCTCAATGTTCATCATATCCATAAATTCCGACTCTGATATATGCACCTTATCCAGCGCCTCTACCATCTTGTTCGCTGCTTGTGCCAGCAACGATTCCATCATCTCAATGTTGCGGTTTTGCTCTTCGGTATAGGGCAGCTTGTCGCGATGGCGGTACGACATGTAGCGCGACAGGTTGAAGTTTGCATCACCTACCGACTCCAGTTCACTCACTATACGCAGCATCTTATGCACCTCATGCTTCGATTGGTCTGACAACCGGCCGTCTGCCACCTGGTTCAGGTACGCGGCTATCTCCACCTCCATACGGTCACAGATGCCCTCGTACTTCTCGATGCGCGAATAGATCTTCACAAACTCCTGCTCTTCTTTCGTGTGGAACAAATCGCTTACCATATCTATCATCCTGCGCGTACGCATGCCGAACACGTGTATCTCATGCCATGCCTGCATGATCGAGAGCTCGGATGTGGACATCAATCCGCCCGTTATGAACTTCAGAGCCGAATCCTCGTCGCCCTCTGGCTTCGATGGGATGATGACACATACCAATTTCTCCAACAGCGGAATAAATCCAATCAATATACATGTATTGATTACGTTGAACGTCGTGTGGAACGTAGCCAATATGGCACTCAGCTTTTCGGGTGACACGCCGTTCTCCGGACGCACACCGGGCTCAAACGGGATACCCCATACGCGGCAGACCAAGCCCACAAACGGACGGAACACTACCAGCACCCATATCACACCGAACAGGTTGAACACCAAGTGAGCCATCGCCGCACGGCGAGCCTGAACGGAGGCGGACAAAGCCACTATGTTCGAGGTGATTGTCGTACCGATATTTTCGCCCAGCACCAGCGATATACCCATATCTATCGGTAGCACTCCCACCGAGCACAAGGTCATCGTGATTGCCATGATTGCGGCGGACGATTGCACAGCAAAGGTCAATATGCCACCTACCAACAGGTACAAAAAATAACTGCCGTACCCCCAGCTCGATGTCGAGTCAAAGAAGTTACGGACAGCATCTATCTCATCCAGTTTCATCTCGGTTGCATTGATCTTTAGGGTTGTCAGGCCCAACAACATCAACGACAGACCTATCAGAAAATCACCCAGATTGGCATTCTTCTTCGTGTAGATCAGAGCTACGGCAAGCACTATCGTGGCATATACCACCAGCCGCATATCAAACGAACTGCCTCCCAGCACCATGATCCATGCGGTAAACGTCGTGCCTATGTTCGCACCCATGATTACGGATATTGCCTGAGCCAGACTCAGTATGCCTGCCGACACAAAGCTTACTGTCATCACCGTCGTGGCTGTGGACGACTGAACGGCTGCCGTGATAAACGCACCGGTCAGCACACCCGTGAAGCGGTTGGTCGTCATCGTCTTCAGCACATTGCTCAGACGACTACCGGCCATCTTCTGCAAACCTTCACTCATCACCTTCATTCCGTACATCAGCATCGCTACGGAACCTATGAGCGTAATAATCTGTAATAATAATTGCATATTGGTCGTTATTTCTGTAAATGTCTTTAGCAGTGTTTGGTTATTTTATTTATCATCATAATGCCCGAGCATTTGTAAGATATTGACTATCACAACTTCATCGTGTACGGAATAGATAATTCTGTCTTTATCAGATATTCGGCGAGAATAGGTATCAGGGCGATATCGCAATCGTTCAGGATTACCGATTCCTGTCAAAGGATGTTCGCGTAACTCCTCTAAGATGACACGCAACTTCTTCAATCGGGCTTGATTACCGGATTTCTTAATTTTTTCCAAATCAGACATTGCGCGAGGTGCGAAAATCAAACTGTAACTCATGAGAATAGTGCATCTAATGCTTCTTTACTATCAACACGCACTCCTTTACCGGCCTTTATATCTTCCTCGGCAGCATCTATATCACTATAGAAAGAAGGACTATCATAATATGTACGAGGTGCGCGCTTTGCCTTGACTGTCCACCCCATGTTGCTGGATAGCCGGCGCAGAAACGCAGCATCTGCAACGGGTAATGTTACTTGTAATGTTCTTGTAGTTGCCTCCATAATTATGAATTTTATCTAACCGTTTGCAAAGTTACAAAAAAAATCCGAATTATGCAAATAAAATCGCATTTTTGAGGGACATTCTTGGACTTTTTGCAAAATTTTCCTAATGAACTGTTATTGGCTTCGCACAATCCAAGTGCGGCTGCAACTCGGTCATATCCACATATTGCATACGCCGTCCCATGGATGACGGGTATAACGCAAAATACGGATCGGTCGAGTAGTACCATGTTATCCGCCTTATACGCGGATCCATTGTCAGCCGCTGGTGCATCGTACGCACACGTTGCGCTATTCGAGGCACTACCTTGATGCAACACTTGCCATCCGACAGCTCCATGATTGCAAACACACGCGGACGCGGACGGTTGCCTATCACCTTCATTCGCTCCTCACGCGTCGAACGGTGACTCACAGTGATGTGCCTGCCGTAACGACGGTTGATATCGTCCATCATCTGCCGGAACAGACGACCGTGTGCCGAGCCGTCTTCCATACGGTTGAATGCTATATAGTAGTGAATCATCTCATGGATGAGCGTGTCTTGCAACTCCTGCTCGGTGTAGTCAAAACGCTGGCTGATGCGTAGCACAAAGTCGGAATACTTCTTCCCGCCAAACAGACCGGCACGCCTCTTGTATGTCAGCATGCCCATATACGTACGCGCGTTCGTCAAACGAATAGGCGGGACAGTCAATGTCCCGCCAAACAGCATCCGATTGTACAACTCGAAATGTTCGCGTATATAATCTATTGTAGGTTGCATATCAATCCAGCTTCAACACAGCAAGGAAGGCTTTCTGCGGCACCTCGACATTTCCTATCTGTTTCATGCGTTTCTTGCCACGTTTCTGCTTCTCCAATAGTTTGCGCTTGCGGCTCACATCGCCGCCATAGCACTTGGCGAGCACATCTTTCCGCACCTGCTTCACCGTCTCTCGGGCTATGATCTTCGCACCTATCGCTGCCTGAATAGCTATATCAAACTGCTGACGAGGCAGCAACTCTTTCAGTTTCTCGCACATACGCCTGCCAAAATCCACAGCATTGTCGCGATGCGTGAGGGTGGACAATGCGTCCACTTGTTCCCCGTTGAGCAGTATATCCAGTTTCACAAGGTTAGATGGACGAAAACCGTTCGTATGCCAGTCAAACGATGCATACCCCTTGCTGATCGACTTTAGCTTGTCGTAGAAGTCTATCACTATCTCCCCCAGCGGCATGTCGAACAATAGTTCCATCCGGTTGCCGCTTATGTATTCCTGTTTAACCAGTTCGCCGCGCTTGCCTAAGCAGAGTGTCATGATCGGACCTATATAATCGGCTGTTGTGATTACCGAGGCGCGGATATATGGTTCTTCTATATGGTCTATCTCTGTCAGGTCGGGCATACCCGCAGGGTTGTGCACCTCTATCATGCGACCGTCCTTGGTATATACGTTGTAGCTCACGTTCGGCACGGTCGTTATCACATCCATGTCAAACTCGCGGTCCAGTCGTTCCTGCACTATCTCCATGTGCAACAACCCGAGGAAGCCGCAGCGGAAACCGAAACCTAATGCCATCGACGACTCTGGTTGGAATGTCAGACTCGCATCATTCAGTTGCAACTTCTCCAGCGAAGCACGCAGATCCTCATAATCCTCTGCCTCTATCGGATACACGCCGGCAAACACCATCGGCTTGGCTTCCTCAAAGCCTGCTATAGCCTTGTCACACGGCCGGGCAACGTGCGTTATCGTGTCACCCACCTTTACCTCTGTACTCGTCTTGATGCCCGATATGATATACCCCACATTCCCGGCACTGATCTGCTTGCGCGGATCCATATCCAGTTTCAACACACCTATCTCATCGGCGTCATACTCCTTGCCGGTGTTCACAAACCGCACCCTGTCACCTGTGTGCATCGTGCCGTTCACAACTTTGAAGTACGCTATTATGCCTCTGAACGAGTTAAATACCGAGTCAAACACCAGACACTGCAACGGTGCATCAGGGTCACCCTTCGGTGCCGGCACGCGGTCAACGATGGCATCCAGTATCTCCGGCACACCCTCGCCCGTCTTTGCCGAACAGCGTATGATCTCCTCACGCTTGCAGCCCAATAGGTCGATTATCTCATCCTCCACGCGCTCCGGCATGGCGTTGTCCATGTCACACTTGTTCAGCACGGGTATGATCTCCAAGTCATGCTCTATTGCCATGTACAGGTTGCTTATTGTCTGTGCTTGTACGCCTTGTGTGGCATCCACAACGAGCACAGCACCCTCACACGCGGCGATGCTTCGGCTCACCTCGTACGAGAAGTCCACATGACCCGGAGTATCTATCAGGTTCAGTATATACTCCTCCTGCTTCTGACTTTCGGCGTTCGACTTCCTGCTATACACCATCTGGATAGCATGCGACTTGATTGTTATGCCGCGTTCCTTTTCCAGTTCCATGTCGTCCAGCACCTGGTTTTCCATCTCACGTACATCCACCGTATGGGTTATTTCCAGCATACGGTCTGCGAGTGTTGACTTGCCATGGTCAATATGCGCAATGATACAAAAGTTTCGGATATTCTTCACTGTGTTTACTATACTATATCAGCCATGTTTGGCTATTCATGTCTCTGCATCGTTATTGTATGCATCAGCCACATTTGGCTGATCACTTCTCCTGCATCGTTTTTACATGCATCAGCCACATTTGGCTGATCACTTCTCCTGCATTGTTTTTATATGCATCAGCCACATTTGGCTGATCACTTCTCTCCTATATCCCGAAAAAAGTGCCTCATCGTGACACTTTTTTACTTCTCGCCGACGCACGCGACTTCGGAGAGCGCGTAGGCAATCGTGCGCTTTATGGCGCCCAGCGCCATCCGTTAGCACGATTTGCCCATCTCAGGGTCCACGACGCAACTTGATAGTTGCGGTGGGGAGAAGCCGAGGCACGCGTCGCTTTTATGGCGCCAAGCGCCATCCGATGC
>JAFSPC010000139.1 GCA_017443075.1 Paludibacteraceae bacterium
AACTTGTCAGCACCGAAGATAATTGTACCGCCGGTAGCCTCCGTCTCGGTGTTCTTGGCGATAGTCTCTGTTACTGTATATTCGAAGTAGGTGTCGTCAACAACCGGTTCGCCAACAAACTCAAATGCACCTGCACAGGTCTGCTCAGCACGATCCTTGCCATCAATATCCGTCAATACGCTCTCAAGACGCGGGATAAGCAAGCCCTCATTGTACTCTGCAATAGCGAAGTCGCCGTTAGCAGCGTCAACGAACTTAGGCTCAGTCCACTTCGAACCGGCTGTACCTTCGAGAGCGGCGAACTCTTCCCAAGTCTTGGCAACTACAGCACCAGCGAGAACGGCAGCATTACCGCCCTTGTGGAAGAATACGTTGTTCTTAACATTCTCGTTCAAAGCACCGCGGATGAGCGAGTTGTTAACCTCAGTCTCTTCAGAAACGAGGAGGTTATTCTCGGCAATATACAACTTTGTACCGGCGAGCCACAAGCAGGTAACAGCCTGAGCAGCTACAAGATCTGTAGCGGGTTTGTAGGTCTGAGCAGGCAGATAGAAAGTGTTGTTGCGAACAACACAAGAGTCACCGCAGCGAACATAACGAAGCGTGATATTCTTACCTGCCACGTCTGCCTTGGCGTCAAGACCTGCGAATACGTTGTTCTCGATTACCCAAACGTCAGCATTACCGGAAGCGGTGATACCGCAAATACCATACTCACCAGCCGAAGCATTCATAGTGCCGAGTTCAAGGAACTTGTTACCGCGAACGATGATAGCACCCTTCTGTGCATTACCCATGATACCGTGAGCAAGGAATCCAGCCGATGCCTTAGCCAGACGGAAGGTATTACCCTCGATTACTGCATTCTCTGCGCCGTTGAAGAATATACAACGCAGATTAGCTACGATCTCATTGTTACGTATTACAACATCTTTCGGTTTGCCATCAGCTGTAGCAGACTGCGAGCCGTTGAATTGGATAGCCTGCGTATTAGCCGAACCATTGTCCTCGATGTAGTTGTTCTCAATAACTATTCCAACAGGACGTTTGTCGGAATTCTTCTCTGTACGGATTTCTACAGCATAGTTAGTACCCGTTGCACGCGGATTGATGATACGGCAGTTCTTGATACCAGAGTTGGTAACATCACCGTAGAATACGACAGTACGTCCGCCAACAGCTCCTGCACGGATCTCAAGATACTGGCCTTCGCCATCAACAGAGCCGTCGAACCAAACATTCTTGGTAGCAAGAGTGGTGTTGAAGTCTTTTGCCATCAGCGCACCTACAAGAATGTGTCCAGAAGGACCGTCATTATCAGCTTGGTCACCATAGGTGATAGTACGTTTCTCTGCTTTGTCCGGACGGATTGTCAGGGTGTAATCTGTATTGTTGGTAATACCAATGTTTGTATTTTCTGCCAAATCTGCACAAATAACCAAATCAACATCACCCATCATACCATTGGTTTCAATAGCACTGATTGCTTCACTCAACGTAGCAAAGTCAGCAGTCTCGCCACCGATGTTATAAGCACCTTTCATACGTGCATCAACAGGCGTTGCAGGTTTATCATTGGCTGCACCTACCGTATAGGTGATGTCAATGCGCTTGGCTGCACCGGCGTAGGGGAAGTAGAAGAATGCACCCTCGAGAGCAGCACCGTCCTCATACGTAGCGGTTGTCGAATAGGTGAACTTCAAGCCATCCTTAGCCATGTCTTTGAATCCGTCACCCAGATTGATCTGACCAACCAAACCGGTTACATCATTGGTAAACTCAGCCACGAAGGTCAGGGTCTTGTCAGCATTGCGCGTGATGCTATACTCGCAAGCAGTCCACTGTGCAGGAGCAATAACAGCACCTTCAGTCAAGAATCCTTCCGCACCATAGTACGTAGCAGGCTCTAATGCAGGTTGCGGAGCTACAAATGTAATGCTGTTGAGTACAGCTTCTGACCATTGAGTAGCATTGGTGAGTTTCACCTTGTAGTTACCTGCAGCAGGTACAATGATAGCACCAAGGTCTTTGACACCAGTATCCCATGCCTGAGCTTCTGCAACTGCACCTACTTCTGATGAGCCATCGGCAGAGAGGAGTGAAACGCCATAAGTATGGCCGTTAGTAGCGGTGAAATCAATAGTAACATTGTAGGTTCCGGCCTGAGCAAAACTAACGTTCCATGTAGCATACTCATCAGGAGCAGTGCCTGGAGCAAAAGCAATTGCATTATTAGCTACCGAAGCACCGGCTGACAACATAGCATAAGCTGGGAGCAAAGTACCTGGCAACGCGACAGAAACGCCCTGATAATCAGCATCAAAAATAACATCTTTGAGTTTCATTGCCGACCATGCAGTAGCAGCACGAGCGCGCACCTTGTAATCTCCTGCCTCCAAATCGCTCAAATCCATCGAACCAATAGCAAATTGTCCCTTCTGACCGGACGAGCCTTTATAACGAATATCTTTAACCACTTCGTTAGACTGGTTAAGTAGGTCAATTTGTACGCGCCAGCTGTTAGTGTTATAAACATCCACAGCTACATTGTACTTAATCGGTTCAATCTTCACATCCCATTCTGCATAGAGAAGGGTGTCGTTCGAACTGTCATGTGCGCCCATGTCGAAGTATGTTCCGGCATAGTCTTGCCCTGCTTCAATTACGAAATCAGGCATTCCCTCTGAACGAAAGCTCACATTAGAAACGTCTAATGTAGCAGGCAGAACAACCGTACCTGCCATCATGCTTACTGCAAATAGAGTTGCAGCAAGAAAGGAGAATAGTTTTCTCATAACGATTAGAATTTTGGTTAATATTTATTAGGCTTATTGGGTTATCCGTACTTGGTTATGCTTAACCATGTTGTACATTTACGGCAAATGCCACACCTGCCTAATCTGTTCAGATATTCAACATCTGCACGCAAAGGTACAACAATTTTACGAAAAATGCAAATTTTGCTGTCAAAAAATGGAAGAAAAACAACATTTTTCGAGATTATGACTATTTTCTACGCTTCGCCACACACATTTTGGTAGAAAAACGCCGCACTATCTTCTACTCCACTGCCTCACCCAGCACATTGTAGGTCTTGCCATTATGACGGATGATAACATGACCGTTCCTTACGAACTTGGCTGAGTTGATGACTGTGCTCGTACTCTGAACGCCGGATGTGGCATCGATATAGATGTACCCGCCGAACGCTTGCCACTCGTCGTTACCTGCCGGACGGAAATACACGGTCTTCTCCCCTGCATGCGCTGCATCCACCTCATAGCCCGCTGCAAAACCTGCAGGATACCAGGTCTCTTCGCCCTCCGATATGCCTACTACCTTCAGTACCATACCGGCTTCCAGTTTAGCCTCCACCGTATATTCGCCGGCTACAGTCGCGCTCTCTGCGAACTTATACTCGTCCAATGCCGCCCATTCGGTCATCGAGCCTGCCAGATAATACGTAGGCGGCTCGGGGCACTCAGTCTCCTCAATTACAACATCGTAGATCTTGATTATACTGCCTGCCTTAGCCCATCCGAAGTCCAGCACAAGGATGCCGTTGCTGCCTTGCTCGCCTGCGACTCCGGCTACCACGGCATCATACACGTACTCCTCCGATTCGGCAAGGTTGATGCTCTGGTTCTCGAAGATAACGTTAGGCGTATTGTTGTCGTCCTGCCATTTGAGCGACACACCATTGACATCCCTATTCGCCATCATCTTGAGTGCCACATGATAGCACTTGCCGTCCTCTGCCTTCAGACCTTGGTACTTGATCTGTGCTTGCCATTGGCCGACTTTGTCCTGCAGGATATATACCTCAGCCACCTGCTTCTGTGCATCATAGGTCACATACGAGTCAAACTCCTCCTGCCAGTTAGCATCACCAAACCAGGCTGACCATGGGCCTAAGTCCGAGGCTGCGGCATAGATATAGCCGTTATGCCAGCCTTCGCCACCCTTGCCGTCCGGGCGGAAATATACGATATAGTCGCCCGAGCGCGCCACCGTATAATCATTGCCCATGCCATCAGGATACCATGTTGCCACGCTCGCGCCGTCGGATTGCACAATCTTGAATTGATCGGCATGGTACAGCGTGAGGGCTATCATGTACTCCGCTTCGTTCTCAGGGTTAACCGACAGCTTATATCTCGGGTCCACCGTCCAATCCGTCATCGAGCCTACCAGATAATACTCCATCTTCGGTATCCAACGCGGGTCACCGAGGTCGGCGCCATCCACACCTGCACCGAAGGCGGGTGAACCGGCGGAGAGGGTATAATCACCGCCTGCCGCATTGCGGAACAGCGGGTCACCGGTGATGCATGCCGTGATGGTCGGACCGGAGTGAATGCCGGTATTCTCATCTTTGGCATAGTTGTAGGTCAGACAGTTCTTTACATCGCCGTCAGCTATATAGATTGCACGCCCGTTGGAATACTCCTCCGGCATGGCAAAGATGCTGTTCGACACCACCGGCGCAATACTGTTCGCAATCTTGATAGCTCCGTAGTCGCTATTCTTCGTCTGGCAGTTGTAGAACGTACATTGGTCTATCACAACCGTGCCGCTTGTAGCATCCACCTGAATAGGTGCAGCGGATGGCGCATTGCTATCGGTGGTGATGCCGGCGAATGTACAATTGGTGATGCTCACGCATGCCACACTGGCATATTTGAGCAGAACACACGTGTACTTGTTGTCATGGAAATAGCAGTTGTTGATCACCACCGAGTCCAATTGCCTGTCCGAACGGGTATGGATAATCGAGTTACTCTTCTGCTGCCAGCCGTAGAACTCGCATCCGTTCAAGAACACGCCCTTGCCCGACGTACCATCCGCCGGCACAATGATCTCACTATAGCTACCCAGATCGCTCAGGTGACCGCAATCAAACTTTATTCCTATGAACTCGGCACGCGCGCCTTCTTTCAGCCGGATAGGCACCTTGGGTTGCAAGATTACCTCTGCACCCTCTTCCGCCATCACGGTAACACTCTTACCGGTGAAGGCTATGTAATCGCTGTTCGACTCGACATACGTACCTGCCGCCATCACAATCACATCACCGCTCACGGCACTACCCAACGCCTTGCGCAGGGCATCACTCGTACCGGTGTTGATGTTTATCACGTTTGCATTTGCCGCCAACGCCAACAGCATGGCTGCAAAAAGATATGATAACTTTTTCATAACTCAAAATTTTAAGGTTAGAACACTTTTATCCGATGATACACGCGGTTTTACTTCACCTCCTGACCGAACACATTGTATATCTTGCCGTCCTTCAGGATATATAGCTGACCGTTGTTGATGAATTTTTCACCCTCACGCATCATCACCTCGGCATTGTCGAAGCCTGCCGGCACGGTATGCGGCTTGGTGCGGTTCACCTTCATCGTGTTGATCAGCGTAGCATTGCCGTTGGCGTCGGCTGTATACGAATTGAGTTCTATACCATCGTTCTTCACGGTGAACTTCGTGAACGAAGGTGCCCCAGGCTGACCGAACATACCCGTCATCAGGTCAAAGTAGTTGGTCACCTTGTGCTTGTCGTAGCTCTCCTCCATCTTCTCACGGCTGTACGGGTAGTAACGCTTCCTGCCGCACGTAGCACCGATGAAGTACAGCGTACCGTCATCCGTGGTGAATGTTCCCCCTTTCTTGCCGGTCATGTTCGTGTTGGTGTTGATATCCACCGTCTCCACATCACTAATGGCGGAGGTGATAGCCGTACGCGTATCAGGGTCAACCGGACCGATCACCTCATAGCAGTGGTCGTGACCTTGGATGGCGAGGTCGATCTCGCACTCCTTGAAGATCGGCAGCATGATCTCGCGGAACAAAGGCGTCTCCGCATCTACCGAGTGACCCGAACCCGAGAAGATGTTCTTGTGCGACAGCGTTACGCGGTACTTGGTATTCGGGTGCAGCGCTATCTGCTCCTTGAACCAGTTCTTCACATCTACCGACAGATAGGTCGATTTCATCGACGCCTCACCGCTCGACGAACGCCACCAGTCTTGCAGCGAATAGACGAGGAACAGCACATCGCCGTATACGAAGCTGTACGTTATGCCATGGAACTGCGGACGATAATCCTCCGGCACGGACATCGCAAAATCCGTTGGCGTATTGAAGTGGTAATCATAGTTCAGCAGCGGGCTGTCGTCATGGTTGCCGTCGGTCACCACCATCGGCATCTTCATGATCACCGGTCGGATCGACTCCTCAAACCAGCGCTCCCACTCCCACTCCGAGTTGTTCGATGTGCCCGTCTCGACAAAGTCACCGGGGAACAGGCAGAACCGCGCATCAGGCACCGTGGCTGCAGCGGCTGTGGCGCACCACTTGGCGTTCTCCACATACTCGGCATCCTGGATATGGCTGTCGGACATATATATGAACGAATATTCGCCTTGGGCTGCATTCTGCGTGCGGAAATGGCCGACCTTGCTCCAGTGACCCTCATAGCCGCAGCGCCAGCTATAGGCAGTGCCCGGCATCAGGTTGGTGGCTTTGGCCTTGTGGCTGACATACTTGAATGCCGTCTTCGAACTCATACCCGTAGCCTTCAGCAGCCCGGAGGTTGCCACAGCGTATCGCAGCGGCACGGTGGTGGTGGCTTCGGCATTCAGCGTGAGCACGTTTGCACCCTCAAAATCCGCTGCCGTAGCATTGGCTTTCGCTACAATCTGCACCTTGCCCTCGATTATGCCCTCGTTGGTGAACCAGGCAAACGCCATGTTCGTACGCGGGTTGCCGTTGATGTTCGCTACCATGTTATACGGCTCCTCTTTCGGCACCAGCCGCGTGGCAGCCTCACGCATCGCATCGATCTTGCCGGCAATAGCCTCTATCTCCTCTGCCGAAGCCCAGAAGCTATCCACGCGCGCTGCCTCCTTGGCTACCCAGAAGGGGACGAAGCTCGGGATCGTATAATCCTCTATCTTGTACATCGCATCTGCCTCCAGCACCTCTACAGGATAGAGCACAGGAGGCTTGGGGGCAATCACTGCCACCACATAATCCGTATATCCGCCATCCACACTGGTGGCATGGATCTTCGTCTCACCTTCAGCTACACCGGTCACTACACCATGATCATCCACTGTAGCGATAGCAGGATTGTCACTCTTCCATGTCAGCTGCTTGTTCGTCGCCTTGCGAGGCGTGAAGAGTACCGTTGTACCCGCCATGCTCTCGGCGTAGATGAACAGCGTGTCTTGGAATATGTCTATGCTCTCCAGCGCCACAAACGGTGCATCGGGGTCGTACTCGTATGCGCCTACATCCACACCGGCGCCTTTCGGACGTGCCACACCGGCGAGGTCAGCAGCGGGAGCCACATCCGCTTTACCTTTGTCAATCAAGTACGAGCCTGCCTCTATCGACCAGTCGGCGGACTGCATAGCGGCAATCTCTGCCGGAGTGGTTGGTACACCCACAAAATTGGTCGGCGCAACAAAATGCGGGCCATCGGCTGCAGCGTTGTCGGCATTCAGCGACTTACTGAGGAACGGTGCATCGTTGAAGCCTTGGTCGGCTATGTTGTTGCTTGATGGTGAACCGGCTATATAGTTCGCCGGATCGGTAAAACCGTCCTCCGACTTGTTCCCCCACATTACGGAGTTATATACCTCGTTGTCGGAGTGTATGCCGGCATACTGCGCACCCCAATTGTTCGCAAACGTACAATTGATGATCTTTCCGTCAGGGTTATATATGCCACCCGAGTTAGGCCAACTGCCCTCCACGGCCGAGTTGTTGTACAGCACGCAGTTGCGTACTATACCGCCCTTACGCATCACTATCGACCCGTACACGCCCGAGCAGCCGCGGATGATACAGTTCTCTATCACGGCACCCGTGTTATGGATTGCGCCACCTGAGCTGTTGGCAGAACATAACTCTATCAGGCTGTTGCTGATGCCGGTGGGGAGATTCTTGTCAGTTATATCTACATATATACCGCCACCGCCACCCATGGAGACGCAGTTACGGATGATACAGTTGTTCACCTGCATGTTGCCGCGCATATATATCGCGCTGCCCGACGACGAATACTCGGCGTTCTGCAGCACCAGTCCGTCTATCAGCACCGGTACCGTTGGCTCGGCTTCTGCCTTGATTAGTATCTTACCCAACTCGCTGCCATCCATGATTGTCTGGAACACATCAGGGTCACGCATAGCACCCGTGGCATCGTAGCCACCCAGTATGGATACGAACGAGCCCGACTTGATCGTCACACGCTCGTTGTACGTGCCTGCAGCGATGAACAGCGTGTCACCGTCCGTACATGCACCAAAACCCTTCGCTATGGTCTGCATCGCACTTGACCACGACAAACCATCATTGCTGTCATTGCCGTTAGTCTGACTAACGTAATGATTGCTCGCCGACGCACACAGCACCGCTGTACTTAACGTCATAAAAAAGAATAGTTTTTTCATGATTGTATAGAATTGATAGTTGATATTTCTTTTGCCTGCATGTCGTGATGACGTCATGACGTGATGTCAGCATGACGCCATTTCGTCATCACTTCATCAAGTTCACTTGGGGCGCTGTGTGCGGCTTGGTGCGCACCACCTTCATGGTGTTCAGCAGCGAAGTATTGCCATCGGCATCAATAATTCATAGTTGATACTTCTTTTGCCTGCATGTCGTGATGACGTCATGACGTGATGTCAGCATGACGCCATTTCGTCATCA
>JAFSPC010000140.1 GCA_017443075.1 Paludibacteraceae bacterium
ATCGAGGCCGTATTGCTCGCAAATCTGGTTGGCCTCCTCGATGGAAGCGATACCGTTAGCGTTCAGAGCGGCGAGAATCTGTTTCTCGCGGCGGTCTTGCGACTCAAATTTTACTTCACGAATCATAGTCTCTCCTCCTTAGTTTTTGCGTGGATCAATGGATTTAACAGCACCTTGCTCTTTGGTTGTGCGGCCGTAGGTACCGGTAACGCTCTTGAGCGCCTCGTCGGCAGGAACGCCCTTCTTGACAGCGTCCATGAACTTGCCCATGTGTACGTACTCGTAACCACAAACCTCGTTGTCCTCGTCGAGGAACTCCTTGGTGATATAGCCCTCAGTCAGTTGCAGGTAGCGCACGCCCTTTGCCTTGGTGGAATAGAGCGTACCGCACTGGCTGACAAGTCCCTTGCCGAGGTCCTCGAGACCGGCACCGATGGCCAGACCGCCCTCAGAGAAGGCAGACTGCGTACGGCCGTAAACGATCTGCAGGAACAGCTCGCGCATAGCGGTGTTGATAGCATCGCAAACGAGGTCGGTGTTGAGCGCCTCAAGGATAGTCTTGCCGGGCAGGATCTCAGCCGCCATAGCAGCCGAGTGTGTCATACCCGAGCAACCGATGGTCTCAACGAGTGCCTCCTCGATAACACCGTCTTTTACGTTCAGACTGAGCTTGCAGCACCCTTGTTGCGGTGCGCACCAGCCGATACCGTGCGTCATACCCGAGATGTCTTTGATCTCAGTAGCCTTCACCCACTTACCCTCTTCGGGGATGGGGGCAGGACCGTGCTTCGGACCTTTGGCTACAACGCACATTTCTTGTACTTCTTTCGAGTAAATCATGTGTTTGTAATTCTATTTATTGTTAATGATTGTTATCCAATTACGGAATTTGCCTACAAAGTTACAAATAAAAATTGACATTTGCAAATTTTGCAGTATTTTTTTTGCGATTTTTCACAAATATAATGTAGATAGGAATAATAGGATTTTCTGACAAATGCAAATATTCTTACCGACTTATTTGCAAATGTGTTTTTTTTTGAACCTTTGTGCCCGTTTTCAGTGTCTGATTGCTGACAACCGATGGCTCATATCATACATATCATCCGTTCGTATCTGCCGTACTACCGCCTTAATCTGGCAGTGGCTTTTCCCGTGATGCTCACGCATCTCGGTGCGGCATTGGTCGGCTTGATTGATACGATCATGGTCGGTCACTACTCCACCGCCGATCTGGCGGCAGTCAGTCTGGCTAACGGTGTGTTCTTCACGTTCATGGTGTTTGCCATGGGTGCCGTGATGGCGGTCACGCCGCTGGTCGGGCATGCGTTTGTGCAGAAGCAGGACGAGCGTGTGGCATCCTTGCTGCTCAACGGATTGTGGTTCACGCTGATGTTGGGCGGAGTGACTTGCGTAGCGCTCGCAGCCTGCGTGAGTTTGTATTGGCGCATCGGCTACGCTGAAGAATATTTTCATCGCCTCCGAATAGCTGCCTATCCGTAACAACGTGCACCTCGGCTCAACGGCTGCACCTTACACCCCGGCATGGACAGTTGTTAAGTAAGGTAATAGGCGCATACTGATTCATAGTCATCAATTTTTCTCTCAAGTGACCTCCGCTCACGCCGAGTTTGCGGGCGGTAAGGTCCTTGAGTTTGCCTATGCTCTTTGGCGAGCAGGGCAGCATTTCTGCAATCTGCTTGTGAGGCAAACCTATCATAACCAATACGCACAGCCGTATGTCCTGTTCGTTCAGCCCCTGCTCAACAAGTCCGGTAGCCAAGCCGTGGAAGAGCCGGTCTGTCTGATGGCAGAATGCGTTATAATCCTGCCATTGCAGTTCGGCTTTCAGGTCGGTGGCTTGACTCAGGGTGTTCAGAGTTTGTGTCAGTTCGTTCTGACGCTCACGTTCATGTTGCTCCCAGTCGCGCATCATACGTTTGCGCTCAATGATGGTCATTAAGCCCATCAAAGCCGCTACCAGGCAGGCCAGACCGATCAGTATGGCTTCCAATAAATGCTTCCAGTCTGACGGGCGCTCCGTGAGGCTGTCGCCTAACAGTTGTACTGCCTGCATGAGTTTGCCGTGGCGCAGTTCGATGATCTTCTGCACATCGGCGCGCTCAGACGACAGGGTACGCAGCGTCTCGGTGTCGGCATATTTGTCATCGTGGGTAAGGATGTAATAGATATCGTCCAGATAAGCCGGGTCGTCGGTGTTCGGCAGCAGTTCGCGTGCGTAGTACACCGCCGAGTCGCCGATATGCAGATAGGAATATGCTTGTGCACGCAGCATGGTCATATACTCCTCGCTCCCCGGCAAACGCGGTGAGCTCAAGAGATAACCGTTGTCTTGCAGCGAGGTGTAGTACAGTACCGAGTCATATTCATTGGCAAACATACAGGCAGCGGCGCGCGTCTCCACCACTTTTTCCGTTAGCGGATATAGCGGATAGACCTGCACGGCTTCGGCAATCAGCGCGAGTGCGGAATCTTTTTTCCCCTGTGCCGCCTGCTCCCACGCCATGTTGTTCAGCGCGTAGGCGTACGCCAGTTCATCGCCCGAGGCGCGGAAATGCTCCGCCGATAGTCCGTACACGTAGTACGCCAGCGCGTGCTCGTTTGCCTGCCGACAGATGTTTGCCATGTTCGAATAGATGCGCCCTAATAACATCTCGTCGGGCGTGTTGCTCTTGGTGGCTTGGATGAACACCGCCATTGCTTCTGCCAGTTCACCCTGCTCGCGCAAGGTTTTGCCCTGCTCGTACAGCGCCCATGCGTCCACCTCCGCCTGGCGGCTGCAGGAAACACCAATCACTCCGCAGAGTACGACCAGCAGAAGTATGTGGCGATGTTTGTTCATGTTGTTTCGTTTATTTCGTTTGTACACCGGTTAAGGTAAAGATCTTGTCGCCCTGCTGAATGAGCAGTTGTCCGTTGCGGAGGAGTTTGCGTGCAGATGCATCGGTTGTCGTGATTGGTTGCAAGCCGGATGCAGTATAGTCGAATGTGCCGTAAATATCGTTCTCCCATCCGGCTTTACTCAGCGTGAGCGTGTACGAGCCGTCCTCGGAAAGTTGTACGGCTACCGAGTTGCGGAACGTGTCGGCTGATACTTCCTTTTGTGCTTCCGGCAACTCGTGGCGTGCCGGAGCATGACTGATTGTCGTTACAGCCAGCGAGTACGTCACTTCCTCGCCCGACTGCTCTCGTATGGTCAGCAGGTTGTCGTTAAGAGTGGCCACTACCTGATTCGGATCAACGGGTGTCACGGTTGTCGAACCCGGTCCGTCGTTGACGTATAGAGGAATTGTGTCGCTTGTCGTTTCATAGATGGCAGATACTTCAATGAATGGAGTATCCTTACATATTAGCCACACACCTTCTATGGTAAACTGCTTGCCTGTAGGCATGTGATTGAGTTGGTCAATTATTTGAGCATCGGTAACCGTGAGCGAATAGAACGAAACGGGGTAAGCGGATGTCGCAAATATACCGTAACATGTCGGGCACTCTTCAATAGTACATTCGCGAAACGATTCTGTCAATGATCCGCTGAGTACGACACGCTCTCCTTCGGCAAACGGCTGATTAGTCTGACAGCGTCTGAGGAACTGGTAATGCGTTACGGGTCCTTCGTCACCGCCATAACTATCATACTGCCACTCCAGTTCGCTGTCGGTCAGTTTGTAGATGGTAATTGGTGAATTGCCTCCATCCCACGGGTGCTCACGTTCCACAGTATCAAACAAGTCTTTGACTGTCAGCAGCATGGTTCCGTTTGACTGGTTTTGCGTTGAATAAGTCAACAGGTTGTCATAAGTGGCACCATTGACAGTGCGCACAACCGATTGGTCGTAGAACATATATAGTATTTCATCGGTAATAGTACGCGTAAGGACACCGCCGAACCCGTCACCGTTGCATACGGTTTCCTTTTCTACCTTCCAACCGCCGAGCAGCCAGTTCTCCGATCTCCATAGTTCGATCTTATTAACTTGCATGTAATTCACTTGTATGAATTGAGACTCCCCTCGTTCAAACCACGTGCCGGACAATAGCGCGTGGTATGAATAACTCATATTCATAGCATTATGGGGCGTCAGAAATTCACGATCACAGAAGTTTTGCCACTCTTCGCTCAAACCGGTGAGATAATATAATCCATTTTCCGCAGATAGGGCAACTGTCGCACACGGCACACAAGGCTCTTCCTCGCTTGCACTTTCACACGGAAGGCTTGCCCCTTGCAGTGTACCGCTATATATGTCGAGCATTGAATATCCCGACTCTCCGGTTGCCATACATATCGCATGGCTTATTGTCCATACGCTGCCGATAAAGGCAAGCAGTAATGTGAAGAAAAACTTACGCATAATTCAGATGTTTTTAAGTTGTGATTTCAGGTGTTACAGTAGTGACTTCCGGTGATTCGGAAATTTAGTGCAAAGGTACTGCTTTTTTCTGATATATGCAAATTTTAGTGTTTGAAAAATGAAAATTGCAAATGCTTGATATATGGTAAATTACGGTAAATGGCGTTTGAAAAGTGTATTTTTGGGGTGCAAAAATCGTCAAAAACGTGCCTACGCGGCTATGCGAATGGTAGGCGGCATAGTGCGTAAAGGTATAAATTGCGCGTGCGCAGCAAGGCGGACAAGCGGGAAAACGAGAGGTTGTTCGTGTTGTTGTTCTTCAGTCCGTAGCGCGCGGTAGATAGTGACATAGACAAAAGGGTAGAAGTTGGGATAGACCTTTTTGTCAGGAACAGGGTTGTATAGTTGCTTGAAAAACAACATTTTCCACTCCAAGGCAGCAATGGGATCGCGTTCAATGGCATGCGCGCGTCGTTGTGCCTCCTTGATGATCTCCCGGTTGGTGACACATCCGGCTGCCCAGGCTTTAGGGAAGTGCAGGGTATAGAATTCGTATTCCGGGCGATGGCGTGAAGGACGGAGAATAATGTTCTTGCGGTAATGTTGCGCCTGCTTGCGTGTGTTTACCGCACCATGAAATTTCTCGACTGCATCCACAAGAGTGCAATATCGAACACCCCTAACGTGCGGAGTATCAGGGATTTGTATCGACTCGGCAATAGTATTTTGCAAGTCTTTAATCATTTTAGATTTTAAGTGCTCCGACATGGGCTTTAAGTGTTTGATAATGTTATGATTATAAGCGTTGCTGTTCTGATAAGGTCTAGGATTACCTCGGTAATGGACTGATTCAGTATGTATATTGCTCCGAAAACAGATGTACAATAGCCGTTGAGCGGTATGCCTGGATAAGCCGCGAGAAGCCGAAAGAAGCCGAGATAAACTGTGAGTGGCGTTTACCGGCGTGCTATAGCCCCCCAGAGTGAGTCGCGGACGTTGGGGTTGAGTTGTTCGAGTTGTGTGACGAGGTCCTTGATATTGCTACGCACAGAGTCGTGCTCAAAGGGGCAAGGTTGCTTTTGCCGGACATAGCCTTGCAGTTCGGCGTATCGCCGGAGGTCGCGTTCCTCGATGAGGCAGAGCGGGCGGATGAGTTGCAGAGGCATTTTATCCATCTGCAGTTTGGGGTAGATGGTGGAGAACTTACCCTCGAAGACAAGGTTCATGAGCAGCGTCTCGACGATATCGTCCTTGTGATGCCCGAAGGCAATCTTGTTACAACCGAGTTCCTGCGCGGTGTCGAACAACGCCTTGCGCCTGTACCAGGAGCAGAGGAAGCAGGGATTAGACCGCTTCGCTGACAGACCGCCGGAAGCACCCCACTGCATGTTATTTGTGGGGACCCCGCTGGCGCTGACAGATGATTCGCCGATAGACGTGTCGCGGACAAGGAGCGGAACGCGGAAAGCGTCGCAGAACGATTGCAGGTAACTCAGATCGGATATGTACGCGCGTTCCTTAACACGCACGTGTAAAGCCGTTACTTTGAATCGCGGAACGAAAATTTGCGCACGTTTGCCGAGCAGTTCGACCAGAGCGAGCGAGTCTTTGCCACCGCTCAGAGCAATAAGTATATGGTCGCCGTTCTCGATGAGCGAATAGTCGGCACACGCCTTGTGAAACCGCTTGGTCAGGCGGTTCTGCAGACGTGATAACTCTATTTGTTCGGGAGTACGCATGACTTCGGAAAACAAAAAAGCCGCTGTGTAGCGGCTTGTGTTGGTTGCGGAGGGCGGGATCGAACCACCGACCTTCAGGTTATGAGCCTGACGAGCTACCACTGCTCTACTCCGCGATACATCTTACGTGGCAAGCATTGAACGTCGAACGCCGAATGAACAATTCCGAATGTCTAACGTTGTGTGTTGAAAAGCGAACCCCAGGGCAATCTTTCCATAATCACAACATCTCGCAAGACGCCAACTGATCGTCGCTGATAAAAAATCACTAAAAACACACTTTGCTTTTCGTAAGCGAGTGCAAAGGTACAACAAAATTTTTAAATATGCAAATTTTTTTACATTTTTTTGCAAAAAAAAGTGATTTTTCTTGCATTTATCAAAATAAATTTGTAATTTTGTAGGCTTTTTGGCGTGTCCAGCATTGAAAAGTGAAAGGGAGAGGGGAAAAGTGAAAGAGGAAAGAAGTTGAGAGCAGAGAGAAGTTGAGGGTTGACGGTTGGACAAAAAGACGAAAAGAAAACAAAACTAAAATAATTATGCAAAACAAAGGAATTGTAAGGACACTGGCTGTATTGCTGTTCCTGGTATGCGCTTTTTACCTGTCGTTCTCTTTTGTAGTACGGCACTACGAGAAGCAAGCCAAGGAGTATGCCGCCGGTGATCAGGCAAAAGAGTACCTCTATCTGGACTCTATTGCCCCGGAGAAAGTGTGGTTCGGCTACACGTTGAAAGAGTGCCGTGAGAAAGAGATCAACCTTGGTCTGGACCTCAAGGGCGGTATGAACGTAACGATGGAGGTGAGCGTGCCTGACATCTTGCGTGCGTTGAGCGGTTACAACACGAGCGAGAACTTCAATCGTGCGATGGCTTTGGCTCAGGAGCGCCAGAAGTCGAGCGGTGACGACTTTGTGACGCTGTTCTTGGCAGCGTTCCGTGAGGTTGATCCGGATGCCCGTTTGGCATCGGTGTTCGCCACCTTCGAGTTGAAAGACAAGGTTACGACGAGTTCGACCAACGAAGAGGTAGAGCGCGTTGTACGCGAAGAGGTTGAGGGGGCGATCAACAACTCGTTCAACGTATTGCGCACGCGTATTGACCGTTTTGGTGTAGTACAACCGAACATTCAGAAGTTAGCTCAGTCAGGTCGTATACTGATTGAGTTGCCGGGTATAAAAGAGCCTGAGCGTGTACGTAAGTTACTGCAAGGTTCGGCTAACCTTGAGTTCTGGGAGACTTATGACTTTGCGGAGTTGCTGCCTCAGATAGCCCAGATTGACCGTGAGTTGGGTGCCGCCAATCTGGCTACGGAGGAGGCCGAGGGTGAGCAGAAAGCTGCAAGCACAGAGTCCGCAGAGACGGCAACCGAGACTACCACCGTTGACGAACTGACACAGGCTATTGCAGCCAACGACAGCGCTGCCGAGGCCCAGAAAGAGCAGGCGGAAGCCATTGAGAACTACAAGAAGTCCCATCCGTTCTTCTATATTCTGAACCCGTCGGTTAACCAAGCCGGTCAGGCTTATCGCGGTCCGGTGGTAGGTACGGTACATTATACGGATACCGCGCGCGTGATGGCAATCCTGAACTCTCAACAGGCGAAGCAGGTACTGCCCCGTGAGGTACGTTTCCGCTGGACGGTGAAGGCTATTGATGACGCCAACTCGCTGTACCAACTCGTAGCGCTGAAGGCCCAGCGTGACGGTCGTCCGTCGCTGGAGGGCGATGTGATCACCGACGCCCGCGCCGACTTCTCTCAGATCAGCGCCTACGCCAACGTATCGATGTCGATGAACGCCGAGGGTGCCAAGGCTTGGCAGCGTATAACGAAAGAGAACATCGGCAAGTCGGTAGCAATTGTGTTGGACGGCTTCGTCTATTCGTTCCCGACCGTGCAGAACGAGATTGCCGGCGGTAACTCGCAGATAACAGGTAACTTCACCGTTGAGGAAGCCAAGGACTTGGCCAACACGCTGAAGTCCGGTAAGATGCCAGCCCCGGCACGTATCATCCAAGAGGATGTAGTCGGTCCGTCGTTGGGTAAGGAGGCTATTCAGAGCGGTATGTGGTCGTTTGTTATCGGTTTCGTACTGATACTGCTGTACATGATCTTCTACTACGGTCTGATACCGGGTCTGATTGCCGACTTTGCGTTGTTGTGCAACGCATTCCTGCTGGTAGGTATATTGTCGTCGTTCTCTGCCGTACTGACCCTGCCGGGTATAGCCGGTATTGTGCTGACGATGGGTACCGCCGTGGACGGCAACGTGCTCATCTACGAGCGCATACGTGAAGAGCTGCGTGCCGGCAAGAACATGCGCAAGGCTATTCAGGACGGTTTCAAGGGTGCAATCTCCGCTATTGTTGACGCTAACGTAACCTCGCTATTGACAGGTATCATTCTGGCGGTGTTCGGTACGGGTCCGATCAAGGGTTTCGCCGTAACATATATCATCGGTATCATCTCGTCGTTCCTGACAGCCGTGTTCATCACCCGTCTGTTGCTGGAGGACTATGCCGGTCGCGAGGATGCCAAGGAACTGTCGTTCACATCGGGTATCACGAAGAATTGGTTCCAGAACATGCACTTTGACTTTGTAGGGGCACGCAAGTGGGCATACCCGTTGGCAGGCTGCTTGGTACTGTTTGCCGCTCTCGGCCTTGAGCCGCACGTGTTCGGTAAGCTGAATCTGGGTATCGACTTCTCCGGTGGACGTAACTACGTGGTACGCTTCGATCAGCCGATCAGCACACAGGATGTAGAAAAGTCGCTCACCGAGGTGCTGACTGCCCAGAACCCCGAGGGTGAGAACCTGACAGTACGTGTAATCACCTTTGGCGAGTCGAACGACCAGGTACGTATATCGACTAACTTCCGCATCCACGACAACTCTGAGACGCTGGATGATGAGATAGAGCAACTGATCTACGAGGGCACGAAGCAGTTCTTCAGCACGCCTATCACGTTTGCTGAGTTCCAATCGACACAGGTGAACGAGAACGTGGGTATCATGCAGTCGCAGAAGGTGGGTCCGGCTATTGCTGACGACATAACGACCTCTGCCGTATGGGCAGTGCTGGCTGCGTTGGCAGTAATCTTCCTGTACATCTTGGTTCGTTTCCGCAACTTCGCTTACTCGGTAGGTGCTTTGGCAGCGTTGTTCCACGATACAGTTATCATCCTTGGCTTGTACGCTATCTTGTGGAAGATCATGCCGTTCTCCATGGAGATTGACCAGGCGTTCATTGCCGCTATCCTGACGGTTATCGGTTACTCGATCAACGATACGGTGGTTATCTTTGACCGTGTGCGTGAGTTCAATGGTCTGTACCCGAAGCGTGAGCGCGAGCGCAATATCAACGATGCGTTGAACACGACGTTGTCGCGTACGTTCTCGACCTCACTGTCCACGTTCATCGTGCTGCTGGCTATCTTCCTCTTCGGCGGTGAGAGCATTCGCGGATTCGTATTCGCCTTGCTGATGGGTGTTGTGTTCGGTACGTTCTCGTCGTTGTTCGTAGCATCGCCGATTGCGTACGACATACAGCGCGCTATTGCTAACCGCAAGGCAGGCAAAGATGCCAAGTAATAACAAGACTTGGTTATAATAGCAACAAGATTAAGGCTGTCTGCGGACAGCCTTAATCCGTAATAAAGGGTGCACCTCGGTTGACGGTGCACCCTTTGCTATTGCAGATGGTTGAAGGTCGCTGAATATTCTGCTTTGCTCATCACTCCTAACTTATGCGTCATGGTCGATCATCTTAATCAGTTTGGCAGGTACGCCGCCGACGATGGCGTTGGCAGGTACATCCTTGGTGACGACAGCCCCTGCGGCGACAATAGCATTGTCGCCAATCGTCACGCCCTGCAGCACCGTGACGTTAGCACCAAGCCACACTTTGTTGCCTATACGGATAGGTCGGGCAGTCATACCGGCGCGTTGCCCGGGATCGGGCAGGTGGTTGAGCGTGCAGAGCGTGGCATTGTGCCCGATGAGCGCATCATCGCCGATGAAGATACCCCCTTGGTCCTGAAACGTACAGCCCATGTTGATGAACACCCGTTCGCCGACATGGGTGTTCTTGCCACAGTCGGTGTAGAACGGCGGGAACATACCCAACGACTCGGGTACCCGGATAGCCCACAGCTCGCTGAGCAATTGTCGCAACTGCTCGGGCGTGTGGTACGTGCTGTTGATCTCGGCGGTTATACGCAGGGCTTGCTGCGAAAATTTGTGAAACTCAAGGTGCAGATCTGACCCGCCATGATCGGTTCACCCGTAGCCATACGTTGGCGAAATTCGTCTATAGTCATTGAGTAGAAGATTAGGATGTAGTATAGATGATTGAAAAAATCATTCATAACGTAGCACTAATCCGGTTGTTGCCCATCGTGCGCCTGCCACATGCAGGGCAGGAGTTGCAGGTCGGAGAAGAAAGCGGTGAACGAGGACTGCTCGGGCGAGCAGGCGTAGATGCCAAAACGTATATCCCCACCACCTGCCTGCATGTGACAGATACGCATCTGGCTGAAACGGACGCCATCGTACGAGCACTCAACGCAATAGTCATCCTCACGGCGCGAGAAGCGATACCACATCTGCTTGACATCGGCAGGGATAGCCGTGGTCGCCCAATCGGAATAACCGCCATTCGTAACGACCGATCCGAGGTGCTGGAACTGCTCGTTCTCGTACTCGACGGACGCCTTCAGCCAGTTGTCGCTATCGAGGTACATGACGATGCCGCACTGGTCAAAGCGGTGGTGACTCTGCGAAAAATCGGTCTTGACTACGAAACTGAAATAGCGCTCGGCAGTCGGCATCTGATAGACAGGCGCATTGTCGTTGCGGAAGTGGTAATAGGTGCGTTGCCAGAGGTCGGTGTGGGGCTTGGTGGTGATGGCTATCACTCCGTCCTTCAACTCGAACGCCTCCGGCTCGCGCGTCCACGTAAAACGGGTAAGGTCAAGGGTATTGGTCATAGTGTCATTTGTCAGTCTTGCAGGTCATCGTAGCGCTGGAAGAGGAAATCGTTGTATGGGTAGCGTTGGATATGTATCGCCTTGACGCGTTCGTAGATGAGTTGGCGCAGTTCGTCGACATTCGTCTTGTTGCGCGCGCTGATAAAGACCACATTCGATGGATTAGCATCCCCGCCCTTCCCTTGGTCGTGGGAATCCCGAAGTTTAGCCATCCACGTACGCTTGAGTTCGTCCAGCGAGATGTTCTCGCGCGTAGGCGGCAGCAGGTCGTCATCGTCCTGCGGCGTGTAGGTGAAGGCATCAATCTTGTTGAACACCACAATCTCTTCCGGACGGTTGACGATGGTCTGCTTCTGGTCCTTGGCACGGTACTTCTTGGCAGCCCCGTAGTTGTCGCCATCCGTCTTCGCATTCCATGGGGCAGACTCGGATATGCGGTGGTCCTTCTGCAGCAGTTCGTTGACGGTCTGCTCGACCACCTCGTACTGTTCTTCGAAATTAGGGTGAGAGATATCCACCACATGAATGAGCAGGTCGGCTTCGCGCACCTCGTCGAGTGTCGATTTGAAGGACTCAACGAGGTTATGCGGCAGTTTGCGGATGAAACCTACAGTGTCCGACAGGAGGAATGGCAGATTGTCGATAGTGACCTTCCGCACGGTGGTATCAAGCGTGGCAAACAGTTTGTTCTCGGCAAACACATCGGATTTGCTCAGCAGGTTCATCATCGTTGATTTGCCTACATTCGTATATCCGACGAGTGCCACACGCACCATCTTCCCTCGGTTCTGCCGTTGCGTAGCCATCTGCTTGTCGATACGCTTGAGGTCCTCGCGCAGCAGGGCAATGCGGTTGTTGATGATACGCTTATCTGCCTCAATCTGCGTCTCACCCGTACCACGGTTCGTGCCTCCGCCGCCTCGCTGGCGGTCGAGGTGCGACCACATACGCGTCAGGCGGGGTAACATATATTGCAGGTGCGCCATCTCTACCTGCGTCTTGGCGTAGGATGTTTGTGCGCGCTGCAGAAAGATCTCAAGAATAAGTATGGTGCGGTCCATCACGCGTATACCTGCCCCCTGCTCACCCTTGGCAGAAGAGGCGTTCAGTATCTTTTCAATGTTGCGTATCTGCCGGGGCGAGAGCTCATCGTCGAAGATGACGAGCGAGATAGGCTCGCGGTCAGCAGTCGGTTCGATTGAAGCCGCATCTGTTGTCGGGCCGTTGCCGAGCCGTTGCCGAGCCGTTGTCGAGCCGTTGTCGGAGGTTTGTCGGGACTGAATCAGCGTTGACCGGTTATATTCTGCTATATAATCGCTTATCTCACGGAGCTTGCCCTCACCGACATACGTGGTCGAATTGGGATAATCAAGCCGCTGTACAAAACGCTTGACGGGTTGGATATTATTGGTGTCGGCAAGGAAGGCGAGTTCGTCCAGGTACTCGCGGGTGCGCTCCTCGGGTTGTTCGGGAGTGATAAGGCCTACAAGAACTGCTAAATCATTTGTCATTTGTTATTTGATATTTGTTATTTGTCGTTTGTCATTTAATGTGCCTGCAGCCAGTTGTCCCCTACGCCGCACTCGGCGATGAGCGGTACAGACAGATGGACAGCGTTCTGCATGTTGTCCACCACGATCTGCCGCACTTGTTCGACCATGGCTACCGGCACGTTGAAGTTCAGTTCGTCGTGCACCTGCATGATCATTTGTGCTTGCGCTCCGCCGGTCTTGGCGGCTTCGCTATTGAGCGTCTGCAGTTCGCGATGGATGGCGACCATGGCAATCTTGATGATATCCGCAGCAGTGCCTTGCACCGGTGCGTTGACGGCGTTGCGTTCAGCAAAAGCCCTGACTGTAGCATTGTGCGAAACGATATCCGGCAGGTAACGCTTGCGTCCGAACAGCGTCTCAACGTACAGGTGCTCGCGCGCAAAGGCTTTCTGTGCCTCAATGAACGAACGAATCTTAGGGAATGCGGCAAAATAGTCGTCGATGAGCTGTTTGGCTTCCGAGCGCGAGCAGTCGAGTTGCTGCGACAGTCCGAACGCCGATATGCCGTACAAGATGCCGAAGTTTGCCGTTTTGGCAGCCCGCCGCTGCTCCTTGGTGACTTGGTCCAACGCCACGCCGAAGATCTTCGCTGCCGTGGCGGCATGTATATCCTGACTGTTGCGGAAGGCGTAGAGCAGATGTTCGTCCTGCGAGAAATGTGCCATCAGTCTCAGCTCAATCTGCGAATAGTCGGCACTCACAATCTTGCACCCCTCGTCGGCAATCACTGCCCGCCGGATCAGTTGTCCGCGCTCCGAACGGATAGGCAGGTTCTGCATGTTCGGGTTGGATGATGACAGGCGTCCGGTAGCCGTCACGGTCTGGTTGTAGGTCGTATGTATCTTACCCGTAGCGGGATTGATATACGCAGGCAAGGCGGTGATGTAGGTGGAGATGAGTTTCTTCAGCTCGCGGTAGTCCAGTATATCGCCACACACGGGGGCTACAGGTTTGAGTGCCCTCAGTACCTCCTCGGAGGTCGAGTAGTTGCCGTTGCGACTACGCTTGGCCTTGGGGTCAAGTTGCAACTGCCCGAACAGCAGGTCACCTATCTGCTTGGGGGAGTTGATGTTGACAGGCCCCATCTGTTGCGCGGCTGTTGTGCCGCTTTTGGCAGCAAGCATGGCGTTGAGCTCGGCGATGATCTTCTGCTCAAGTTGGTTAAGTTCGGCGGTTAGTTGCTGTTCAGCTTGGCTGAGGATAGATACGTCAAACCGCACACCGGCGCGCTCCATGTCGCGCAAGACCTGCACGAGGGGCAGTTCGACCTCGTTGTACAGGTTCCACAATGCGGGGTCCGCCTTCAGTTTATCCCACTGCGGCGGCTGATTGGGGTTATATGCCTGCTCGGGATTGAGCAGATAAGCGCAGAGGCGGGCCTGGATAGACTGCTCTTCCGAAAGCCCCACCGGACCTACCCCCTGCCCCTCGTCCGCGGGGAGGGGAGTAACTGCCTCCGGCGGAGTTGGTGTTGTATCAGCGGATGCAGCAGATGGCTCTAATTCGGTGAAAAGGTCGAGTTGGGCGGTGACAGGCTGGGCTGCGACTGCTGACTGCGTCTTACTACCACTAACAGTGTTCACTGCCGGAGAGGGGGCTTTTATCTTCCTCAACATAGAGTTGAACTCCAACTCGCGGTAGAGGTCTGCTAACAGCCTCTTGTCGGGTTCGCGCACAACAAGTTCAGCAGGATTGAAGGTGACGGGCGCATCAGTACGGATGGTAACCAGATACCGCGAGAACGCTATCTGCTCGCGCTGGGACTCAATCTTCGTGCGCAGCGCGCCTTTGATTTGGTCGGTATGTGCCAGCATGTTGTCGATCGTGCCAAACTGCTGCAGCAGGCTCACGGCGGTCTTTTCGCCCACCCCTTTGCAGCCGGGCACATTATCCGACGCATCGCCCATAAGCGCGAGCAGGTCGATCACCTGACGCTGATCGCTCAGCCCGTACTTGTCGCACACCTCACGCGGACCCATCTGCTCGAAACCTCCGGTATGCTTGGCGCGGTACATACTCACGCGGTCGGTTACGAGTTGGCCATAGTCCTTGTCAGGCGTCGCCATCAGCACCTCAAAGCCCTGCTGCTCGGCTTGGAGTGCCACCGTTCCGATCACATCATCCGCCTCAAACCCCGGACATTCCAGCCGCACGATACGCATGGCATCCAGCAGCTGCTTGATAACCGGTACGGCACGGCGTATATCCTCGGGCGTCTCTTCACGCTGCGCCTTGTAGGGCGGATATGCCTCATGACGGAACGTAGGGCCGGCAGGGTCAAAAGCAACGGCTACGTGCGTGGGATTAACCTTCTTCAACAGGTCATCCAAGGTAATAACAAAGCCGAAAATAGCGGACGTATTCTCGCCCTTGGAGTTGATTCGAGGTGCACGAATAAATGCATAATAGGCGCGATAGATCATCGCATAGGCGTCGATTAGCAGCAGTTTCATATTGTCGGTAATCAATATAAATTTTCAAAAAAGTTTACAAAGTTAGTAAATATTTTGGAAAATTGCAAAAAATTGTGTATCTTTGTAGCAAATTTTGAATTTATGAAACGATTTTTTATCTTTTGGGTGTGTATTGGCACCTGCGTAGTTCTTCATTCAGAGGTCAAATATGTGTTTTACCTGATAGGCGACGGCATGGGTACGAATCAGGTGTTGGCAGCCGAGATGTACATGGCCGAGATGGACGGCACGATCGGTCGCAACCGCCTGCACATGACAGGTCTGCCGTACATGGGTCTTGCCTCCACGCACAGCGCATCAAACAGCATAACCGACTCTGCCGCCTCGGGCACAGCACTTGCCACGGGCTCGAAGACGACCAACGGCACCTTGGGTCTGGATGCCGACGGCGACACGCTCACCACGATAGCCGAGCAGCTGAAGGCACAAGGCTGGGGTGTGGGACTGATGACCACCGTGGCTATCGATCATGCCACACCTGCCGCCTTCTACGCCAATGTCAAGGAGCGCGACCAATATTACGAGGTCGGCACGCAACTTGCCTACACGGGATTTGACCTGTTCTGCGGAGCCGGTTTCCACCGCCCCGAACCCCAAGACGGGCAACAGGGCGCTAACCTGTACGACCTGGCAGAGCAGCAAGGCTACACGCTGGCGCACGGGCTTGAAGAGGCACGCGCACAGCAGCACCAGGCAAGGAAGATGATACTCGTTCAGCCCGGTGACGGGGTGGACCGCAAGAAGCGCTGCGACAACTTCCCCTACATGATCGACGGCAGAGACGAACAACTGCATCTATCAAGCCTCGTGCCGTTTGCTATCGATTACCTGAATGAGCACAACGAGCGGTTCTTCCTGATGATAGAGGGCGGCATGATCGATTATGCCGGTCATAGCCGTGACGGAGCGACGAACATACAAGAGACGCTTGACTTTGACGGTGCCGTAGGTGCAGTATTAGCCTTCTACCGCCGTCATCCCGACGAGACACTGATCGTCATCACCGCCGACCACGAGACGGGCGGTTTGGCACTGGGTAACAGCAACTACACGCTCAATCTGCAACTGCTGAAGCACCAGCATTGCTCGGAAGGCGCCTTGTCGGACGAATTAGGCAAACTGTACAAAGACAAGGACGCCCCCAAGTGGCAGGATGTGCGCGCCATACTGGAGCAGCGACTGGATTTCTACACCGGCGTCAACATTACTGCCGAAGAAGACCGCGAACTGCAAGAGGCGTTCCGCAAGACGCTGAAAGGCAAAGGTAAAGTCAAAACGCTGTACAAGGAAATCAACGCGTTAGGCGGCACGGCGGTCAGCATCCTGAACCGGCAAGCCAAACTGGGGTGGACGAGTTACAGCCACACGGCATCGTCCGTACCTGTATTCGCTATCGGGCAGGGGGCAGAGCAGTTCACAGGGTGGATAGATAACACCGACATAGCGCCAAAGATCATGAAAGCAATTGAAAGGTAAAAGTGAAAAGTGAAAGTTGATAATGCGTAGGTTTCGTATTTCGGTTGTGTGCCTTGCTGCACTTGCGCTCCTCTTATCCGTCACTGCCGTTGCCCGGTCAGACAGCATGGAGGTAGCCGTCAAGCGCACGTATGGTGCTACGCTGGGCGAAAGTGACATGAACAACCGTGATCAGTCGTCCAATGCGATTGACGCCATTCGGGGTCGCGTAGCAGGTCTGACGGTTGAGCGCAACGCCCAGAACGCGATGAGTGCCGTACGCTTACGCGGTACTACCTCGCTGGCAGGCAACAACGACCCGTTGATCATCGTAGACGGCGTGTTGGGCGACATGAGCCTGCTGGAAGCCGTCTATCCCACTGACATCGAGAGTTTTCGCATCATGAAGGACGCCAGCGAAACAGCTCTGTACGGTTCGCGCGGTGCCTCGGGCGTGATAGAGATAACCACCACCAAAGGCAAACAAGGCGACATGCATATACATTACAACGGGTCGGTAGCCATCGGGGCAGTATACAAGACACTGGACATGCTGTCAGCCGACGGCTATCGCCGGTTTGCGACGGCTAACCACCTGCCGATGATAGACATGGGGTGCAACACCAATTGGCAGCGCGCCATCACGCGTACCGCCGTGTCGCACCATCACCATCTGGCGTTCACGGGCGGTTCGGCAAACACAGCCTACCGCGCAGGTATAGGGTATATAGACGACCAGCAAGTGGTCGGCCATGCCGGTGCACGCACCTTCATGTCGAACATCAATCTGACGCAGCGGATGTTTGAGGACGTACTGACCATCCATTTCGGCATGTTCGGTTCGTACAAGCGCGAGCAACACCTGTTCAACGAGCAAAAGTTGTTCTACAGTGCAGCCTGCTTCAATCCTACCTTCCCCACTACGCCGGACGCTACCGGCACCTACGCGGGTTACCCTGCAGCCTCACAGATCAGCCATCCCGCAGCATGGCTGACCAATAGCGTCACGCCCGAGAATGCGCACGTCAGCACCAATCTGAATCTGGATTTCCGTCTCATCGAGCCTTTACACCTCAAGTTGTTTGCCGCTTACACGTTCCACCTTACCGACGACACACGCAGTCTGCCTACCGAAGATGGCGGCACCTCCTACCGCGCCACTGACAAGCAGCACGCCATACTCGCCAATGCCGCACTCGTCTTCAACCAGAAGTACGACATACACGACATATCGGCTACAGCCTTGGCTGAACTGCAATCCGATATACGCTCGGGTTACTACGCGACTACCTACCAGGCATCGACCTCAGCCCTGCTGGAAGACCGTTTGTCAGGCGGAGCATTGCGGCCGTGGGAGGGCACAGACTCCTATTACACAAAGGCGAACATGCTATCCATCATGGGTAAACTCGGTTACACCCTGCTTGGTCGCTATTCGGTCAGCGCCTCGCTGCGCACAGACGGCAGCAGCAAGTTCGGCAAGAACAACAAGTGGGGCATATTCCCATCCGTATCTGCGACATGGATCATGTCCAACGAGTCGTGGCTGCGTGATAACCCGATGCTCGACGACCTGCGTCTGACTGCCGGTTACGGCTTGTCGGGCAACCAGTCGGGTATTGACAGTTACCTGACGATGAGCCTGTACGAGCCCAACGGCGTGACAAGCATTGCCGGCAAATCAGTTGTCACCTACGCTTCGCTGCGCAACGCTAACCCTGACTTGAAGTGGGAGGTCAGCCGAATGGCGAATGTGGGTATTGATATGAGCCTGTTCGGCGGAAGGCTGGTGACGAGTCTGGGGTACTACCATACGCTGGTGACCGACATGCTTTACCCCTATCAGGTATCTACTCCGCCGTACACCTACCCCCTGCTGATAGCCAATCTTGGCAGCATGCGTAACCAAGGCGTTGAGTGGTCGGTAGGCGGAACGATAGTCAACACGCATGACTGGAAACTGACGATCAACGCCAACCTCACATGGCAGCACAACCGCCTGCTCTCGCTGAGCGGCTACCGAGGTGATGAATATCTGTATGCCGCCGACTACCAGCCCATCGCCTCACTGAGCGGTGCCGGTTCGCATGGCGGAGACAACGATATCGTGTGGCAGATTGTAGGGGAACCGTTAGCAACGTTCTACCTCCCCCGCTTCACAGGCATGAGCGGCAACCCGAAAGACGGCTACACCTACACGGCAGGCGAATGGTACGCTGCCGGGCGGGCTACGCCGAAATTCCTGTTGGGCTCAAACATCAGCCTTCGGTATAGGCATTGGGATCTGTCTATTCAGCTGAATGGTGCCTTCGGTCACAAGGTGTTCAACGGCACCAGTCTCGCCTACATGAACCTCGGTTCACTGCCGTTCTACAATGTGCTTGCCAAAGCCCCCGAGGCAAGGATATATGACCAGAAGGTGACCGACTACTGGCTGGAGAACGGCGACTTTCTGCACATCGATTATATCACCCTTGGATATAACATCCCCCTGCCGGCAAACAAAGTGGTAGAGTCACTGCGGCTGGTGATGACCATGAACGATGTAGCCACTATAAGCGGTTACAGCGGCCTCACTCCGATGATCAACAGCACCAACATCAACTCCACCATAGGCATTGACGACAAACGCACCTACCCGCTCACGCACAGTTATACCTTGGGCGTGTCAGTAGGATTCTGAGAATTGAGAAATGATAATTGAGAATTGAGAAATGAGTAACAAGCATACTATAGTTATCGCCGTGCTGTGCCTCGTGCTTGGCGGATGCTCGTTTATTGACGAGAGTCCACATTCCGCACTAACCGAGCAAGAGGCGTTCGCCTCGATGAGTGCGCTCAAGCAGAACGCCGTGCTATCCGTATATCACTACATCGGCGGTGACTGCGATTCAGAAGGCCTGCATGGTACGGGGCGCGGCGTGTATGACCTGAACTCGCTGACTACCGACGAGCAGATAATCCCCACCCGCGGAGGTGACTGGTACGACGGCGGCTACTGGAACAGGCTGCGCCTGCACACATGGACGACGGACGACAGTTCGATACGCGACACGTGGGATTATCTATTCAAAGTCGTCATGTTGTGCGTAACCGGCATGGAGCGCATCGACGGCTATCATCTCGCCGACGCCAATCATGTGGAACTGAGCAAACTCAGAGCCGAACTGCAGGCCCTAAAGGCCATGTACTACTTCTATCTGGTGGACTTATACGGCAGCGTACCGATTGTTACGCGCTCAACTGTTCGGTCCGACAGCCTGCATCTTGCCACGCGTGCAGAGGTGTTCCGCTACGCCGTAAGCGAACTGCAGGCTGCCATGCCGCTATTAGCCGTCGATCAGGCACAACACCCGAGCAGCGAATACTACGGCAGGATGACATATTATGTCGCGCAGTTCACCTTGATGAAGTTGTACCTTAACCACGCTGTATATACGGGTGCGGAAAACACCGCATTATACGATTCGGTGCTCGTATGCGCCGACCGAATCAGCACGGCATACAGGCTGGCGCCTATGCTGGCAGACAATTTTGCCCTGAACAACGAAAATTCCGAAGAAAACATCTTTACCATTCCCCGTGAAGCAGGGTTGTACAGGGCGCACTACAACTACTTCCACCGCTCTGCCCATTACAACCATGCTGCCGCCTTAGGCATGGGTGGTGAGAACGGCGCATCTGCCACCCTACAAACCCTACAGGTATTCGGTTATGCCACCGCTGAGCAAGATCCGCGCTTCGAGCAGTATTTCTACTACGACACCGTGTATTGCAATGGCACGGTTGTATATGCCGAGGACGGCGTCTCACCCTTAGTGTATCATGCCGACAAGATTCAGCCCGACCTGACCGGTTCGCCCTACGAGAAGAATGCCGGCGCACGGCTTAGGAAATACGAACACGACCCTAATGGCTTGCACGACGCTACAGTCGGCAAGAACGATATCGTTCTATTCCGCTACGCCGACGTGTTGCTGATGAAGGCTGAGGCACTCACGCGCCTTGGACGCGATGGCAAAAATGAAGTGAACGAGGTGAGGAACCGCGTTGGTGCCCAACCGCTAACCACAGCACCTACGCTGGATGATATATACTACGAACGTTGGCGCGAACTGATGTGGGAGGGGTGGCACCGCAACGATATGATCCGCATGGGCAAATGGACAGGGCACACCACTCTATTCCCCATACCGGCAGAACTGATTACCATGCATCCGGGGTGGAAACAGAACCCGGGGTACACGCAGTAATATTCATTATCTGCTTGCGCAGTTGTTATCGGATTGCGCAATGGCCGACAGTACGCGCGATGCAGCACGACGGATATCCGATTCCGACAAGACGCCTTTCGCATAGGCTTCTGTCAGCGCTTGAACCACCTTATCATCCCCCGGCATGATGATATCCACGCCTGCACGGATAGCCTCGGCATGATCGGCACGGTCGGGACCCGTAGACATCCAGTCGGTCATCACGAGGCCGCTGAATCCCCACTCACCGCGCAGCAGGTCTGTACACAACGCACGGCTGTTGGCGCAATACGTACCGTTGATGCGGTTGTAGGCCGTCATAACGGCTTGGGGATTGCTCTCGCGAACGGCTATCTCAAAGCCGCGCCAATAGATCTGCCTGAGCACCTGCTCATCGACATCAGATGACCCTGTATAGCGAAAACTCTCCTGATTATTTGCACTGAAATGCTTAAGCGTAGCTATGCACCCTTTGGTAGCCTGCACACCTTGTGTCACGGCGGCTGCCATCTTGCCTGTCAGCAGCGGATCCTCGCTGTAATACTCATAGTTGCGTCCGCATAACGGATTGCGCACAATATTGATAGCCGGTGCGAGCCAGAACATCACGCCATATTCGTGCATCTCGGTAGCCACTGCTTCGCCCATCTGACGAACGAGCTCCGTATCCCACGTTTGCGCCACTACGGCTTCGATGGGAAACCCTGTTACAAATTGATAGACCACCTCCCCCTTGTCGGGATCGCCCAGCACCATCCATTTGAGTAAGAATCGTGGGAAATATTCGTACAACGACAGCGAAAAGTCAAGTGCCCTGATATCGCCATCAGGATAGAGTACAGCCCGCTTTTCCAGCCGCACACCGGCCGGCCCGTCGCACATCTGCACATTGGGTATGCCGCGATCGATAAACGCTGTGGTAGTGTGCCCAACCGCCCCCGGCGTGCGAAAACCTGCCTTCTCACCATCCATACCTGTACCTGCACAGAAGCGAATACAATCCTTCACCGTGAGTGATGCTGTACAATCCGGCATCGGACTTCCGGCATCCGGCTTCTGAGTTTCAGCATCGGGCTTCTGACCTCCGGCATCCGAAGAGATATACACAAGTTCCGGCACATCGGCGGGGATATCAATCACATTGTCATATCTGAGTTCTGCCACTATGCTCTGCGCAGCACAAAGATGACGATGTTTGCTGACAACTTCAGCATGCGCAACACGTATAACAGCCGCAGTCTGCAGGTTGCGCGAAGAATTACCCACACGCAACAGATAGCCACCTTCGGCCAGCACGCGCTGCGCTGATTGCTCATCATAACAAGCAAGGTCACGGACGGAGAAAGACAACACAAGCGTCTGCGACTGCCCGGGTGCAAGTTCTGCGGTCTTCGCAAACGCTGCCAACTGCTGATACTCGCGGTTCTGCCCGGGGCAACGCACATATAGTTGCACTACCTCCTTGCCGGAATACTGCTTGCCTGTATTCGTCACGCTTACCTTGGTCTGCACCTCATCACCACGGATAGTTGTACCCAGATGCCGGATGGCAAAATCCGTGTAACTGAGCCCGTAGCCAAAGGGATAGCGGGGCGTGACGCCAAAACTGTCGTAGTAACGATATCCGACATAGATACCTTCCTTATACCGCGCATGATGCGGATCTTGTGCAAACTCATTGCCAAAAGGTACATCTTTGTACGCCTGCGGCCATGTGACGGCCAGTTTGCCGGAGGGAACGACTTTGCCCGTAAGCACGGCTGCAAGAGCATGACCGCCCTCCATACCTAACTGCCCCATATACACTACGGCTGACAAGCCCGGCAGATCGGCAATGGGAGAGATATCGATTGGCGTACCGGTGTTAATCACGAGCACCAGCTTATTGAAGTATCCGGCACAGCTGCTGATGTTATGTATCTCCGTCTCATCGAGGCGAAAACTGCCCGGCTCATCTGTACAATCGTGCCCCTCGCCTGACTGACGCGACAAGACGTAGATACACGTAACGGCATCTATTTCTGCTAATTCGCTGTCCATCAGCATATCACCTGACGGATAGCGATACGACATTTCCATCAGTCGGTCGAAATAATGACGCCGCGGAACAAGCATCTGCCAATGCACCTTGCTAAGAAAATCACGCTTGCCTTTACGCCACAACTGATCGTAGCGCCGGATCCAATCGCATGTAGTGATAGTGAAGCCTGCCTCTTGCAGCCCTTCAAGCACGGTAACATTATGACGCGCATTCACCTCGCCGCTGCCGCTACCGCCATGGATAGTATATTCGGCTCCCGAGCCATACAAGGCTATCGGGCAGGGTGATATGGGCAATGCATCATTATTACTGAGTAGCACTACCCCTTCGGTGGCAATCTTGAAGGCAAGGGATTGATTACGAAGTTCGCGTTCGGTTACCTGTTCTGAAGGACGGGCTTTTGTTTGCATAAAATAATTAAACTATTAAAAAAATTATTCCTGTCGGTATCGACTGCAAAGGTACAAAAAAAATTGATATTTGCAAGAAACAGCGCAACAAAAAATTATCCTTTTAATTCGCCTTTATTTATCAAACAAAGCGTGCAATAATTAAGAAATTACGGTCTATTTTAATGAAAAGCACTACACGGCTTGCAGTTTTCATCTTTTTTGTGTACTTTTGCATCATATTTAATAACCCTATTAAACAAGGTACACAATGTATCAATTAGGAATAGATATAGGCAGCACAACAATCAAAATGGCACTCGTCTGCCGGCTACATGGCAGCCCCCAGGTGCTTGCCACGGCATACGAGAGGCACAATGCCGCACCGGCGGTGATTGGCAAGAGTATGCTTAGCCAACTGTTGGCCGATTTGCCGGACGAGGCAGAGGTCGCTATTGCCATCACAGGCTCTGTCGGGATGGGCTATGCCACACGCTTAGGCGTGCCGTTCGTGCAGGAGGTGATAGCCGCAGCCGAGGTTGTCAAGCAGCTGTACCCCGATGTGCACACGCTGGTGGACATAGGCGGTGAGGACTCGAAGATGATTTTCTTTGAACCCGGGCGCGTGCCTGACATGCGTATGAACGGCAACTGTGCCGGTGGCACGGGGGCATTCATCGATCAGACGGCAACCTTGCTGGGCGTGGATGTGACGCAAATAAACAGCCTCGCGGCACGTGCCGAACATGTTTATCCCATTGCCTCGCGGTGCGGCGTATTCAGCAAAACGGATATACAGAATCTGATCTCGCGATCAGTAAGCAAGCAAGATATTGCCGCGTCCATGCTGAACGCCGTGTCAATGCAAGTGGTCAGTGCGCTCGCACGCGGCACAGAGATACACCCCAAGGTGTTTGTGTGCGGCGGTCCGTTCGCCTATATCCCCGAACTGCGCAAGCACCTGCTACGCACCTTGTCGCTGACAGAAGAGGATTGCATCGTACCCGAGCACACGCAATATATTCCCGCTATCGGTACGGCGCTACTGACCGGTACGCCCTCCCAAGCATTGGCTGCAAGTCAGGCTCGCAAACTGTTTGACAACGCTGAGGACAAAGGCTGCAATCTTACCCACACGCTGCCACCGCTGTTCGGCAGCCAAACAGAGTACGACCAGTGGCTGGCAGAAAAACAAAGCCAACACACATCAAATAGCACACATCAAACATCACACATACCCCCTTACTTCCTCGGCGTGGACAGCGGCAGCACCACCACCAAACTGGTACTGATTGACGCTGCCGGACAAATCGTGTTCACCGATTACAGTTACAACAACGGCAACTCGTTTCAGGCGTTCCACAGCGCACTGTTGCGGATGAACAAGCAGATGGGCGGGAATATAGACATCGCGGGCAGTTGTTCGACCGGTTACGGCGAGCAGTTGCTAAAGACTGCTTTCCGCTTGAACCACGGCATCGTTGAGACGATGGCACACTTCATGGCTGCCAAACATTTGCAGCCCGATGTGTCGTTCGTGCTGGACATAGGCGGGCAGGATATGAAGGCTATCTTCGTTGACCACGGCTCTATACGCCGCATCGAGATCAACGAGGCATGCTCGTCGGGCTGTGGCAGTTTTATCATGACATTTGCCAAGCAACTGGGCTACGAGGTAGGCGACTTTGCCAAGATGGCAACCTTGGCGCAGCACCCCTACGACTTGGGGACGCGTTGCACCGTATTCATGAACAGCAAAGTCAAGCAAGCGATGCGCGAAGGGGCGGCGATTGACGACATCGCGGCAGGATTCAGTTACTCAGTAATCAAAAACTGCCTGTACAAGGTGCTCAAGTTGCAGTCGTTCGACCAACTGGGCGAACATATCATGGTGCAGGGCGGTACGTTCCGCAACCACTCTGTCGTCAGGGCACTCGAGCTACTCACCGGCAAACAGGTAGGTTTTGGTCCTATACCCGAACTGATGGGCGCCTACGGCTGCGCCTTGTACGCCATGCAAAACAGCCAAAACCGCATGATGTAACTATGCTGACAAACAAGAACTCATCAACACCACATCTATGAAGCTTCAAGAGCTGATACAATCTGACCATTTCGAGCTAAAAGAAGAGATTTGCCCGGGCTGCCAGAACCATTGTCAGGTGCGCGTATATGCATTCGGCAATGGCAGGCAATACGTGTCCGGCAACAACTGCGAACGTGTATATTCGAATGCCGGCGAAGGGGCGCGTGTAGGCATCAACCTATTCGACGAGAAATACAAGATGCTTTTCGCCCGAAAGGAGGCAAGAGCCGAGAGCGGGTTAACCATCGGTCTGCCAAGGGGATTAGGCATGTACGAGAACTACCCGTTCTGGCAAACGCTTTTCCACTGCTGCGGCATCAAAGTGCAACTGAGCGGCACAAGCACTACTCGCCTGTTTGACAAAGGCGTGCGAACCATTGTGGCGGACAACATCTGCTACCCTGCCAAACTGATGCACGGGCACATAATGGATCTGATTGACAAGCATGTGGACCGTATCTTCTACCCGTGGGTAGTGTTCGAGCGAAAGGAAGACGAGCAGGCGAAGAACTCGTTCAACTGCCCGATAGTAAGCGGTTACTCGGATGTCATCAAGAGTGCCATCGATCCCGAGAAACGCTTCGGCATACCGCTGGATGCACCTACCATCTCGTTCAAAGACGAACAGTTGCTGCGCGCCTCGCTGACCGCGTATCTGGCTACACTGGGCATTGACGAACGTACCGCACAAGCCGCTATCAGTCAGGCTATCAATGCGCAGGAACAGTATCTGGATGCCTTAGAGCGCAGGAACCTGCAAGTGCTGCACGATGCCGAAGCCGCGGGGAGAATGGTTATTCTGCTGGCTGCGCGACCTTATCACATCGACCCGCTCATTCAGCACAAGATCGCTGATGCTATAGCGGCCATGGGGATAGATGTCATCACCGAGAACGTGGCAACCCATGCCGGACAAGGCGTGTATGAGCACCTGAACGCCATGGCGCAATGGGCGTACCCGAACAGGATCTTCAAGGCAGCACATTTTGTCGGCAACAGCAACTATGCCGGATTGCACATGGTAGAGCTCACCTCGTTCGGCTGCGGGCCTGATGCGTTCATACTGGATGAGGTACGCACGATCTTGTCGCATTACAGCAAGAACCTGACGGTACTGAAGATTGATGATGTCAACAACATAGGTTCGCTGCGCCTACGCGTCCGCTCGCTCGTTGAGAGCGTTTCGGTACAACAGCCCAACAGCAGAAAAACAGAAGACAACCACAACGAACCGATTATCCGCCACGCCGAAGCACCCATCACCACCAAGCCGTTTGAGGCAGAGGATCGCGAGCGTGTTATCCTTGCGCCCTATTTTGCCGAGGGCTACAACGAGTTTCTGCCCACGCTGTTTGGCATGGCGGGCTACAAACTCGTATCACTCCCGATGGCGGATCTGGCGGACGCCGAAGAAGGGCTACGCGTAGCGAACAACGACATCTGCTACCCTGCCACCATCGTTGTGGGCAGTATCATGCGCGCACTACGTTCGGGCAAATACGACCTGAGCAAGACAGCCGTTGCCATCACACAGACCGGTGGACAATGCCGCGCCAGCAACTACTATTCGCTCATCAAGAACGCACTCGTTGCGGCAGGTATGAGTCAGGTGCCGGTGATTGCCGTAGCTATCGGACCCAGCCTCAAGAACAGCCAACCGGGCTTCGAAATCAACTGGCGACAACTGATCCGCCCGACGGTAGAAGCCTTATTCTTTGCCGATGCTTTATCCAAGTTGTACTATCCTGCAGCCGCACGCGCCAAACAGCCTACCGCACGCCTGTTGTACGACCGCTACCTGAACGCCGCGCAACCCTTGCTTGCACGGCGCAACTACAAAGGCCTGCGGCGACTGATGCAAGAGGCTGTACAAGCCTTCACCGACATCACCGACACGCAAAAGCGAGTACCCGTTGTGGGAGTGGTCGGCGAGATCTATGTCAAGTACAACTCGTTCAGCAACCACGGCGTGGTGCGCTGGCTCGTAGAGCAGAGCGTGGAGGTCGTACCGCCTGCTATCACGGGCTTCTTCTCTACCGCCATCCCCAACGCCTATATCAACCGCGACCAGCATATTCGAGCCGACGGACTCCGACCCTGGCAAGCATGGCTCGCCAACCGGCTGCTAAGGCACTACGCGCATGTCTATGACCGGCTATGCAGCCCATTCCCGTTCTACAGGCCGTTCACCGACATCATGGATATCTGGCAGAAGAGCCGCAAAGTTATCAATTCCGCAGCAGACTTCGGGGAAGGCTGGTTTCTACCGGGGGAGATTTGCGACCTCGCGGACAACGGCGTGAAGAAAGTGGTGTCGCTGCAACCTTTCGGATGCATTGCCAACCATATTATCAGCAAAGGCATCGAGCAACGGTATAAGCTGTGCTACCCGCAACTCAGCCTGCTGTTCCTCGACTTTGACGCCGGTACTTCTGACGCCAACATCACCAACCGCTTACATTTCTTGTTAAATAATTAAACAGCTATGAATATGGACAACATCATAACCGACAAAACTGCAAACGACTCGATGGAAAGCCGTATTCGCGATGTGGCGCAGGAGTTATTCTTCCGCCAAGGCTTTGCCGCAACCTCTACCACGCAGATTGCCAAGGAGGTAGGATGCACGCAGGCATTGGTGCATTACTACTACCGCACCAAGGAAAACCTGTTCCGGCAAATCTTCCTCGAGCAGATTCAAGCCGCACTGCAGGTCGTGGGCGAATCGCTGCTCAGTCAGGAATCGTTCGATGCCTTTATCGAGCAGGCTATCAGCCTGTATTTCGATGCACTCACGCGCAATCCGCAACTGCCGTTCTTTGTGCTTGAGGAATTGGTCAACAATCCGGAACGACGAAGGTACTTACGCGAGAATTTTGTCAAGAAACCATCGTATGTGATGATTTACATGCAGTTTGAGGCACGCCTCAAGCACGAACAACAAGCCGGACGCATAGCCCGAATCGAACCGTTCGATCTGATGATGACCATCGCTTCGATGACGGTCTTCACCTTCCTTTCGCTACCCATGTATCAGGACCTACTCTCCCGCACTGACAGCCAGGTAAAGGACTACATCCTTCAGCGCAAACGAGAGGTCATCCGCATGGTCAAAAAAATCCTGAAACCCTAAAAATGTGACCTATACACCAACATTCTACTATTTGTCAAATCTGTTTAGTACCTACAAGTACTAAAAACGACTCTGATATTGCAGCACATACGGATGGCATTCCCAAATGTGGGGTAGAAGAGGGCGATTTGTCGAGCAGACTAATTGTTATGAGAACCGCATCCAAAATATTGTAAACCAGATTCTTGAGCGCGGCTATCCTATGCTTGACGAATAACTGTTCCCACGACAGAAAAAACCAAAAAGATGCTGATGGTATTAGCGCAAAATGTACCGCAAATGCCAACGATGACCACCCTGTACGGGCAATTGAAAACCGGAAGAAACCAAGGATTGAAAATGCTATTACCATTACAGACATCTTAGATAGGTGTCTATTCTGTTTCTAAACAAAAGAGCCATCGGCAAAGAAGTCGGTGGCTCTTACGAATCTATGTGGAAAGTTTATCTTACTTCCTGCCCTTGGAGGGTATAGGTCTTGTCTCCACGGAAGATGAAGATTTGCCCGTCACGAAGAACCTTGGTACATTGTACCTTGTCCCCTTGTACATCTTCAATGCCTTGACTTTTCGGCGTACCGGCATAAGTAGCTGTATAGGTAGCATCTGCCGTGGCAGCCACGATAGCCGGGCTCCAGCCATTGAAGGAATATGTGTTTTGTTCATCCTCCGGGCGAACAGGTGTTGCGCCGGTATATTCGGGCATCTCGCCTTCCGTCACTTGCGAGGATTGTAATTCTGTTCCGTCCCAGTTGGCAAAGGTGATGGTATAGGTCGGCGGTGTGTAAGTGCCAGTAGTGGTGAAGGTCTGTTCGGAGCCGTAGTAATATTGGTCGCCTACCTTGCCATAGACGCGGTATTTATACACTGTTCCTGCATCCAGATTAGTCAGCGTTACGCGCAACGAGATACCGCTTGCCTGCACAAAGAAATGTTCATTGAGCGCCTCAGGCATACGCCGCGGTGCGTTTGTACCGTTATTTGTACGGCTTTCCGCCCAGTACTCAAAGCCCTGCTCGGTAAAGTCCTCCGAGCCTGCGAGGGCGTAACCGCTGATGGTGGCTTCGTTCTCCTTCACGACGGTTGCGCCGTAGGTATAGAGAATCGGGTCAAACTCTACCGCTACGTCGCCGGTGAAGATATACTGCCAGTCACCGTAGTACATATTGCCTGCCGAGGACTGATAGAAAGCACGGTATTTATAATACACATCATCTTTGAGGTTTTTGAGCCGTCCTGCCATCTGTCCGGAAGCTACAGGACAGAAGACTTTTGTTCCTGCCATATCGTCCGGCGCGTCATTGCGCTTGTACTCAAATCCGCAATTTATTTCTGCATCCGACATATTCGTCTCGGCTAAGAGGATTGCCGTAGTAGCCGAAACTGCCTTTGACGGTTTGGTCGTCAGAGTGAGGGCGGTGGTGGTGAAAGACACATTCACCGTCTCGGGTAAACCTACAACGGGGGTAAGGATAATAGAAAAATCCTTATACTCACTGTTAGGTTCCAAACCAATATACTCCAATGTATTGCCTGCCTGTTGTTCGCCACCTTCAACACCTACTGATTGTATCAGAGCGTAATCAGCATCAAATATTATTGTGCTGGAAGTTGCTGAAGTTACTATATTTTGGCTGATGATAGGGCCTTGAATATTCATAGACGTAAAAGAATCATAGCGACCAACTTTTTTTCCAGTCTCATACTTAGCAGATTTATATACTTGTAAACATCCCATAGGAGCATATAAAATTGCGTTATCATTGATATTGTAAAAAGTATATTTATCAATTGTTGGTGGTGTAGTCGGATACATATAAATCGATGTAAGACTGCTGCAACGAGAGAAAGCGCTATTCCCAATGCTTGTAACGCTATTGCCAATTGTCACAGAGGTCAGACTGCTGCAATCAAGAAAAGCAGAACGTCCAATGTTTGTGACGCTATTGCCAATCGTTACAGAGATCAAACCGGTGCAATACATGAAAGCATCCTCTCCAATGCTTGTGACACTGCTGGGGATAGTTACTGATGTCAAATTTTCACAACCGGAAAAAGCTCCATATTCTATGTCCGTAACATTCTTACCTATTGTAATGGAGGTCAAGCCATTGCAATTGCGGAAAGCCTCCTTGCCAATACTCTTAAGACTTTCAGGCATTTTAATGGATTTAAGATTACTCATTTCATAACAGAGATTAGAAGGAATATGTTCCACCTTATTTCCAAAAACAAAAGAAGTAAGTTGAGTTTTAATACCATAAAATGGTGCATATATAAATGCAGAATATTGTCCATCAGTATAGGAGAAATCTTTACAATTCTTTGCATTCCATATGACAGATATTAAATTACTACAACCGGAGAAAGTATTATTCCCCATATCTAAAACATTTTCGGGAATGGTTATAGAGGTCAAACTGCTGCAACCAGAGAAAGCACTACTACCAATACTTGTGACATTATTAGGAATATTAATAGATGTCAAGCTGCTACAACCTTTGAAAGCACTATA
>JAFSPC010000141.1 GCA_017443075.1 Paludibacteraceae bacterium
GACCCCGCTGTATATGCTTATCCTATCACGCTGCCTGCCGGCAGCCAAGTGCCCGAGATAGGTTACACCTTGGGCAACGAGGCACAGGTGGTTACGCTCGGTCAGACCGGCGACAAGGCTTTTGCTATCACTGTCTATGCCGAGAATGGCGATTCGACTGCCGTCTATACACTGGATTTCACCATCGAGCCTTTCACCTCTACCGAGCTGCAAGCGCTTTCGATTGATGGCGAACCTGTAGCCTTGGAGGAAGGCGTATATACCTATAATAGGAATATTGATGCCGGTGCCGAATTGCCGGCATTGGATGTAACACCTGCTGGCGGACAAACCATCCTGACGGTCAACACCTCCGATACACAGCAGCAGATCATCGTTAAGTCGGAGGACGGCAAGACGGCAACATATACCATCAACTATACCCCGGTATATTCGTCCGAAGCCCAACTTGATTCAATCATTCTGGATGGTACGCCTCTTGAGGATTTTGCCCCCGGCACCTACAATTATACGCATACCCTGCCTTGGCGCAGTGAGGTCGTACCCGTTATTCGTCCGGTAGGTGCTACACCTAATCAGACGATTGAGATTCATTACGGTGCTGTCAATAGTCAGACACATATTCATGTTATAGCAGCTGATAAGGTATCGACTGCTGACTACAACATCGATTTCCCTGTTCAGAAGTCAAGCAATGTGGCATTGCAGTCGGTAGTGTTTGAGGATGTGGATTTTGACTTCGACCCGGAGACAACCGACTACATCGTCAATCTGCCCTACCAGATCAAGGCTGTACCTACCATCTTCTATACGGCAGCCGAGCCCGAGCAGAGTATCAAGTACATCAGCGCACCTATCAGCGGTACTACACAACTGATAGTTACGGCTGAGAATGGCGACCAACGCACCTACAACTTCAACTTCAACGTGCCTGCATCCGACAAACCGAATGTGCTTGCTGCCCTGTATATCACTACCAACAAACAGGCGGATACCAAGCGTGAGGTGGCAGAGGACGAGACCGACATCACTATCAACCTGCCGTACGGAACGACTGAGTTCAACATCGGTTATGACAAGAGCTATGACGAGCAGGCTGTGATCGTTCAGCCCGGTGGTATATTCGCCCCGACTATCATCACCGTGAAGGCTAACCGCGGTGATGAGGAAGATAAGGTTTATACCATCACCCCGAACATCGAAACGCAGAATCCTGCCGTGCTGGAGAGTATCACAGTCAACGGTTCGGCACTTGCCGGCTTTGACAAGAACCGCTTCTCGTATGTCATCAGTGTTACTGCACAGCCGACCATCGTAGCAAAGGATGCTGCGGGTAATATGATGATTCCTTCTATCAATAATACCAAACATTGGCAGGCTTCTGTTACCAAAGATGGCTATACCAATACCTATGATATTTGGTATTACTATACGGGTGATGTAATCCCCAATAATGATTTTACTGCGTGGACGAGTGCCAAGACATATTCCAGTGCACAGAAACCGACAGGTTGGAATACCATTCCTGACGCTTTAGGTAAACATTCAGGATTCTTCTCATTCTCTCCTGATGAACTCTTGAATAAAGACGGCTCAAGTGTCGTGCACTTGAAATCCAAGTATAGTACACCTGGTGGTGGTAACATACCGGGATTTATTACATTGGGTACAGTGGCTGGTAATTGGGGAGTTGCAGGTTCATCTAACTTCTCGGTATCAGGTGGTATAACCTTCCGTAATACCCCCGATGTGATGCAAGTGAATGCTAAAATCAACAAGGTGGATAATAAAAACCAAATTTTATATAGTTTGACAGGTTCTACTGGTTCCAAACAATTGGAATGGAACGAGTCGGCAACATCTTCGTCATATAAAACGTACAGCTACGATTTGAGTGCTGCAAATAATGCAGTTGGTGAGCCTTCCTTATTAAATATCGTGCTGAACTCATACTATTCAGTATCAGGAACAACAGGTACTCCCTTTGTTGACCCTGCAGATATGTATGTAGATTGGGTGAAATTTGTTTACAACAGCACCCTCTCTAAGGTCAAAGTCAATGGCACGGATGCTACCTTGTCAGGCAAGACCTTCTCCTACACCTTGCCGTCAGCCGAGACGATTGGTATGCCGCAACTGTCGTTTGTCGGTCAGGTTAGCGACCAGGCGCAGAAGGTTGTATGGGACACCACTGACCCGAAAGCACTCACGCGTACCGCTACCGTCACGAACTATGCCGAGGATGGTACATTCACCTCGTATCAGGTTGTAGTAAAACGTCCGGCTTCCACCATCGCTACCTTGGCTGACCTCAAGGTCAACGGCCTAACCGTTACCGGCTGGAATGCAGATGTCACCGACTACGAGATTCCTGTAGGCTTTGGTCAGAAGCGTCTGTATGACGTACAGGCTATCCATGGCAGCAACCTGCAGACGATTGCTGTCAGCCAGACCGACGAGACGGTTACTATCATCGTAACGCCTGAGAGCGGCGAAGCGAAAACCTACACCGTTACCTTCGTTGAGCAGAAGTCCAACGATGTAACCTTGGCAGGCATAGCTGCTGCAGGTGTGGAGTACGACCCCGCTATCAAGACCTATGCGCTTACGCAGGCTGAAATGCCGAATATTAAGTTTGTCAAGAAGTCGGACGGACAGACTGTCACTCTCGACAACGGCGTGCTGTATATCGTGGCGGAGGATGGCGTAACCAAAGATACTATCACCATCACCAATACCCCTCCTGTAGTACCAACCAGTGGCAAGCTCTTCGACCTTGCTTTGGATGATTATACAATCGAGGGCTTTGATGCCTCTACCTACAGTTATACCAAACCGCAACCGCTGGCTACATCCTTCGTGCGCGAGTTTGCATCCGATACTGTCGTGCAGACCATCACCCCGGATTCTGTTACATGGCAAGTACATGGTACTGAGCAGCACACCTATAGCCTTGTTTATCCTTCGGAGATTTCGGCTGAGGCTGTCCTGTCAATGATCCTCGTCAACGGTGAGCCTATCGACAATTTCTCGCCGGCAGAGACCGAGTACAACTATGCAAGCAACGATCCTATCCGTATCGAGGTTGTTGCTCAGCCCGGACAGACCATCACCACCTCTGTCAGCGTTGAGGCTATAACAGGTGCTGCAGGGCGTCACGCCGCACCTGCCAATGCCATGGGCTTGCGTTATACCTTGGATGTTAAGGCAGAGAATGGCATCAACACGCTCACCTATGTGATCAATGTTCTGCCTAAGCTCTCCGACGATGCTACGCTGAAGATGATTCGCCTCAATGGGGCTGACCTTGAGGGCTTTGCTGCTGATCAGATGCGGTATGTCGTAACCCTCCCTGCAGAGAACCCCAAGCTGGCTGAACCTAAGTTGCCGGCTGTGATGTATGTGGCTAACCAGTATGCACAGAATATTGCATTAGAGACCTATACCGACCAAGATACAACGTACCATTACATCACTGTTACATCCGAGGATGGCGTCAACGAGAATGTATACGAACTGCTTCTCACCGCCGAGCCTTCACACAACGCACAGATCACCGCGCTGATGCTGGATGGCAAGATGCTCGATAACTTCTCGCCCGACCGTACGTTCTACTCGGCTTCGGTTACCGACCTGGATGTGGAGGTCAGCTATAGTGCCGCCGACCGCTTCCTGACGATTGAGAAGATTCTCAATGGCAACACGCTGACCTTGCACGTTGTAGCGCAAGATCAGGTTACGACCAACGATTATGTCGTTGAGCTCTACACCCAACCGCTGTCAGCGGATGTATCTTTGGCAGATATTCTGCTCAATGGTCAGTCGTTCACCGATTACAACGCTGCACTCACTCCGTTCACGCCGATGAATAGCTATTACACCATTCCGCTCACCAGCACACAACCGCGTCCGGATGTGTCGGCTCAGCTCGGGCATGTCGGACAGTCAATGGAGATCGATGCCTCGCGTCAGGATACGGTGCTTATCACCGTCCATGCGGAGGATGGCGTGCATAGCAATACCTACGTGCTCTTCTTCAAGGTCGAGTATTCGTCCAGCACTGCACTGGCTAAACTGGAGGTTGGCGACAGCCCGCTCACGCTTGTTCCCGGTCAGTTCAACTACACCTATGCGCTGCCTGTGGGCGAGAAGCAACCGCGTGCCGTAACATTCGAACTGGAGAACTACACGCAGCAGACTGCCGAGAACGAGAACACCGAGGGACTCCGCTGGTCGGTGGATGTGGTTGCTGAGGATGGCACGCGTGCTACCTATACGGTCACCTTCGTGCCTACACTGTCGCAGAACGCTGCCTTGAGTGACATCACCGCCAACGAGGTATCACTCGAAGGCTTCAGCCCCGATGTGTTCAGTTATGTCATCACCTTGCCGCAAGGTGAACGCCGACTGCCGTCAATCAAGTTCTACGAGGGCGACGATTGGCAGCAACAGCAGCAGATTGACACGATTGCTACAACGCTGCGTACCACCTACAAGTGCACCGTGCTGGCTGAGGATAGTATCCACCGTGCTGTGTATAGTGTGGAGATCAATATCCTGCCGTCGGATGTCGACACCTTGGCTGCCATCAATGTCAAAGGCCTGCTGTTGGACGGCTTCGACCCGTACCGCGCAACGTACTCCTACGTGCTGCCGAAGGGTACTACCGAACTGCCGCTCGTTGAACTGGAACCCGGTGACCCGTACCAGACTATCGACAGCGTCAGCACAGGATTGAATGGCACGATGTCTATCATCGTTACTGCCGAGAATGGCAACCAGCGTCGTTATGCTATCAACTTCAGTGTCGAGCGTGACAACAACACTACCCTCCAGGCTGTCAACATTGGCGGTACACCGCTCGAGGACTTTGATCCCGAGACGCCGGATTATACCATCACCCTGCCGCATGGCACAACGGCTGTGCCCGTGGTTACCTTCACCAAGGCTGACCCCAAGCAGGAGGTTGTTATCAGCGTTGCCGATAATGTGGTTACCATCACCGTTACCGCGGAGAACGGCGAGCAGCGCACCTATACGCTCACGTTCATCGAGGCTAAATCGTCCGAGGCACACCTCTCGTCTATCACCGTTGGCGACGAACTGCTGGCAGGCTTCGACCCGAATACGTTTGAATACACTATCACCCTGCCGTATGGCACAACCGAGCTGCCTCAGGTATCGGCTACGCTCGCTGACTCGACGGCTACGATGGAGATTGCTGTCAGCGGACAAGCTGTCACCATCAGCACACTGTCGGCGGATAACAGCAAGCCTTACGATTATGTCGTAATCTTCGTCATCGAGGGCTGCCCTGTCAATTACCTCACCGACCTGCAGGTTAGCGGTGTTACGGTCGATGGCTTCCATCAGGATTCTACATTCTACACCCTTGCTTATCCTGTTGGTTCCGATTCGACTGCGTTTGTTCACGCCGATGCCGTAACCTATGTTCCCGGCGATACGACCGAAACGATCACGGTCACCGAGGAGCACAGCACAATCTATGTCACTGTTAAGGCGCAGAACGGCGATGTGCGTGTCTATGCTATCAATCAGGTTATCAGCCTGAGCAGCAACAGCTTGGTTTCCGACATCGCTGTCAATGGCGTTACCTTGGCTAACTTCAATGACTCGGTATTCGACTACGAGTATCTCTTGTTTGAGGGCGAGACCTTGCCTAATATCGAGGCGCAGGCTGCTGATGCCCGTGCGGAGGTGTCTATCACACCGGGGGCTGTGGGCGAGAAGACGTTCATCTATTGTACCGCTGAGGATGGCACGGAGTCCACTTACTCCATACTCTTCCGTGTATCATCCATCAATACGGCACTCGAGGCGCGCTCTACCGATGTGCTCTTCAAGCAGATTGCCGGCACCGATCAGTTCGCGGCATATTCGATCCGTAACAATACCTCGATTGCCATCTTCGACCACTATGGCCATCTGATGTTCGATCAGCCCCTGCCTCTCTGCAACCCGAATGATGTAACCGTGGCCACCGACCCCAACGGGCGCGAGATCGTTACAGATGCCCATGGCGATGGGGCTTTCTTCACCATCCCGGTTCACGGTCAAGTGTTCTTCTACATGTTCTATAGCAACAATCAGCGCATCTGCGCCGGCAAGTTCATGGTGCAGTAGCGTGCTGTTGAATCCGATACGATACAAAAGGAGGGCGTGTCAAACCGACACGCCCTCCTTTTGATTTCTTCTTGTGCGTTTATGTCACATATATAACTCTCGTCAGGTTATTAGGCAAAGTAGTCGATGCGCATGGCTTGGCGTACCTGTTGCATCGTTTGCTCGCCTACCGCTCGTGCTTCGGCTGTACCGCGCTCAAGGATAGCACGTACCTCGGGCAGACGCTGCTCCCACTCGGCACGACGCTGACGGATAGGCTCTAACATCTCTTGCATGATCTTCAGCAGGAACATCTTGCACTTCATATCTCCCAGACCGCCACGGGTATAGTGGTCCTTCAGTTCCTGCAGGTTCTGATATTCGGGCAGATACTTGGCAAAATGTTCGTCCTTGCAGAACGCATCCAGATAGGTGAATACGGCGTTCCCCTCCAGATGTCCGGGGTCGCTCACCTTCAGGTGGGTGGGGTCGGTGTACATACTCTTCACTTTCTGCTCTACTACCTCAGCAGGATCGCTTAGATAGATGCAGTTGCCGAGGCTCTTGCTCATCTTCGCTTTGCCGTCTGTGCCGGGCAGACGCATGCATACAGCGTTGTCTGGCAGCAGGATCTGTGCCTCGCTGAACACTTCCCCGTACGTCGAGTTGAAACGCCGAACCAGCTCGTTCGTCAGCTCTATCATTGGCTTCTGGTCCTCTCCTACAGGCACTACTGTCCCATGGAACAGCGTTATGTCAGCTGCCTGAGATACAGGGTAGCAGAAGAAGCCCAGAGGTATGTTCGCCTCGAAATTGCGCATCTTTATCTCTGTCTTTACCGTGGGGTTGCGCTGAACGCGGCTGACCGATACGAGGTTCATGTAGTAGAACGCCAACTCGGCCAACTGCGGCACACCGCTCTGGATAAAGATGGTCACCTTATCCGGATCCAAACCCGCTGCCAGATAGTCCAACGCTACGTTCATGATGCTTTCGCGTATCTTCTCAGGATTGTCGGCATTGTCGGTCAGGGCTTGCGCATCGGCAATCATGATGTAAATCTTGTCGAACTCACCCGTGTTCTGCAGCTCTACGCGCCGGCGGAGCGAGCCTACGTAATGCCCGATGTGCAACTTGCCGGTCGGGCGGTCGCCGGTTAATATGATCTTTTTCATTCTGTTGCTCGTATTACATCTACAATGGGTGATTTGGCGAGACCTGTTATCTCGCAGTCCAACGATGCCAAGTGCTGCTTCAGCGTGTGCAGTGCATCCTGCATGTTGTCTGCCTGCACAAGAATTGAGGCTGCTTTGCGGATCTCTTTGTCGTTGTCAATAGTGATCAGTTCCACACGCGACTTGTACCAATATTCGCCGCTGTTGACGGGGATCAGGTCATAATACTGCACCTTCTTGCAACTTTGCACCTCGCAGTCACCTTGGAAGATGAAGGGCTTGATCTCCTCCATCACGCGCTCCTCTACATCAGCGCAGGTGAAACCTTCCACCAGATAGGTCTCTTTCACCTTGCCGGGATTATCTTCACCTGTCTGACGGCTGTAGTTTACTTTGATTTCGTAGAATAACATATCAATTATCAATTATCAATTATCAATTGTCATTTTATATCTTACCACCAGGCTGTCGTAGGCAGGATGTGCCTCTTTCGGCAGGGGGTCGGCTGACGGCGAATCCAGCGTCAGCGGATTGACGGGACTGCCGTTCTTCCATACGCGGAAATCCAAATGCGGTCCGGTGCTTGCACCTGTCGAACCTACGTAGCCTATCACATCGCCTTGCTTGACGTACTGTCCCACCTGCAGCCCTTTGGCATATTTCTGCAGGTGCAGATAGGCGGTCTCGTACATACTGTTGTGGCGGATCTTGATGGTGTTCCCACCTCCGCCTTTGTATGCGCGGAACGTTACAACGCCGTCGCCTAATGCCACTACAGGCGTTCCTGCCGGTGCAGCATAATCCACACCCGTGTGCGGACGAACGGTGTGATAGATGGGATGCTTGCGCGCGTAGGAGAAGTGCGAGGATATACGCTTGTAGTTCAGCGGTGCCTTCAGAAAGGTCTTCCGTAGGCTGTTGCCCTGCTCGTCGTAGTACCCTGATGCAAACGGCTGCACGCTGCCAGCCTGCCATGGTGCCAGCAATGTTGTGTCGGCATAGTATGCCGGCAGCCAGCGGTTGCCGTGGTAGAAGTGTGCCGCATGAATGCGCCCTATACCTATGCGTGCCGAGTCCACATACATCTCATCATACAGTACGCGCACGCTGTCGCCCTGCTGCAGGGCAAAAAAGTTGATCGTCCACGCATAGATCTCTGATAGCTCCAGAGCCAACTCAACGGGCAGATCCTGATTGTGAATAGCCTGCCAGAGCGATGAGGTGATTGCTAAGCGGGCGCAGCGCTGATGCGTGTCAACGGGTAAGGTGTCGCGCCATACGTACATGCTGTCTGTCAGCGAGACGATAGTGGTCTCGCGCCGGTTGTGCCGGTAGGCGTAGTAGCATAGTGCGGTGTCGTTGCGGAAGGTCAGATAGTGGCCGCCTTCGCGTATGGCAGATAACTCGGGGTGCTGCTTGAGCAGGGGCTGCATGGCGCGCCACTGCTCGCCGCTCAACCCATGACGGTGCAGTATGCCTGACAAGGTCTCGCCTGCAAGCACACGGCACGTGTCTGTCTCGTACGAATCGGCGGCTATGCCATATATGTAGCGTACCTCTTTGGCAGCCGGTGCTGTCGTCTCCGCGGGTGTCTCGTTGCTTGCTTTAGTAGTCTTGTTTCCGCAACCGGCAAGGCACAAAAGTAACACGCTTGTACCCAACAGTGATACCAGCGTGCATGCATATCGATATCGATTCGTTCTCTTCAACACCTTTCCCCTTTTACTGTTACCTTTCACCTTTCACTTTCCCCTTTCTTCGGGTATTTCCTGAACCACGAGGACACCTTCAGCCTGATCACGCCTAACAAGGCTTCCGAGAATATACCGCCCGACATCTTGCTCGTGCCTAATACGCGGTTGACAAAGATGATGGGCACCTCTTTGATCGTGAAGCCGCATTGTATGGCTGTGAACTTCATCTCTATCTGGAATGCGTAGCCCTTGAATCGGATCTTGTCCAGCTCGATGGTCTCAAGCACTTCGCGCTTGTAGCCCACGAATCCTGCCGTCGTGTCGTGTACATCGATGCCCAGCACGGTGCGCACATATTTCGATGCAAAGTATGACATCAGCACGCGTCCCATAGGCCAGTTCACTACATTCACGCCGGTTACGTAACGGCTGCCGATTGCCACATCTGCGCCGCCGGTGGCTAAGGCCTGATATAGCTTGACGAGGTCGTTCGGGTTGTGCGAGAAGTCCGCATCCATCTCAAAGATGTAGTCGTACGCATGGGCTATTGCCCACTTGAAACCGGCTATGTAGGCTGTGCCCAGACCCAGTTTGCCTTGTCGCTCAACGATGAACAGACGCTCTGTCGTCTGCTCGCCAATCAGCCGTTTGACAATGGCGGCTGTGCCGTCAGGCGAACCGTCGTCTATCACAAGGATATGAAACGGCTCGGGCAAACCGAACACCGCAGCAATGATGGCTTCTATGTTCTCCTTCTCGTTGTAGGTGGGTATGATTACTAATTTTTTCATATTCAGTTCTATAAGCACCGATAGGGGGTGTGGTGCTAAATGTTCAGTTCAAAGGTCGCGCTGGGCGTCGTACGCTCCAATACACACAGGTTAAGATCTCTGCCGGGGACAACGCCTATCTCCATCAGATGGTCGCTTATGGTGTCGTATGCTACCTTCGGGTCGTTGTTCTCCTGACTCAGGTGGCAGAGGAAGATGTTGCGCATACCGTAGTGGTAATTGCGTGCCAACAGCTCCCCGCAGGTGTCGTTCGACTGGTGACCGCGAGGCGACAGAATACGCTGCTTCAGGTACGTGGGGTACGGACCGTTCAGCAGTAACTGCTCGTCGTGGTTTGCCTCGATGATTATGTGGTTAGCTGTCTTCAGGTATTCCTCCAGCTGCTCGTTCGGCTCGCCGCAATCGGTCGCTATCATGAAGCGTTGACCCAGGCAGTCAATCACATAGCCCACACACTCTGTCGAGTCGTGCGATATGCCGAAGGTGTTGATAGTCATATCACCCAGCTGCCAGGCTTCGCCCTTCGTGAAGTAACGCCTGCCGGAGCGCAACTTCTGAGTTACACCGTAGTTACGGTCTATCCCTTCGTGTATCAACGGCGTGGCATAGATTGGCAGGTGGATGCGTTCGCCCAGCGTCCCTACTGCGCGGATATGGTCCGCATGATCATGCGTCACCAGCACACCCATGATGTTCTTGAAGTCCAAGCCCATCTCTTTCAGGTGCTTGTGAATGGTACGAGCCGATATGCCGGCGTCTATCAGAACGCCGCGTTCCATCGTGCCGAAGTAGTAGCAGTTGCCACTACTGCCGCTCCCAAACGATCGTAATATGAGTTTCTGTTCGTTCACGTCTATTGTGCTATCAGCCAAGCTTGGCTGATCTTTTATCTTTTTCGGGCTTGGGCCTTGGCATTCTCGCGAGCCTGCTTGAGCTGCTCTTGCTGCATCTTCTCAAGCCGGGCCATCAGACCTGAACGGGGCTTGGCTGAGGCTTTCTTCTTAGCATTGGCTTCCATCTGAGCAAGTATCTTCGCGTCATCTGTCGTCCAACGGAAGATCATCGTCTGCAGTATTGAGAAGAACAACGCCAACAGATAGTAGTAGCTCAATCCCGCTGCATAGTCGTTGAAGATGAAGAAGAACATCAACGGCATCAGGTACATCATCCACTTCATCATCTTGGCGGACGGGTCATTGCCTGTCGCCTGAGTCTGCATCGTTACGTACGTGTAGGCTACGTTCACGAGCGTGAACAATATACAGAACAGCGACAGGTGGTCGCCAATCAGCGGTATTGGCGTGCCCCAAGATATGATTGAGTCGTAGGTTGACAAGTCGTCTGCCCACAAGAATGATTTGCCGCGCAACTCTATAGCCGTCGGGAAGAACCAGAACATGGCCATCACTACCGGCATCTGCAGCAGCATCGGCAGGCAACCCGACATCGGACTAACGCCAGCACGCTGGTACAATGCCATCGTGGCTTGCTGGCGTTCCTGCATCTTCTCTGGAGGGAACTTGGCATTGATCTCGTCTATCTGAGGCTTCAGCACGCGCATCTTGGCCGTGGATTGGTAACTCTTGAATACAAACGGCAGAATGATCAGCTTGATTACTATGGTCATCAGTAGGATGATCAGCCCGATGTGCAGCCCCCATGAGGTAAACAGGTCAAACATCGGGATCACCAGTATCACGTTCACCCACGACACAATCTTCCAGCCTAACGGCACCAGCGACTTCAGGTTCAACCTATCGGCTTTCTCCACTCCCTCATCGTACGCCTTTAGCGTATTGTAATGGTTCGGACCCGTGTAATAACGCAGGTGCATGGGGTTCTTCAGGTCGAAGTTCAGCGCCGTGGTCGTCGTGTAGTTCTTAATGTACCCCGACGATTTGTGTTGAGGCTCTGTCTCCAATTCCGATGAACTGAAGCCGTCTTCCGCAATCAGCACCGTGGAGAAGAACTGGTCTTTGTAGGCTATCCAGCGCAGCCGGCCGGCTTCTTTCTTCCGCTCGCTTTTCTGCTCGGACAGCTTGCTGATGTCCCCGCTCATATCCATGTACTGCATCTGTGCGTAACGCTCCTCAAATTTCCGGCCCTTCTCCTGCTGAGGTATCAGCTGTGCCCAATGCATCTCTATCGTGCTCACATTCTGTGCCAGCACGCGCTCGATGTTGTGCGGCACAATGTCAAAGTGCCACATATATTCGCCGTGGGGTAGGGTATATACGAAATCAATATAGGCGTCCTCTACCGCCGTGTTCAGACGCATCGTCAGAACCGAGTCACCCGCTATGGGCTGGAAATACAGGTTCTGCGTTGATATGATGCGGTTGTTCGCGGTGATGAGCGTAAAGGCAAGACTCGACTCGTCACCCGTGAACAGGTGCAGGTCGTTGATTGTGTCGCCGTACGCCTTGTACTCCTTTAACTCCGCGCGGTACAGGCGTCCCCCGCGTGTGGTGAACAGCAGGCGTACGCGCTCGTTCTCCAGCGTCACAAAGTCTTCTGTCCCCTGTGCCGCTACCGCAAAATCTCCGTATGTGGCCTGCAAACGCTCCTGCAGTGCCGTGGTGTCGTTCTTGTCCTCAGTCTCAGCCTCACGTGCTGCCGACGCTTCTGACAACTGTTGCGACAACTGCTCTGCCTCCCATTCCATCTGCCGCGCAAGGGCGATACTGTCATTGATGCGCTGACGCTCTGCCATCTGCTCTTTCGACGGACGGTTGAGCATCGAAAATCCGACTATGATTGCTGCTATCAGCAAAAATCCAATCCAAGTATTTTTATCCATTGTTTCTGTTATATTCTTCCAACTTTCAACTTCTCTCACCCCTCACCCTTCAACTTCTCTCACCCCTCAACCCTCAACTTCTCTCACCTTTACCCCTCAACTTCTCTCACCCTCACCCCTCAACTTCTCTCAACCATCACCCCTCAACTTCTCTCATCCCTCAACCCTCAACTTCTCTCAACTCTCAACCCTCAACAGCTGCTGAGCGATGCGTAATGCCGCAAAAACATACAAAGTTACGAAAAATTTTTGCAAAATGCAAGAAATTATGCCATATTTTAACAATTGCAAAGCACTTATTACAGAATTCGAACTTTTTTTCAAAAAAACTGTAAAAATATTTGCAAGATTGATTTTTTTTTTGTATCTTTGTACGATTTTTCGCGCATTATGCGCAAAAGTGTTGATTTTTAGGGTATTTTTCTAAAATCGTGAACTGCTTTTGTAGTGCCCTAAGGCATTTAGTCTCTCGTGTCGTGCGAGACGCTTGGTTACGAAAAAAATAAAATATATAATACAATGTCAAAGATTTGTCAAATTACAGGCAAGAAAGCCATGGGTGGATGCAATGTATCACACTCGAAGCGCCACACTAAGCGCACTTTCGATGTGAACTTGTTCCACAGAAAGTTCTACTGGGTAGAACAGGATTGTTGGATTCAGCTGAACGTGAGTGCAGCTGGTCTGCGTACTATTAACAAGATCGGTTTGGATGCTGCACTCAAGCAAGCAGCCGAAAAGGGGTACCTTTACGAGTAAATTAGGAGGATTACAGTTATGGCAAAGAAATCGAAAGAAGCCCGCGTTCAAGTTATTCTTGAGTGCACTGAGCAAAAAAACACCGGTGTGCCAGGCATGAGCCGTTACATCACTACCAAGAACCGTAAAAATACTCCTGACCGCCTCGAGCTCAAGAAGTATAACCCGTATCTGAAACGTTACACCATCCACAAGGAGATTAAGTAATCCCGTGTTGATGCAAAATTTAGAGGAGATTAAACAATGGCAAAGAAAGCGGTTGCAACACTTCACACCGGAAACGCCGGACGTAACCACACGAAGTGCATCAAGATGGTTAAAAGCCCCAAAACCGGTGCTTACATCTTCCAGGAGGAAATCGTAGAGAACGAGAAAGTACAAGAGTTCTTCAAGTAATTCCGATTCGTCTATGAATTAATGTACGCGGGCATGCGCATAGCGCACACCCACGCAAGGTACGCACGATGCGCATAGCGCACACCCACGCGTATATGACTCAACCCCGCTCAATCGAGTGGGGTTGAGTCTTTTTATCTCCATTTATTTCCCCTATATTTCCCCGCTCTTCTACCTTTTGTTTCCCACATATTTCCGACATATTTCCCATATTGAAAGCATCCAATTATAGGCTAATCATAGGCTATTCTTAGGTTATTCTTAGGCTATTCATAGGATATTTATATGTTATTATCTGTAGTGTACCCCGTTTTTTGGACCCCGAGATACTACTGCCGTGCTACATCCTTCGCAATGGGAAACCTATATTACTCATTTGACCTAATCACCCGATGAAAATCATGACAGACATGCTGTGGCACAATTTTTGTAGAATAGTTTGAGGTAATATACCCATCAATCTTGAGCTATATCTTAGTTGAACTTTTATCGCTCCAATGAAACTGCGCGAATTACATATCATCAACTTCAAGAACATCCGTGAAGCGGATCTGACGTTCAGCGACAAACTCAACTGCTTTGTCGGGCAAAACGGTCAGGGCAAAACGAACCTCTTGGATGCCATCTATTACCTGAGTTTTACCAAGTCGGCGTTCAACACCATCGATTCGCAAAATATTCATCACGATGCGGACTTCGCTATGGTGCAGGGGCAATATCTGTTACCCGCCAGCAGTGGCAGTCTGGAGGATCCTGTGCAGGTGACCTGTGCCATACGCCGCGGGCAAAAGAAACAGTTCAAGTTCGGTAAGAAGGACTATGCGCGTATGCTCGAACATATAGGCCGCATACCGCTGGTGATGGTTTCCCCCGAAGATAATCAGCTGATTGCCGAGGGTAGTGACGAACGCAGGCGGTTCTTGGACATCATTATCGGCCAAACCGACCGAGCGTACCTCGAGCACCTTAGTCTCTACAACGCCTTGGTCAAGCAGCGTAACGCCCTGCTCAAGCAGCAGGCGGATGCCGTCTCTCAGCCTGCTACCGCCACCCCACAGCCGGCTGATGACCTGTTTGAGGTGATTGAGATGCAGATGGTACCGCACGCACAATATATATTCGGCCAGCGCAAGACGTTTGTGGAGGCATTCGTGCCGTTGTTTGCCGACCTCTACCATACCATAGCCGAGGTCGATGAGCAACCCAAACTGACCTACCGCTCGCAACTCTTCGACCGCGATCTCGCTGAAGCCTTGCAACGCACACGCTCGCGCGACCTCATCTTAGGTTGGACCTCGCAAGGCATACATAAGGATGAACTGGAGTTGCAGTTAGGCGACTATCCGCTACGCCGCGTCGGCAGCCAAGGCCAGCAAAAGACCTACCTCATTGCCATGAAGCTCGCGCAAGCCCTGTACCTCAGTATGTATCAGCCAAGTTTGGCTGATAATCGCCCCATCCTGCTTTTAGATGATATCTTCGACAAGCTCGACGCCTCGCGCGTAGCGCGCATTGTCGATCTGGTGCGAGACGACCGCTTCGGGCAGATCTTCCTAACCGATACCGACCGCCAGCACCTCACAGAAATAGTGCAGCCCCACGGTAGTAACGCAGGGCTGCAAGATGAATCGTCAAGCAAAGTGTTCTATGTCAGCGGCGGAGATTTCCGTGCCGGATAGGATAATCAGGCGCTCCACCACGTTCCTCAGTTCACGGATATTACCGGGCCAGTGCCTTGCCTGCAACGCCGCAATCGCATCCTGAGTGAAATGCTTGATCGCCCAACCTTGCTCCTCACATATCTGTTCGGTGAAGAACTCCACCAGTTCGGGTATATCTTCCTTTCGCTCGTCCAGCGACGGCACGTGAATAGGTATAACGTTCAGCCGGTGAAATAGATCTTCGCGGAACGTTCCTTTCTCTATCTCCGTGTGCAGATTTTTGTTTGTGGCAGCAATGACGCGCACGTTCACCTGTATGGGCTTGTCGCTGCCCACACGTGTCACTTCGCCTTCCTGCAGGGCACGCAGCACCTTCGTCTGCGCTGCCAGACTCATGTCACCTATCTCGTCCAGAAAGAGCGTCCCGCCGTTCGCTTGCTCAAACTTGCCTGCACGGTCTTTTACCGCACCGGTAAATGACCCCTTGGTGTGCCCGAACAGCTCGCTCTCAATCAGCTCTGATGGGATAGCGGCGCAGTTGCAGGTCACGAGGGGCATGTTCGCGCGGTTGCTCTGCTCGAACAACATCCGTGCCACGACCTCCTTGCCTGTACCGTTCTCACCCGTGATCAGCACGCGCGCTTCGGTCGGGGCTACTTTGGCTATCATCTCGCGCACAGCCTCAATGGCTGCGCTCGTTCCGATCATCTGGTACTTGCTGTTCACTTTCTTCTTCAGCGCCGTCGCTTCGTTCCTAAGAGCCTTGGCTTCGTGCCGGAGCTGCTTGCTGTCTATGCCGTGACGCGTGGTTACGAGTAGCCGGTTCAGGTCCAGCGGCTTTTCCAGAAAATCGTACGCACCCTGTTTGATACATTCGACGGCAGTCTCAATATTACCGTGACCGCTTATCATCACCACTGGCACATCGGCGCAATTGCTCTCGGGCTGCTTCAGCGCAGCCAGCAACTCCGTGCCGTCCATCTGGGGCATCTTCACGTCACTGTATATAAGATCGTACGCGCCCGCCTGAGCCATCTCTACACCTTGAGCACCGTTTTCGGCGACATCTACCTTGTAACCCTCAAACTCAAGAGTCTCTTTCAGGATATTTCTTATCGCTCTTTCGTCGTCAATAACTAAGATTTTTGCCATGTTTGGTTAAAAAATGAAGATATTTTGCTAAAAACGCAACAAAGTTACAAAAAAATTTTGATATTTGCAAAAAAAGTTGTACCTTTGTGCTAGACTTGTTATGTGGGGTGCTAATCTATCACCTCTTCATTACAAAATAATGTCGAACTAATTAACACAAATATTCAATCTTTATTAACCAAAATCATGAAGAAATTTTTATCACTTGTTAGTGCATTGGCACTCGTGTTGCCATTGTTGGCAGGTACTGTTACGTTCAAACCCGGTGACTTTGCAGGTCAGGGCACCTCGGGTACTGGTAGCGCAGTTTCTGTTACAAAAGGTGGAGTAACGTTGTCATGCGATAAGGGTTTCGGCTCGACATCAGCTCTACGTTGCTACAAAAATGGAGTTGTAACCATCACGTCTGAGACGAAAATCTCCACCATAGATTTCTCGTTTGAAACTGCCAGCGGACAGACATATAATGGCGGTTTGGACGCGCAAGTTACCGTCAACGATATGTCGTGGACGAATACACTGGCTTCTCAGGCTCGTTTCACTGAGGTCGTTGTAACTATTGAAGGCGAAGGCGTTGCTCTGGAGAAAGTGGATACCATTAGCGTAACGCAGGCTCTGGCACGTATAGAAGGTGGTGTGCTTGGTGAATGCTATGTGAAAGGCAAAGTGTTGAGCATCATTACCAACAACGTCGAGCAATACGGCAACATCTCCTATTGGATGGCAGATATCGATAACCCGAATGACTCCTTGCAAGCCTATCGTATGAAGGGCGCAGAGAACAAGAACTATGCTTCTGCTGCTGATATTGAGTTCGTAGAGGGCGATGAGATTCTCGTGTATGCAGCAGGCTTGGCAATGTATCATAACAACAATACCAATGTAGATATTCCTGAGTTGAATACTGGTTACTATGTTCGTACGCTGAAAGGTAAGGAAATCGTAACGCTCGATTGGGCATTTGGTAGTGCATATCGTGGTGCAAACCAGTGGACTTTAGAGATATTAAAGGCTAACAACGATGATAAGAACGCTCTAAATCTTGTATTCCAAAGCAGCAAGACTGATGCTATCGCAGGTTACCATACTTTGGCAGAAGGTTCCGAGATCGTACTCAATGGTGCAAAAAGCGCTATCGCTTCTGGTTCTGTCAAACTTACATTCAAAAAGATTGGTGACAATAGTCTCAATATATATGATGTGCAAGCTACGCTCAATACTGCTGACAAGGCTTATCGTCTGAATCAAGAGGTGGAATTTTACGCATCTGATGAAGAGAGCGGTGATGAGATTGTACTGAAAGGTGACCGTCCGTTCACTCCAACGGAAGGTCAAGAGATAACTTGCGCCCAAGCACGCGAATATGCACTCTCGTTGCCGCAGGGTTCAACAGGTGAGATAACGGTAACCGTCCATGGCTATATCACTGACCTGTTCAGCAATGGTATCACATTCTGGATGGCTGACCAAAAGGGTGAAGAGAAAGTATTCCAATCGTATCTAACGGTTGTACCTACCGGAAAGGCTTTGGAAAATGGTTTGGAAGTAAAAGTTACGGGCAAAGTTACCAACTATAATGGTACTCCTGAAATCAGCAAAGGTCAACTTGAGTTCGTTGGCGATGCTCCGGATGTACAGAC
>JAFSPC010000142.1 GCA_017443075.1 Paludibacteraceae bacterium
ACTCCCCTACAACTTAGTGAATGTAGGTGCAGTAGATAAAGGCAGCGATGATTACTTGAATTCAATGCATACCCTGCATTATATGCCTAACGAGTATGATCCATATACGATGAACCATTTGCGCACCAAGCCGGATGGTGCATTGGCTGCCGTACGTATAGGTAGATATTCACCAACACACATGAGTCGCGTGCGCTATAACTACACCATCCCCGAAAACGAGGATAAAATATTAGTGCTTCGCTACGCATTGGTTCTGCCTGATCCACATCCCGAATCTCCAGAGGCAAACCCTATATTTGCTATGGAAACTCTAATAGACGGCGAGCCTATGGAGGGCGGTTGCGGAGATGCCAACTTCACTTCGGGCTATGGCGATGCCTTAGGATGGGAGAATTCCAAGGATTATGGCAATAAGGAGAGTATCTATTTCAAGGATTGGACAACTGTATCGCTGAATATGAAGGATCATCCCGGTCAGACGTTCACCGTAACATTCACCACCACCGGATGCACTTATGGTGCTCATGGCGGATATGGGTATATAACGCTATCGTGTGAGTCTGGAGATATGTCGGGACTGAATTGCGGTGAGGAGAATCCGACAACAACATTCACAGCACCGGCAGGTTTCACTTATCGCTGGTGGAAAGATAGCCGGGATGAGGTGTTGAGCACAAAACGTTCGTTCACTATTGCTCCTATGGATACTGCCACCTATCGCGTTGATCTGATTACATTCAATGAAGAGTGTTATCATACTCTGGAGGTAACTGGCATACCTCGTCTGCCGCATGTTGAGGCAGGGGTACGCAAATATGAGGTTGTGAACTGTGAAAATGCGGTAACACTGTACAACAACTCGTATGTTTTGTACAAAGCCACGCACAAAGAGTGGGATCCAAATACTCGCGATAGTATTATAGTGGTAGACAGAACGTTTACCAAAGGGGAATTGTTGGATAATATAGAATGGAACTTCGGTGACGGATCACCTCGTGTGCACAAGTCGGATACGTTGCTCACTCATATATATCCGAAAGAGGGTGGCACGTTCACCGCATGGATGATAGGCACACTCAACGGCGCTAATGGTGAATGTATAGATTCCATACCGGTAGAGGTTAATGTCCCACCGGTAGGGTATGAGGATGTGGTGGTACATGCCGGACGTGGCTATCAGTTCGTATATGCCGACGGTACACGCGGTAATACGTATTGGAGCGTAGGTAATGACACGATTCATGAAAAGATAGGGGATTGTGATTTGACAACATATATTCATATTCACGAAACACAATTCACTGTCGATACGTCATTCTGCGAAGGTGGGGTGTTTATGCTGGGAAATCAGGCTATCACTGAATCCGGTACGTATAAGGCTACACTCCAAAGTTTGCAATGGCCGGCAGTTGATAGTATAGTAACCTTGAATCTGGATGTAGAGCCGGGGTTGCAAGTCCGTGTGGCGGATACAATAGTGGTTTGTGCAGATGCTACGGATGTAAGCCTTCCTATATTGGTCGAGCAGGGTAGATTGGATAGTATATACGTGCTACTTGATTCATCTGCAGTAGAAGCCGGATTGGAAGGTGTGTATGCATTCGGGGCCGACGATGAAGTCGCTATAACCTTGCCGGATAGCATCGAGCCCGGGTATTACCATGCAGTGCTGCAATTAGGTACACCACGTTGCCCTGCACCGGATGTGCCGGTTGTAATTGCGGTGAATTATCCTTCGTCAGTCGTTGCGCAGAAAGATGGTATAATAGCTCTGCTGAACGCGAATTATAATGGTGGCTATACGTTCACTACCTATCGCTGGTACCGTAACGGCGAGTTGCTGCAAGGCGAGAATGACTCCTATATCATTGTTACAGCCGATGACCTTGGTGCACAATATACGGCAGTCATGACCCGCGCCACAGATAGCGTGACGATTGCCGCCTGCCCTATCATCTATTCAGCCGGTGCATCAGCGGTTAATGACATCCAAACGGATACCAACGACGAATGGATGCTCTTCGATATAATGGGGCGCTTGATTAGCAACAAGGTATCTGCTACCAAGCCTTTGTATCTACCTGCCGGCATATATATATTGGCTGACCCATCCACGCATAGAACAATCAAGATCGTGAAACAATGAGTAAGCAACGATTATATATATCCTTGATTGTTCTGCTGCTATCCGGAGTATTGGTTGCAGCACCGCGGTATAAGTCCTCAACCGTTACACATTGGCTGGGCGTGAGTTTGAATGGCGTGGAGGCAAATTATCTGCCCAATGGTGAACACATATCCATCCGTGGTGGTGGCGGCGGTGGCGGTCAGCTGCTATATGAATTGAAGGCAGGAGGGTTCTTTCTGAATATTGGCGTTGGTGCAGATTATATTCTGACCAACACGGCAATCAGCACCTATACCGATGCCTTCTCTCGGCTTGACCGCATGGGCGAGATGCATACATATCGTTACAATTATAGCCGATTTGCCGAACAGCAAAGGCAGGTGCGTCTGTACATCCCTTTGCAGGTAGGTTATCAGTTTGGCGATTGGGTATATGTCGGAGTCGGCGCTTCGTTGCGAACATTGCCTTTGCTTAATGCGATTGAGTCGTCCACGCTGATGTACACGCAGGGCGAGTATGAACGGTTCATCGAGCCGTTTCGCAATGCTCCCTATTACGGATTCTGGTCCGAGGCGGAGTATAGCAGCAAGGGCGTAATGAACTCAGCTACCAACGAGATGGCTGTGGAGGCAGAGATTGGAGTAAATATACCACTTAATGCAAAGAAGTTACGTATGCGTGTAGGGCTGTTTGCCGGATACGATATACCGCTCTCATCGTACGATAAGCGTACCGAAACACCTCTTGTCGATTACTCGGCCGTGAACACGTCGGCTTTTACGCAATCGCAGCAGGACTTGCATGATAATATACGCTTCAATAGTATGTTTGATACACCGATAGCAGTCAAGGAGGCGCAACGCCTGCGTGTGGGACTCAAGTTGACACTGCTGTTCGATATTACGCCTAAATCTAAGCACTGCATGTGCTGGAAGTAACCGGTTGCTGACAGATGGCAAATCTTGACCTTGTAATAGAAAACTCAAAGGAGTTCGTTATATTATTATTAACTAAATCTTTAAGGTATGAAAAAAACTTTACTCTCAACGTTGCTGATGCTGTTAGTGTCTATAGCAACGTTTGCAGCCAAGGAAGACTCCTATGTGCTGTACACGGGGTTTGAAGACGGTGTCGTTCCCGAGGGTTGGACTCAAGAGAACGTGGCCGGTCAGACTCCATGGATTGTGGAGAAAGGTGACGAAGCTCAGTACCCCGTAGGTGCTACGGCAGGTGATTATCGCTTGCTGTTGCGCAACACTACGAGTCAGACACAGCGCTTCGTTACACGTTTGATTACGCCGGTGATTGACTTGCGTGATGTAACACTTCCGGTCCTGATGTTTTCACACGCTCAGCAGCAACGTACAGGCGATGTGGATACATTGCGTGTTTATTACCGTTCATCAGCGGATAGCCGATGGGTGCTATTGGCTACTTATCCGGACAAGGAGCATGTCAAGTACGCGAAATGGACAGAAGAGTCGATTGACCTGCCTGCACAGACAGGAACGTATCAAATCGCATTTGAAGGTTCTGACAATTTCGGTCGCGGTATAGCTCTCGACGAAATTATTGTCCGTCCGATGCCGACCTGTGATGTCCCATCGAACATAACCGTAGGTGGACTGACTACCACTTCTGCCACCCTGTCGTGGCTGGCATCAATGGATGCTGATAGTATAGAGGTCGTAGTGTCCAAGTCGCCGGCAGATTCGGCATACTACATTAAACCTTCGGATATAGTAGTGCATACATTTACTGACAAGTTTTCCTATGCGTTGGATAGCTTGGAGCGTAACGCATGGTATTACTGCTATCTTAATTCGTATTGTGCAAACGAAACCAGCGGTTGGGCAGCCGATACATTCCGCACTCGTAACATCTCGGATGTACCATACATACAGGACTTCAATAAGACCTATCTAGCCAATGCCCCAACTCACATGGAGTATATGACTTCGGGGACGAGCATTATGGAGGCTGACGGAGTGACGATGAAGATCATGCCCTACGTCAACCGTAGTACTGCTGAAGCTGATTGGCGCAGGTATGCTTACGATTCAACAACTTGTTTGGTTTTCTCAGGCAGTAGTACATCGGTGACTTCAGCTATTGCTGCAGGCGAATATGCATATTGTGCTACTCCTGAGATGAACGTGGACGATATACGCAAACTCTCCGTGACATTCTGGGGAGATGCGGAGCGATATGTAGGAGATGACTATGCCGGTGGCATAATCGTAGGTGTGATGACAAACCCGGATGAGTATGCTACGTTTGTTCCGGTAGATACATGTTATCTTTCAGGTGAATATAATCACCGACGCTTCACAGTAGATTTGAAGAACTACGCAGGTTATACACTCGGCGAGACAACAATATATGGCAAGTATATAGCCTTTGCATCAGATTTCAAAGACAAGAAGAATATCTTCTATCTGGATAATCTGACAGTGGATTATACTCTGGAGGCAACTATTCCTCAAGGATTGTCATACGCTGATGCGGATTACAATCGCCTGAAAGTAAGCGTGGAAGATCTTGGTGCATCAACTTCGTGGAACCTGTTGATTGCTACCGATCTCGTATATGATGGCAGCAAGCCGAACAAGGTTATATGGGAGAAATTTGGTCTGACTGAGAAGACTGTTGAGGTTAAATCAGACACATTGAACGGTAAGGCCATCTACTTGTATGCACAAGGTGTCAATGGCGCAGACACATCCATTTTTGCTTTGCCTGTAGGCTTGAAGATGCCACGTATGCAAGACACCTTACCCTATGAAATAACCTTCAATGCTAAAGAGTTGGCCAAAGGCTATTATACTCAAAGCGATATCCTGCCATTCTGGCGTGGATATACCACTCGCCAGATATTTAATGACTTGATATTTGATATTTCTACCTCAGTAGGTGACTGGCCTTATTACTATAGTTCCGCTCCGGCAATGGAGCTCCGTCAGATAGGCGGCTACATAGCATTACCGGCTGTGCCTGATGTAAAAGACGTATTCATGTCTTTCTCTATCTCGCCGTATTATACTTCTGCAGCATATGCAGAAGATGCCCGTGTCGCACTGGGTGTGATGACTAATCCGTATGATCCCGCGACGTTTGATTCGTTAGCAGTGTTTGACGGAACGGGCACTACATCACCTCGCATTCAGAATTGTTCGTATGCGTTTGTTAACTACACCGGTGAGGGTAAATACATCGCTATCAAGTGCGTCCAGCCTAAGAGTGGTAAAATTGAAGATGTGCTTGTCAATATCTATGCGGTGAGCATGGCATCACAGTCATCTCGTCCACGTCCTTATGACGTCCTGGTAGAGGCGGATGCCGACTCTGCAAAGATTGCATGGAAAGGCAATGCCGAAGCCAAGCATCAGGTTGTTATCACCAAGATGAAACCCACAGCAGTTTCGACAGATAATTACGGAACATATAGTATCCAGTATGTATCAGATAATACAGCTGTTGATACCATAGTTTCCGGGCTGGATGTGAATCTTGCGCTTGACCCGCACTCGGCCTATCAATTGTCAGTATCTGTAATTTATGGCAATGATACATTGCCGGGTATTGTTAATTACTCATTCAATACCGATTGTAGGGAGAAAGAATCAATTCCATACAATGAGGACTTTGAGGCTTATGCTGCAAATTCGCAGTTCAAACAGTATCCTGCATGTTGGATCGGTAGTCCGTGGAAATCATACACTTCTGGTGGATCATATTCTCACACCGAGTATTACCCGAATATCAGTACATCGAGTTTGGATGGATATACACACTCCGGCAAGAATACCCTTATGCTTGGAGCTAGCACAACATCTACTACGGACTCATGGGTAGCTCTGCCGGAATTTGATGCAGAGATTAATACGCTTGAGTTGTGTATGTGGATTAGACCCGCTTCGACATCGTATAACGATACAATAGAAATAGGTCTCATCCCTGCTGACGCAACCGACCTCACTGCTTTTGAACATATTGAATATGTCAAAATACAAGGATCGAGCACATTCAAGGAGTATGTAGTACGTATGGATGATTATCAAGGAGTGACATCCGGCAAACGTATATGTATAGTAAAACGTACAGCGCAGAACCACTATTACTACATTGATGATTTGGAGGTTCGTCTCCTCTCTGCATGTCCGAAGATAATGGATGTCGAGTTTGAAAACATCGGTACGATGGGCGCAACAGCCAAATGGAAATCTCAGATCTCCAGTGAATGGGAGTTCCTGATGACCTCTAAGCCGATGACCAAAGAGGGATTGGATACCATCCAACGCGCCAAGATCGATAGTACCGTTGTCTTACTTTGGGAGAACGTGACAACTAATCCGTATGCGTTTATAAGCGACTCAGCAAAGATCAATACTACTTATTACGTATATGTTCGTGGTATATGCGATGGCAATGCCGGCCAGTGGAGCGAAGGAGTTTCGTTTGCGACCATGTGCGAGGGGGCAGAGATTGATACATATTCGGAGAACTTCTCAGTAGTTGGCAATTCTGAATGTTGGACTATGGGTATGCGTAGTGGTGATATTGCAACTACGAACTTGAAGTTCACAAACGGCTATCTGTATATGTTCAATGTCGCTTCGACGGATGGTGCCTATGCTATTATGCCTCCGATGAATACAGAGGATATCAGCAAATACCAGATATCGTTTGACGCTCATGGCGGAACAACTACAGCATATCTCAAGGAACTGACAGTAGGTGTTATCACTAATGCCTCAGACCTTACAACCTTTGAGAAGATGACTACCCTTAAACTTAACCAAGTGACTGCTACATCAGTAGCAACGAACTATGGTTTTGACCAAGCATACCGCTATACAGTCCGCTTCGACAGTTATGACGGCGACTGGCGAGGAAACAAGGGTAACCGTGTGATGTTCCTCTCCGAGTCTGGCGACAAGCAGAACTATATCTATATCGACAATGTGTCGTTCAACCTGATTGGTGATGTTGAAGAACCTCTCGAAGTATGGGCTGAAGAAGTAGGCGAGAAATATGCAGTGCTGGTATGGGATTCCGTAGGAACAAAGTACAATGTCAAGGTGTCCAGCAAGAAGATCGACCCTGCTAACGAGGTGGGTGATGCGTTTGACGGACAAGCAGATTCTGCTAC
>JAFSPC010000013.1 GCA_017443075.1 Paludibacteraceae bacterium
ACTATAAAAACATAGTCAACCACGAGGACGACAACACTTGCTATGGCGTGGGTAATTTCTTCATAAATGGCGAAGATCCATCTGCCGAAACCACTCCATTCGCTGCTGATTTTGATGATGAGGGCAACTATATTCCCGGGCGTGCAGCATCCCTCAACGATTTCCGTTTGACAAGTAATAACAACCGACTTATTAACATGGGCACGGAAAATTTTGTGGACGAAGTAATTGATGCCATCAAAACAGAAGGCGCCGCGCAATACACCCGTGCAAACAATTTGTACAACATCATTAAGGGTACTGAACTTCCTGCAAACGATGTAGCATTCACCAATCGTGTCAAAGATTGTCAGGTGGATATAGGAGCATACGAGTACGATGCAGCGAAGGACATCCGTCCTGATACGACGACTCATCCGGGGAAGGCAATCTTCTACATAGCCTTCGACTCGCCGGGTGGTGATGCCTCTGCCAGTGCGCCCTATAACGCTGCGTGCCGGCAGAAGTTCCAGCAGATATTTGATGCCGCGGGCCGATACAAGTACGCCCTGATGACAGCGCCCTATTACCGCACCGTCCGTGCTAACGAGCCCGACTCGACATGGACGGTAGAGGTGTGGATGGAAGGTGACTCGACGCACTCCACAGCCAGCAATGACTACGCGCAGTACTACACCCCTGTTCGTTCTACCAAACATGGCAAGCAGAACTACAACGACAACACGCTGGACTACTCGCTGATCATTCCGCACGGTGTGTTAGTAAAGGGCGGATTCAAGCGCGACTTCTACCACTACGAGGACAACAGCGGCAACGTTGTAGCTGCGACTGCAGCCGTAGAGAAGCATATAGTAGATGACCGCGACCCGCTGACCTACCGCACCGTTATTTCGGGACATATAACGTCCAACACCGGTGCCGAAGGTCAGTGCTACCATGTAGTGACATTCACGGACGACCTGTTTGAAGTCATTACGGAAAAGGTAATCGGCGACGGCGGACAGTTGGCAGTGTTCAGTTCGCGCCCCGATGCCGAGAATCATCGCGCTGTACTCGATGGCATATTCATAGAGAACGGTTATGCCAACTCGCCTGACGATCAGGACCGTATAGGTGCCGGCGCCGTAGTGACCGGTTTTGCCCACATACGCAATTGCGTTGTACAGAACAACGAGGCGTTGGAATATGGTGGCGGCTTGTACCTCAAGCCCAATGCATTGGTGAGCGGCACAATAGTACGACGCAACTCGTCATCCATTGGTGCGGGCGTATATTTTGAGCCACTGGATGCCGGTAATGCCGGCCAATGGGCGTACATGTACTCCAGCACCATCTGCGACAACACCGCCGCAGCCACGGCAGGGGGTATATGGTTTGACAACACGAATGCGCGTGTTCGCTCGACTGTAGTATGGCACAATCATGCGGGCGACTATGCCAACGTGTCGGGAAACTTCAGCCGTACCAGTTCGGAAACCGATTATCCGTTCAACTACTGTGCTATCGAGTCACGCCGACTGGAGGGTCAGTGTAACGTTGAGATATCGCCTACAGCATCGGCAGGTGTCCGCTGGGATTATAGCGACCCGTTCAACGCGCTGATGTACTACCCCATAGAGCAATCCTCTGTTTTAGCTCGCGCGGGTATGACCTACAGCGAGTGGTACAAGGCGCGCAACCGTTTCTCCACCCTTGACTCAATCGACATAGCCGGCGTATGCCGCGTAGCATGGACGGCAGTACACGGCACGGAACGCGGCTTTGCGTGGGGGTCGGACACCTTGGTAACCAAGCAGAACGACTTTATAGAGATTGGTGCGCGTGCACTGAACAAGCCTTTCCAAGTGAATGTTGATCCCAAGTACGTGATGCGGCGACTATTCGTGATGCACACCGACATGCTGAACACCGATGCGGCACGCGCGCTCCAGCAGAACACAGCCGACGACGACAACGCGAACATGTACCGCCAGATGGGTTCGTGCGTACTGAACCCCTTCCACCGACTGGGTGATGCACTCGACTACATTATTGCTGCGCGCAAGGCTGACCCTGTCAACCTGCGAAATGCCCGATTCGAGATCTATGTAGAGCAGGGCACCTACTACCCCTACCACAACGCTTACGGCGAGCAAGGGCAGGTGCGAAACAACACATTCCTTATCCCGGAGGCAACGACCATCATCGGCGGTATAGACTCGAAGGCAGCAGGACACAACTATTGCCAAGCCGGATATATCGACCGCTACACAAACACCAAGATTGGCAACGGCAGCAACTTCACGGTAGCGGGTTACACCATGGATTATGCCCTATCGGACAGCATACGCCTATGCGACAGCCGACATCGTCCGATGCGCGATATCAACCTGAACACCGTAATTGAGCCATGGGAGATGGCACGACAGACGATACTGTCCGGCAACGCGGTGTCAGGCGAAGATTTTACGCACGTATATCACGTAATCACCATTCATGCCGACTCAAACAAGGTAGGTCCGCAACCGTTCAAATACCGTACCGAGAACGCCAGGGCGGATTGGGAGCATGGCGAAAAGATATTGACCAATCCTATCTCTCAGACGGACGCAGATCACTTCACTGAAGAGTGCGAGCGCTCGCGTACGGCACGCGCGGTAATACTGGATGGCATACACGTAGTGGGCGGCTACGCCAACCACCTTGAGCCAAGCGATACGGTGGCGCACGCCTATCAGAAGAAGACATATTTCCAAGGCGGAGGTATATTTGTGGACGGCAACTGGACGCAATCATTTGATGTTGACGACGGACATATACCTGTAGTAACCCAGCAGGCCAAGTACAACATCCCCCTCGTGGTACGCAACACATACTTCCACGACAACATGGCGGGCAACGGCGGTGCGATATACAGTAACGGCGATGTGCACGTATATTCGTGCCACTTCACACAGAACTATTCGCAAGGTCCGATGACGAAGCTGGACCAACGGTTTATCCCATGGTCGGCAGGGGGCTGTATAGCCAGTAACTCCTACTGCGGCATAGTGAACACGCTGTTTGACAACAACGAGGCCCGCCGCGGCATGTATGCCATCACGGCAGCCTCCACCCACGAGTATATACCAGATGCCGATGCTCGTCAGGGCTTTGGCGGTGCGCTATCCATCTCGCAGACCAGTCAGTTGCGCGTAGAGAACTGCCACTTCATGCGCAACAAGGCAGTAGCCTACTCGGCAATCTACAACTTCCTTGCCAACAGCCACTATGGCAACCGCGACTCCATTCAAGCCGTGTTCAACACGATGTTCTGGGGCAATGAGGTATTTGAAGTAGAGAGCATTGGCGATCTGCCCCATGCGGACGATGATGCCGGTCCGACACAGGAGTCGATAGAAGCCTTCAACCTGAAGTACAAGGGCTCACGCGCCGGGGTCTTCCATTACGACCCGACAGATTGGCGCGAATATGAGCGACTATTCCATGAGTATGACAGCACGTACCACTACTGGTTGCAAGTAGGAGATACCTTCAACACAGCCGTCACTACCAAGCTGGCTGAGTTGCGTGCCCAAGGCGACAAGGTGGAGGGATTATTCTATTGCTCATACCGCCAATCGTATGGTCCGACAGGCATGCGTTCGAACAGCGACGGCTACCTGCTAACCCGCGCAGAGTACGAAAACTTCCGCGATGCCCGAGCACTGCCCGTGCCAGTAAAGATCAATCCTGAGAACCCGACGGGTGATTTGTTAGGCGACTATACCCACGCCTATACCTCCCTGCGCGGTAACAACAACGTACTGATCAACCGCCTGAACAACGCCGCTGACGGCCCCAACTTCCGCCAGCCGTCGCTGATTGCCGGTATTGACGGCTACATGCAGAACGCCGACTGGCTATCCACCCGCAAGACGATTACCACCGATCAGGGATGGGGACACCTCAAGCAAACCGTTGTTCGCGGTCCATCGCACTACATCACCGACCTGACCGGCGAAACACACTACGACACCCCCGAAGAAGCATTAGACTCAGCCAAGCTTGTTGATCCGTCAGCCACAATGGAGGATAACGTCAAGACCATCTACGGCTTGCCAGTTGCCACCTTTGACCCTTCGCTGCCGACAGATACACCGGCGATGTATAACTATCTGGCTATGCGTGCCTCGCTTCTACACAACGATTATGCCACACCCCCTATGCCGTGCGGCGACCAGATATACATGTCGCATACAGAAGATGGAGACAGCGAGAGCATACCACAGATGCTGCGCATATCCAAAAATCCACGAATAGGCGTGTCGGATGTATATATTGATATGGGTATCTATGAATACCAATACATCCAATTGGACATCAAGGGCAACGAGATAGATACTGTATGGGTAGCCACCCATCAGCGTGAGGGCGACAAGAAACATAACGGGCTCAGTTGGGAGACGCCTACCGCGGACCTGCAAGAGGCCATTGATCTGGTATTGTCATCCCACAACAATCATGACAAGTACATTTGTATGATAGGCGGTGACGATGGCGTATTTATCCCGACCAACGTGATTGACAACCGCCGGACATTCACTATCAACACGAACTCTCTATCTCCGTTGCTGCCGGACAGCGCATTGGCGGATGAGGATTATCATGTGCAGAGCCTTACCTTCCTTGGCGGCTACAGCTATGACTCCCGTAGTGCCGAGCGTAATCCGCAGGCTAACCCCACGATTGTTGAGATGCCGAACATAGGCGTACATAACCAACTCAACCAGTTGTTCGTAATCGAAGATATGACACGCCAAAACATACAGGCAAACTGGCAAGGTGAGTTGCGCACACGCGACAACATGGTTGTACCTGTCACCTTTGACGGTATCACGTTTGTCAACCCCTATTCGACCAAGGACCCCTCCAGTGACGGTTTGGCTAACGCAGGCGGCGTGATGAGCCGTAAGGGTGGTGCGGCCATCTACTACCGCTGGCAACGCCAGTATATTGAAACCGATGCCGTATATACGCCGGACTTCAACTTTGCCTTGTATCCGGACTCCGCCATAGTTGATAACCGGAAGACAGCACTACCCAAGCTAACGCTGTCCAACTGTACGTTTATGGACAATGGTGACCGGTCGGTACTGGACGAGGAGTTGTCGCCTGCGGTACGCATTGACCACGGTGGTGGCAAGACGCTTGTGGTGAACTGCCTATTCCACTCCAATGCCGGCGCCCCTATCTATTCGCGTGCAGCAGATGTCGTGTCGGGCGAAAATAACCTGTCACAGGTGCCAAACGGAGTGATCATAGTGAACTCAACCTTCGCCCTAAACGGCGGACATATAACCCTTGATTCGGAGAGCAGTGAGCTGCACAACTCAGCCATCTGGCTGGATGACCTCGCCAACGATACGACCGTCCAATTGGAGATAGCCAGCAACAAATGGGACAAAACAACCAACAGCACGCGCATCGGCATAGCCGACAAGGTAACGAACAATGCCGTATGGGGCTGCTTCCGCAACGGCGATGCGAGCTATCACAACGACAATCTGGCAACCGACAACCACAACATCTTCTACGGTCCATACTTTATCGATCCCAATCCTGCAGCCTCCACCGCGGAGCAGCGCAGACAACGTAACTTCCAGATCAACCCGGGCGTAAAAATGATGAACATGGCAGACACGGCTATCTACCGCAGCCGCGTATTCCACCGCGCGTACCCCGATAAGACAACGGCAGTGGATAACGAGTGGTGGAGTCGCCCTGTAGGTTTCAAGGCCGCCAATGTCTATTCCGTAACCGAGGATCGTGATCTGGGAGCCAAGCCACGCCTGACGGGTATAGGCATGGAGCGTGGCGCATTTGAGTGTCAGGCCGCCATCCAGCGCGTAGTATATGTGCGTCCGACCTTAGCCGTAGCCATGGCAGGCGACGGGTCGTCGTGGGAGAACGCCTTCGGTCAGGGTCAACTACAAAGTGCTATTGATGTGGCATCGGTATATACGTACTTCAAGGTATCAGAGGGCGAGAGCGGCACGCCTGATGACCGGAAGGCGTACGTGCTTGTGAAGGGCTCCAACCCCAATGAGCGCGTGGATATAGTGGCGCGTGACGGCGTATATGTATATGGCAGCATACCGGGCAGCTTCAATGACACGGCATGGCTGGATGACAATGTATATCGCAACGAGGAGTGCCAGCGCTACATCAATCAAGTGCGCGCCAGCACCCCTGGTGTAGCAGCACCGGGCACCGCCGCAGCGCGTACATACATCAGTTCGGTGAAGGCTGAGACGGATAACTTTATCACAGGCTTTATGCTGGACGGCTTTGTGATAAGCAATCCAGACACGGTACTGGAGAGTGCGCCCATCGTACTGAACGCCCATGCAGCCCTCCGCAACTGCATCATCACCGGTAACCAAGTAAGCGGTGCCCCATTGGCGGATGTACAACGCGGATTGATATACAACTCGCTATTCTACGGCAACGAGGCAGACACCATCGTTAAGGCAGGCGCTAACGGACTACTGCTGAACAATACCATCACCGCCTCCCGCGCCGAGGACCGGATCATAGACGATACCGATGTGCCAGCCGGCAATCTAATAAACAACATCACCCACAATGAGTCTGACGGACCGGCGGCATGCTTTGCCTCCTACCTGACCGCACGTAATCCATATACCCTACCTGCTCACCTGACGCAGAACAACGAATTAGGCTATCAACTGCATGAGCACAGCAACATGATCAATGCCGGAACGGCATACGCATCGCTATCCACATCGTACGACAAGTACAAAGAAGACAGGATGATAGACTACGCTCACGACCGTGACCTGTTAGGCAACCCGCGTATCATAGGCGGTGCGGTGGATATGGGCGCCTTTGAGACATGGAAGATTGAGCCCAATCAGGTAGTGGAGGTGACCGCCCTGACCAACATCATCCGTACGGAAGCCGAACGTAACAGCGCCACCCCAACGCAGATGCAAAATGCCTATACCGAAAACTACGGCGGACACAAATATCCCCATCCTGGCTCGGTAGTATATCTGATGGACAGCAGCGCGCTGACCATGGCTTTTACCGATTCGACGGATTTCAGCGATGTCATATTCCGTCCGGGCTTCATGCTACTGAAACAAGGCGCTTCGTTCTACGGCAATGGTCACACCGTGCAGATGCAGTATCTGGCAGTAGAGAAACGCCTGAATAACCAGCGATTTGCCATGACAGCGTTCCCCTTTGACTGGTATGACGACAACATCACCACAACGACATATAACAACACGACTGATGAACTGAGCAGTGCGCTGTCGAGCCTGAATAAGAAGACCTATCAGTACAACGGCATTGCTCGTTCGGCAAAGGATTATACATTCCAAACCTCACAATCCTCGCTGTGGACACGCGTGGATACAGCACACCGTGTGGCAACCGAAGGCTATCTGATAGATTTTGGTACAGCGCAGAACGCCCTGTTGCGCTACAACGCATTTGCTACGGTACCCGGTCAGTACGTCTATGAGGAGAATGGCAAGGACAAGATCGTTGCCTTGAAGCAGCATGACAACCGCATCGCCGGTACGGGTACAGGGCTCAAATTTACCCGTCAGGAGGATATGGGTTGGAACATGAAAGGCCTGCCATGGCTGGTATGCGACTACCGCACCGACACTATTCTTGAAGCTGGCGGCTACATGCGCCAGATGTTCATCCCGCACGTGTTCTACTACATGAACGGCGAGGGCAACTATCTGCATATAACATCGCCCGACCGCATCTATGCCGGTCGCTCGTGGGACAAAGGAACGCGCCTGTCGATGGGTGATGCCTTCCTGACACAGACCGCCACGATGCAAGATCATGAGGATGTGATCTTCCGTCAGCCTAACTTCGGCGTCAACGAGCGTGTGGAACGACCCATTGTACGCATCAGTCGCCGCAATGCAGGTCAGAGTGATTACATAACCGTGATACCCGACAGCAGTGCCTCCCAACGCATTGAGTACCGCTACGGCCGCGATGGCGTGAAGTGGGCAAGCGATGGCAGCCAGACTGCAGCGTATATACTGGACAACAACCGTACATCGAAGGTATCACTGCTGGGCGCAGCACCCATCGATACGGATATACCGCTCGGCATCTTCATCCCCGAAGCGGAGAGCAGTCCACGGCAACAGGTAAAGGCACAGACGGCAAGTAGCGAAAAAACAAATGCTACCACATTCTCACTGCCGGAGAAAGAGGCGTTTGCCGGCTACAAGTACGTGTATCTGATAGACTACGACCGGCATAGCTATGTCAATCTGCAGAACGAAGACTATACCATTGACATCGAGCCCGGGCAGTACGACAAGCGCTTTGCCCTACGCATAGGCGGCTATCGGATTGCAGACGAGCAAGGCAAGCGCACCTACACGATATACGTACAATGCGGCACGCTGCACGTGCACGGCCTCGTGCGCGGCGACCATGTGAGCGTAGTATCGCCCTCCGGCCAAATAGTGACGCAGGGCTACGCCTCGGGCGCATCGTTCACGACACCGCTACCTGTTGTATCAAGTTATGTGGTCAAGGTAAACGACCATACGCAAAAAGTGCTATACTGACATTCCCGAACCAAATCACGCCCTGAATACCCTGTGATTGGTTCGAGAATGGACCGAAGGAATCTCGAGGATGGCTCGATAAAGTTTTTTTCTTTAGTAATTATTCCGGCACATCAGCAAACACCCCGTAATTGTCACATAAAGTGAGCGATTTGCGGATTAGTGGCAAAAAAGTGCACGAGGTATTTGCTTTTCTCAATCTTTTTCACTACCTTTGTTCGCTTTTTCGGCGCATGTCGGAAAGGCGGGGGGTGATAGAGCACCCTTCAGAATACTAATTCGCCGAACTGGGCAGTGTCTGCGCCTTCGGCTATCGGGTCGCACCAACTGCGCTTGTGCAATAAAAGCACCCGATGCCTCAGCTCTCCACACCGCAACATTTGTTGTGCCGGAGACTCAGAAAAGGAATGGCAAAGAGTAAATGATGTCTGTCGGTTCAGCCAAAACAAACAAAACAAATGGAATACAACAATTACAAAACCGTGTCGGTGAGCAAAGAAGCTGCCCGTGACCTGAAACGTTGGGTGGTAATCGACGCGAAGGACCAGATTCTTGGTCGTATGTGCACGAAGGTGGCCAACCTCCTGCGTGGCAAGTACAAACCTCAGTTCACTCCAAACGTAGACTGCGGTGACAACGTAATCATCATCAATGCAGACGATGTACGCATGACCGGTAACAAGTGGACCGACCGCACCTACATCCGCTACACAGGTTTCCCCGGCGGTCAGCGCGAGTTCACCCCGCAAGACCTGAAGAACAAAGGCGTTGACAAACTGATTCGCAAAGTGGTGAAAGGTATGCTGCCCAAGAATCGCCTGGGCGACAAGCTGATCGGCAACCTGTACGTATTTGGCGGCGCAGAGCACGACAAGCAAGCTCAACAACCTGTAGAAATTGATATTAACACCCTTAAATAATCGAAGTAATGGAAGTAATCAATGCATTAGGCCGTCGTAAGGCCGCAGTGGCACGTGTGTATGTAAAAGAAGGTGCCGGTACAATCACGATCAACGGTCGTGACATCAATGTATATTTCCCATCTTCGATCCTCCAATACGTGGTTAAGCAACCGCTGGAGAAGTTGGGTGTAACAGAGAAGTATGACATCAAAGCCAACCTTGACGGTGGCGGCTTCAAGGGTCAGGCAGAGGCACTGCGTCTTGCCATCGCCCGCGCCCTCGTAAAGATCAATCCTGAGGACAAGGTCGCACTGAAGGCAGAAGGCTTCATGACTCGTGACGCCCGTGAGGTAGAGCGTAAGAAACCGGGTCAGCCGAAGGCACGTCGTCACTTCCAATTCAGCAAGCGTTAAAATTTTGGATTTATTTTGGCATCTTTCGGATTTCGTTTCGGTCATTATGTCCCGCATAACTCCCTCAACAGAAATCCAAAATCTACTCAAAATAATCTCCAAAATTTGCTGAAGGAAAAATCAGAAATTGTAGAAATACATCGTCCTAAATCCGTAGGACTTGCAATTACCCCCCTTGGGCAAGGCCTATAGAGACTGTAAACAACTACCTGCGGATTGCCGGGCAGCGTGATTCTCTACACTGCGCGGAGCAAAGGACTAATAATAACATTATTCAAAACCAATCAACTCAAAATGAGAACAAACTTTGACCAGCTGCTTGAGGCCGGCTGCCACTTTGGTCACCTCAAGCGCAAATGGAATCCCGCCATGGCTCCCTACATCTACATGGAGCGCAATGGCATTCACATCATCGACCTGAACAAGACCGTTGTAAAGATCGAGGAGGCCGCTGAAGCCCTGAAGAACATCGCCCGCTCGGGTCGCAAGATCCTGTTCGTGAGCACCAAGAAGCAGGGTCAAGAGATCATCGCCGCTAAGGCTCAAGAGGTAGGTATGCCTTACATCACCGAGCGTTGGGCAGGCGGTATGCTCACCAACTTCCCCACCATCCGCAAGGCTGTGAAGAAGATGAGCCAGATTGACAAGATGATGACCGACGGCACACTTGACAACGTATCGAAGCGCGAGAAATTGCAGATTACCCGTCAGCGCGAGAAACTGGAGAAGAACCTCGGCTCAATAGCCGACCTGACGCGTCTGCCGAGCGCATTGTTCGTAGTAGATGTAATGAAGGAGCACATCGCCGTAGCAGAGGCTAACCGTCTGGGTATCCCAGTATTCGGCATAGTAGATACGAACTCCGATCCAAATCCTATTGATTACGTTATCCCCGCCAACGATGACGCGCAGAAGTCAATCGAGGTTATCGTAGGAGCAGTATGCGACGCGATCAAGGAAGGTCTTGAGGAGCGCAAGGTAGAGAAGGCTGACGAGGAGGCTGCTGCGGCCCAGAACGCCACTGAAGCTCCCGCACCCCGTGAGCGCCGCACACGCGTTCGCAAAGCTACCCCAAAAGCCGATGATGCCGAGAAGGTAGCCGCAGCCAAAGCCGAAGAGGCTGCAGAAGAGGCTGCAGAGTAATTGAAAGATTTGTAAATGATTAAATCGTAAATATCATTATGGCTGTAACATTAGCTGACATTAAGAAACTGCGTGACATCACCGGTGCCGGTATGATGGACGTGAAGAAGGCGCTTGAGGAGGCGAACGGCGACTTTGAGGTAGCCAAGGACCTGCTGCGCAAGCGCGGTCAAGCCATCGCTGCCAAGCGTTCGGAGCGCGAGGCCTCCGAGGGTTGCGTATTTGCCAAGGCTGAGGGCGGCTTCGGCGTAATCGTGGGTGTGAAGTGCGAAACCGACTTCGTAGCCAAGAACGCTGATTTCATCGGTATGGTTAAGCTCATACTGGATGCTGCATTCGACAACCGTCCTGCGGACCTTGAGGCCCTGAAGGCGCTGAAGATAGGTGACTTTACCGCACAAGACCTCGTAACCGAGCGCTCAGGCGTTACGGGCGAGAAGATGGAACTAAGCGACTACACATACCTGGAGGGTGAGAAAGTTGACGCATACAACCACCTTGGAAACAAGCTTTCCGCACTGGTGGCCGCTAACGCCGATGCAGACCAAGAGACCGTACACGGCATCACCATGCAGGTAGCGGCTATGGCTCCTATCGCATTGGATGCAGACCATGTAGCCGCTGAGGTGAAGGAGAAAGAGCTGGCTGTAGCTATCGAGAAGACGAAGCAGGACGAGATCAACAAGGCAGTTGAGAATGCGCTGCGTAAGGCAGGTCTGAACCCCGCACACTGCGATAGCGATGACCACATCGCCTCCAACACCGCGAAGGGCTGGCTGACCGAGGAGCAGGCACAGACAGCACGCGACATTCGCGCCAAAGTACCTGCAGAGGCTGAGGCTAACCTCAATCAGAAGAAGATTGAGATGATTGCACAAGGCCGCCTTGGCAAGTTCCTGAAGGAGAGCACTCTGGTTGAGCAAGCATACATCATGAGCGAGAGCAAGGAACTCGTGAAGGACATCCTGAAAAAGCAGAATGTAACCATTACTGATTTCCGCCGCGTAACACTCAACCAAGAGTAATCACCGGTTACCCAAAGAGTAATCCATACGATTACGACAACAAAAGCAGTGTGCCAACAATTGGCATACTGCTTTTGTATTACATCACAATAAAGAGCGCAACACGAATGAATAGCAAGCTGATAAAGTGCCTTTTTGCGCCAAAACGCAACTATTTTGCAGCATTCTGACATTTTTATGTACAAAAATTTGCAAATGTGCATTTTTTTTCGTAACTTTGTAGGCTTTTAGGCAGATAGCCATCCCGCGTGCGCCAAATGAAAGAGCCGGACAAGGCTGCCGGACACCGAAACAAAGCAGCAAAGCATGGCTGCCGGATATGAAAAAAGAACAAACAAAATTATAC
>JAFSPC010000014.1 GCA_017443075.1 Paludibacteraceae bacterium
GTATATGCCAATACAAACACATGTTTTCGCCAATCACCGCTAATGAGCATCCAAAACATCACCCAAATAACGAAAAACGAGCAAAGGTTCTTGATGAAGTTTCCTCCTGACAGTTGTAGCTGAAGTATCTGACTGGTGTTTGCCATGTTAAACGTAGGAAATGGTATGGTAAATATCAGCGGTGCAAAGACTACCTTTCCTGCATATTTGGCGAACTCATTGCCTCCTTCTCGTTTGGCACGCCATTCCATATTCACCTTTTGCTGGTCAGACTGCACCGCCTCACGGATACTCTCAGTCTGCGTTCGCAAGCGGTCACCCATACCCACCAAAAGCACGATTCCGACTAACACACCGGCAATAATCTTCTTACCCATGCTCATCACGCGTTGTGAAGCCATAACAATATGCGCAAACATTGCCAAATAGATTACTATACCCAACGCTGAGCGGAAGAAGAACACGTACATCCCTACTAATACACCAGGAAGCAGACTCTGAAAGGTCAACTTCGCTCCAGACGTAAATGTCCTATCCACCAAATCCACACTTAGGCAGCACAGGAAAACCATCTCCGCCTCCTTGAACATATTGCCGCACCAATAGATCATGTTCGGGTTTAGTGCTACAAACAAGGCAGCCATGCGCGCGACACCCTCACCGAAATGGCGTTTGGCAATATTATAGATACTCACCGCACAATATGCCCCCACAATGCACTTGACCACAAACGGAACAAACACATCGCTCTCGCCAAAAGACAGGATATATAGAATTGCCAACCATACCGGATAACCGACGTCATCAATCGCCCCCCCCCAGAATTTCATCAGATCGCCAAATGAAATCTTGCCATTCTCCGACATCATAAGATCATCAAAGCCCAGCCATTCACTATTATTGGTCAGCCAGCCTGCTATCGAATGCCCGAACGGCATGTACCACGTGGTGTCCGCGCCATCGCCGTAGGTTGTACCCCAATACTCAGGGTTGAATATAAAATAGCAATACCCTGCCCAAAGCAAACGTGCAATCAGTCCTAAAACAAACACGTTCCGCACAAACGTCCGTTCGCTCGTTCGCACCCACGCCCTACTTGCGGTAAACGCCCCATAGAAAAACAACAATACTGACAGCGACGAGATAACTGCATATTTCAACTCCATCGGATAGCCCCACACAAAAGTACAAAGGAGAAAAGCGACAAAGAAAGTCAGCACCGAGCGCCCGATTAACCAATCGGGCACCGTGCGCTCGGCACGAAACGACAGAGGTTTGCCATTGCCTAAGCCGAAAAGCTGTTGTTGCCATGTGCTTTTCCTCCGCATCGGCGGCATCACCATTCGCGGCGGGATAGGCGGTATAGGTGACACCGGCTGCATCACTGGCGGCACAGGCTGCGAAGGTGATGGGGCAGCCTGAGTGGATTGTGGTGGGATATGCGGCGTGTTGGGTGTCACAAGTATTTTGTTACAAGTAGGGTGTCACAATTATAGAGCAAAGCAAGCATCGCGATGCGCCTGATGCCTTGAAGAAAAACCGATAGGCACAAGCACACACTTTGCCCTACAAAGATACGAAAAAAATTTGATAAAAACAAGATTTTCGGCAAAAAAGATTACTTTTGCACCGAAAAAGTTAGATTTGGCATAGTTTTGTGCAAGAAAATGCCACAAAAATGCATTTCCCTATGTCTGCTATAGTCAAAAATGGTTCGTACTACCACATTGAGGGATAACAGGAAATCTGGAGTTACACATCAGATGCAGTTAAGATGGGAACAGGGGTTTATACGACTGAAACCTACAATTCAACGGCATCACGTTTCTTCGGGATAGACAAGTTGCGGAAGCCCGCATCGTGCAGGTGCTGCTTGAACGCCTGCTGGGCAAGCGGCTCGCCATGTACGATGAAGGTCTGTTTGACTTGCTTTGGATCAAGGCTATGCGATAGGTAATCGGTCATCTCCCTGTAATCGCCATGTCCCGAGAACGCCTCAATCTTGATAATGTCGGCATTGATCTTTCTATCCATGCCAAAGATACTGATCCACCGTTTGGAAGGGTCCTGAATACGTGCGCCCAGTGAGGTCGGAGTGCAATACCCGACGATCAGGATAGTGGTACTCGGGTCGGCTATATGATTGGCCACATGATGTTTGATTCGCCCTGCCTCCAACATACCGGATGCTGCTATGATGATTGCAGGTTCGCTGGAGTGATTGAGTTTCTTCGACTCATTGATATCCTTGATATACTTGAGCGTATTGAAACCAAACGGGTCGGGATCGAATCGCAACGTATCCTGCACATCTTCGTTTAGGTCGGACATATACATGCGGAAGATCTCGGTGGCGTTGACGGCAAGCGGCGAATCAACATAGACGGGTATATGCGGCAGACTGCCATCGTTATACAGGCTATTGAGCACATATACAATCTCCTGCGTTCTTCCGACAGAGAATGAAGGGATTAGCAGCTTACCCTGCTTGCGCACACACGTATGGTGCACTACCTCCAACAGTTCTTGCTCGGTGGTTTGCTCCGCCTCATGCAAACGGTCCCCGTACGTAGATTCGGTTATCAGGTAATCGCACTGCGGAAATGCGAACGGCGAGCACAGAATATGACTATGCGGCCGGCCTATGTCACCGGTGAAGGCAATGCGTTTCTTGACCACGTTCTGGGGCGCAGGCGCAAAGGCCGACATGTTTTCCATGTACCATTTGTCCTTCTTATCGGGCTTGGGAACGTACCCCTCCTGTTCGGTTATCTCCAGATTGCAGATGGCTGAACCGAGCATGTGACCGGAGTTGGTGAATGTGAGCATCGTATCATCAAAAAGGCGTATAGGTCTATCGTAACTGACCGTAACAAAATGCTTCATCACGCCGTCCACCTGCTTGAGGTCGTATAGTGGCTCGACCTTGGGCTGGTGCAGACGATCCATCTTCTTGTTGTACCAACGCACATCCTGCGCCTGTATATAGGCAGTATCCGCCAATACGATGGAACATAGGTCGCGCGTCGCGGGCGTACTATATATATCACCGCGAAAACCGAGCTTATAGATGTACGGCAGTAGCCCGGAGTGATCTATATGCGCATGGCTGAGAACCACACAATCCAGGTTCTTGGGATCGAAACCCAAATCGCGGTTGGCAGCATCGGTCTCCATGCCTTTGCCCTGATACATGCCACAATCAAGCAATATAGTGTGCCCGTTGTTGGTGGTGATGAGATGTTTGCTGCCGGTTACCTCCTCAGCAGCACCGAGAAACTGTATTTTCATGGTTATGCGAATGATGGTTAATCACAAAACAAACTACAAAAATCATACCCAAACAACTGACAAATAAAAAAAAGGCATATAAAAATAATAATTATTTGCGGAAAGTTTGCAAATGTGCTTTTTTTTTCGTACCTTTGCGGTTGCGTTTGTAAAACCGAAAATTGAAAACTGAAAACGGAAAGATTAAAAAAGATATGAAGAACTTTGTAGAAGAGCTCCGTTGGCGTGGTATGTTACACGACATCATGCCGGGCACAGAGGAGCAACTGATGAAGGAGATGACTGTAGCATACGTGGGCATCGACCCTACGGCTGACAGTCTGCATATAGGTCACTTGTGCGGCATCATGATGCTGCGTCACCTGCAGCAATGCGGACACAAGCCCATCGCCCTGATTGGCGGTGCCACGGGTATGATTGGTGACCCGTCAGGTAAAAGTGCCGAGCGCAACCTGCTCACCGAAGAGGTGCTGCGTCACAATGTGGCTTGCATTCGCAAACAGCTAGAGCATTTCCTTGACTTCAACAGCGATGCACCGAATGCTGCCGAACTGGTGAACAACTATGACTGGATGAAGGATTATACGTTCCTTGACTTCACGCGAAACATAGGCAAGCTGATCACCGTCAACTACATGATGGCGAAAGACAGCGTGAAGAAGCGCTTCAACGGCGAGTACAGCCAAGGTATGTCGTTCACCGAGTTCACCTATCAGTTGCTGCAGGGCTACGACTATGTCTACCTGAACGAGCACAAGAACTGCAAACTACAGATGGGCGGTAGCGACCAATGGGGCAACATCACCACGGGTACCGACCTGATTAAGAAACTGAGTGGCAACGAGGCATACGCCCTGACCTGCCCACTCATCACCAAAGCCGACGGAGGCAAGTTTGGCAAGACAGAGAGCGGCAACGTATGGCTGTCGAAGGACTACACCTCGCCATACAAGTTCTATCAGTTCTGGCTGAACGTGAGCGATGATGATGCCAAGCGATACATCAAGATCTTCACTTCGCTCAACCGCGAAGAGATTGAAGCCCTGATTGCCGAGCATGATCAGGCGCCGCACATGCGCTCTCTGCAGAAGCGGTTGGCGCAAGAGGTAACGATCATGGTGCACGGCGAGGACGACTACAACGCGGCCGTGGAGGCAAGCAACATCTTGTTCGGCAATGCTACAGCCGACACGTTGCACAAGTTGGACGAACAGACGTTCCTGCAAGTGTTCGAAGGTGTTGAGCGATACGAGATCAGTCTGGAGGAACTTAAGGCCGGTATCGGACCATTGGACTTGTTGGCTGAAAAAACGCAGATATTCCCATCGAAGGGCGAGGCTCGCAAGATGATTCTGGCTAACGGATTCTCGATGAACAAGGAGAAACTGACTGATCCTCAGACGCCTATCACCGACAAGGCATTACTGAACGGCAAATATCTGCTGTTCCAGAAGGGCAAGAAGAACTACTACGTGGTCATTGCTAAGTAACAATCGCAACATATAGCAGCCACATTTGGCTGCTCAATACATAACAACAAAATCTATATAGTATGGCAAAGGAAAACACCCCTACCCCACATATTGGGGCTCAGTATGACGAAATCGCCAAGACAATGATTATGGCAGGTGATCCCCTGCGCGCCAAGCTGATGGCAGAGAAGTATCTGGATAACCCCGTGTTAGTCAATAACGTACGCAGCATGTTAGCCTATACAGGCA
>JAFSPC010000015.1 GCA_017443075.1 Paludibacteraceae bacterium
CACCTCCTTCTTCGCCTACAAAGTCGCAACCGATGAGATAGCGCAGGATATTGCCGACCATGGTCTCGTCATCCGCGGACAAGGCTACCACGCCGTTCGAATCGTGGTCGGCAAACCCGAAACATCCACCGCAGTGGCTAACCACACTACCGCTTCTACTGCCCGCAAGATCATCGAGAACGGTCAAGTGCTTATCATCAAGGATGGTATCCGCTACACTATCCTCGGCACCGGCATGACCCACCGCTAAACCATCCTCGGCGCCGGCATGATCAACCGCAACTGAAGTCTTAGTGTCCTGTGCGAGCGATTTCCATGAGCCCGTTTTCCTTTATCATTCATTTCCCCGGACTGCGGCATCTTTGCCGCAGTCTGCTGTTTGTCGGTGTTTTTTTTCTTTTTTCCCTTCTTTCCCCGCTCTTTCCTCGATCCTCCCTCGTACCTGCAATATATGCTCAATATATGCTGAATATATGCTGAATATATGCTCATTGCATCCCCTCCCTACATCCCCATACTCACAACCCAACGTATATATATTACCATGTAATATATAGTAAATGCTCTTATAGCGTTACATTCACACCATTTTTGAGCATTTCGTTTACATACGCTGCCAAAAACACCAAGAATTTACAAAATTGTCAAAGTTTGCTAAAATTGTGTCGGTAGAAATGGCAAAAATGTAGTAATTTTGCAGCGTAATTCCGAAAAACTATTTTAAAATCTATATAATCATGAAGAAATTCAGCGAATTTACTCGTGCCCTCGTGGCAAAGAAGAAATTCTTCTTATTTATTGGTGCAGTATTGCTATCTGTAGCTATGCAGGCTACGGTTGTTACAGAGACCATCTCTCTTACTTCTTTTGAAGTTTACCAAGATGACGGTGTTCCCCAAGGGAGTTTTAATTCATCTACCCTTGAGTTCAGCGGCATAAAAGCTTGGGGGGGCGGACAAATTTGGTATAGTGACCAGAACGCCTCTGCATTGGATGCCGAAGATTTTACCCATATAGGATTTGACTTGGCAGAAGCTGCAGCTAACAAGGTGCGCATATTGGTACAATATACTGACGCTGATGGAACGAGTGAGCAATATCAGGTGCTGGATGCAGGAGAGACCAGTAAGTTATTGGCTCTTAACGGCAGATATATAAAGAAAATTGAGATCAAGAACTGGAGTAGCGCAGTTGATGCCTCGTTTACCATGAGTAAATTATATTTCTTCAAGGCTATCGGCAAAGAGGAGACACATAACTTGTTCACTGGATCACATGACGTGGGCAGTTGGGCATGGACACAACGTTTGATCTTTGACAAAGCACTGCTAGCTGCAGCCCATGAAGGAGACAAGATAGTTGTTTCCTATACATCCGGTGAAAGTGGTCAATGCGGCATGCGCATCAAATCCGACCTATATTTTGTTGAGTCAGGTCAGTACGCTCCCATAGAGAAAAGCCAGACCGATGCAGAATACGAGTTTGTGCTACGTGAGGCTGATATTACCGGCATGAATGCCAATGGCATGTATATTACCGGCACGAGCCTGACAATCAGTAAGGTGGATCTGATCACCTATTCACAGCAAGTGCTGGTGGAGAATGTACTGAACACCGGCAACGAGTTGCTGAACTGGGGTGGCGGTATTTGGGAGCACACGACGGACTTACCGACATTGGCAGCCGGCGATGAGTTGCACGTTGTGCTGAGTGGAAACGATGGGTCAGAAAACTATCAAGTGTACTTTAAATATGGCTGGGGAGACGGCGAATATGTTCAGCTAACAGGTATTGACGGCACAATTCCCAAGGCATATTCCATAGCTCTGACAGGCGACCAAGCATCAGCCATCAATGCGACAGGCAAATTGTTTGTATATGGAACAGGTGTATATGTGAGCCATTTCGCCATAGCACAACCTATGAGCATCTATGATATGTTGTATCATGGCGATGAGTTAGCAGTAACGACCTGGGATAGTCCGATAGCTTTTGATGCAGCCAAGTTTGCTGATTTAACGTTGGGCGACAAGGTATGCATTTCGCTGACAGAATTGAGCACAAGCGGGCAGTTCTGGGTTATGCAAAAGAACTATACGCAGTTTGCTCCGCAGCAAAAGACTCACTTCAATAGTTTGTTTGTAGCACCAATGACGATGAGTTATACGGTTGATCAAAATATGCTGGATGGCTTGAAAGCCAACGGCATGCGCATTTCAGGTTCGAACTTTACGATAGGAGACATCTATATCATCCGCGCTGATGCGCACACTGAGGGTTATACGCTGTCGGTAAGCAGCGCTGGCATGGCTACGCTTGTGTTGCCGTTCAATGTACCCACTCTTCCTGCCGGCGTAGAGGCTTATACTTTGACGAATGAAGGTTCGGAAGTGATTGAGGCAAGTGCAGTAAGTGCTATTGAGGCCGACAAGCCCGTGCTGATCATTGCTGACGAAGGCGAATATGAGTTCGTGGGTGAACCGGGAGCGAATGCCAATATTAACGGCAAGTATGCAATTCCTACTATTGATCTTTATCAAAACGGAGCACTCAGAGGCAACTATCATGACGCATACGTAAGAGTAAGTTCAGCAGGCACCTATAATTATGTTCTGCAAAACCATGACGGGAATGTAGCCTTCTATCAAGTTCAGGATGCCAACACTTGCTCTGTAGCACCCTATCGCGCTTACTTGAGTTGTGCGTACGATGCGAATGCTGGCGGTTCGCCGGCACCCATGCGGATGGTGTTCCGGCCGAAGGTGCCTACGGCTGTTGAGAACAGCAGCCAAGTAGCTGTCAGCAGTCAGAAAGTACTGCGCGACGGGCAACTGTATATCATCCGTAACAACAGGACGTACAATGCACAAGGACAGTTAGTTAAATAAGCGGACTTATTAAAAACAGAAGTAGTATGAAAGCAATATACCAAAGTCCTCTTACCGAGGCGATGCCCATCAACATGACGTGCACCCTTTGCGCTTCAGGCGAGAGCAAAGTGGGATTCGGTGGAGACAAAGCGACCGGCGGTCCGGCACTGGCGCCTAAGAAATACTAACCAGATAGATTGTTAGTTCTTAAACACCACGACACAATGAGAAAAATATATATGTTTATGCTGATGGCAGTGGCTTTCAGCGCTCAGACTTTTGCCGCACAGACGGAGATTGAGTTATACACCACGGAGTTGGTATGCACCGATGACTGGAAGGGCAATGCTGTGATTGACAAGTCGCTGCTGGCAGAGGCTACAGCGGGTGACGAACTGAATGTATATGTGAGTGCGATCAGCGATATTCAGTATCCGCAGGTGTTCCTGCAGTTTGTGAATGAAGCGTGGGGTTGGGTAACGTTCGAAGATCCGCATACCTATGCGTTGGATGGCAAGACGGCACCTCATGTTGCCACGTTGCCGTTGACACAAGTTATGCTGGATAGCATAGCCGATGGAAGAAGTCTGGTGGTAAAAGGTGCAGGCTACACGGCCAGTAAGATCACGCTGACGCACTACACGGCGGATCTCGAACAGGAGGAGCAGTATATCACCGTTCGCACCACGATGTGGGAAGGTGAGCAGGCGATGGGTTGGTCACAGTTGTGCTCAATGGCCTCCTATGTAGGACAGATAGTAGAGGGCGACAGCATCTATGTGACCGTCAGCGAGAAAGACCCGAACGCATCCTGGCCGCAGGTTCGTGTGGCGTGGAGTAGCAAGCAATATATTAACTTCCAGTGCAAGAACGACGAGATGCCTCATGAATACGGCGTATTGGTTGTAGATACCATGGTGACGCAGATGGCTACGAGCAAGAAGCTTTATCTGTCGGGCACCGGCGTGACGGTGACGAAGGTCGTACTGGCACACAAGCAGAAAGTGAGTCCCGAGCGCGGGAATGCTGTGACAACTGTTTGGACGGGTTCGCAGTCCATCAACTGGTCGGGCACGAACGAGTGGTTGAAGGTTGAGGCTTCGGCATTGGCTGCGGCTAAAGCCAGCATGAAACTGCGCATCTGTTTCGCGAACATGAAGATAGGTGCACAAGGACACATCGTGGATGGCGCATGGCAGACAATTGCGGATGCCAACACCTTCGAAAAACTGCCGTCTGACTGGGGCGACTACTATGAGTACGCAATCACTGAGGCGATGGCAACGACGCTGAAAGCCAACGGACTGGTGGTATCCGGCATAGGATACACCGCCACGGCTGTGCAACTGATCGACCCGATGCGCGAATATGTGGTGACCACTGCGTTCGACCGCGAGGATATACGTGCATGGGAGCCGGGCGACGAGACGCCCAACCTGAGCGTGACGTTCACCAACTACGAGGCGCAAGAAGTGGCTACGACCATCGAGGTGTCGATGATGACGGACATGTTCCAGGACTACAACACCTACAGTCAGCCTGTGGCTTTAGCGGCAGGTGAGACAAAGACCGTTTCCATTGAGTTTGTTGACCTTGTGCCGGGCTTCTACCGGATGAGTGCCAAGGCGAACGACAATGCTATATGCACCTACGTGATCGGTTTTAACCCGACGGCTATCGTTAGTCCCGATGACTCGCAGGAGGATTTCGGCACGTTCTGGGGCAACTGGCTTGATCGGCTGGCTGAGATCCCTGTTGATGCCGAGTTGACGCTACTGGAAGGCCAGGAGTCCGATGCGCGCAACATCTATGAAGTGAAATATAAATCCGTGCCGGAGACGGCGGACGGTGAGCCGGTATATATCTACGGCTACTACGCCGAACCGAAGGCAGAGGGAAAGTACCCGTGTCTCATTCATTTCCACGGTACAGACAAGAGCGGCAGCCTGACCAAGCCATCGGCTACCGAGCAAGGCTGGTGTGAGTTCCGCTTCTCGGCACGCGGGCAGACGCTGGACAAGGCGAAGAACGGCAGTGAGAAGTACCGCACCGATCCGGAGAACGAAAGTTCGGTGGACTTCTATGCATACGGACTTGGTGATAACGACGAGCACTACTACCGCTATGTTTATCTGGATACGCGCCGCGCTGTGGATTTCGTTCGTTCGCAGGCGAAGGTGAGTAAGAAGAACATCTTTGCTGCCGGTGGCAGCCAGGGCGGATGTCTAACCTACGTTTGTGCTGCATTGAGTGACGGACTGATTCGTGCTATTGCACCGAGTATCACCGGACATGCAGATTTCGTGCACACGATGGAGATCGTAGGTTGGCCGACGAATGTGTTCAACAACTGGATCAACGCCGAGGTAGCAGCCGGTCACTACGCCGACTACGAGGCCGGCAAGGCGGCACTATTGGCACATCAAAGCTACTTTGACACGAAGAACTTCGCCAAGTGGATCACCTGCCCTGTGATAACGAACTTCTCGCTGCAAGACAACACCGATGGCCCGCATCTGAACATCGCGCCGTATAACCTGCTCACGCAAGTGACCGACAAGGAGTACAGCATCAATCCGTTCAACGGCCACGCTGCGGCATCGGACTGGAACACGACCTACATGGCGTTCTTCAATGCCCACATCGACACCACACCCGACACGCCGACCAGCGCGGAAGAGGTCAGTAATCAGCAATCAGAAATCAGCAGTCAGCCATACAACATTTTAGGCCAACCGGTGGGAGCGGATTACAAGGGATTGATCATCGTGAATGGACAAAAACAACTGAAGTTATAATATGAAACGCTTAATCGTTTTACTGAGTCTGGCATGCATGGGGCTTAGCAGTCCTATGCATGCTACATGTGTCACGCTGACCACTCCGCACACGCAGATGGTACTGGATGCCACCGAGGGGAATGAGTTGAAAATGCTGTATTACGGTGACCGGTCGGCAACGGCGGAGGATATCCGTAGTCAGCAGGCGATAGGTAGTGGTCTGCAGGCAGCAGCATTGCCGGCGTTTGGAGACATCGACATGATTCACCTGCCCGCCATTCAGGTGCAGCACGCTAGTGGGGATCTGAATCTGAACCTGAGAGTGCAGCGTACTGAGCGGAAAGATGAGAACAGATATGCCTTGGTGTGTGTTACACTGGCAGATAAGGTGCAACCGCTGACCGTGCGCGTGTATTATAAGGCATGGCACGACGTGGATATCATTGAGACGTGGACTGAGATTGAGCATACAGAGAAAGGGGCTGTTATCCTCAAGCGTTTTGATAGCGGCTACCTGTATCTGGGTGAGGGCGATAATGTGTGGCTTACGCATCTGCATGGCGACTGGGCTGCTGAGGCAGTGGTGGCGCATGAGCCGCTGACGCGTGGCGTGAAGATTATTCGCAACACCGATGGAGCACGCAACACCCATCTGGATGCGCCTGAGGTGATGTTGTCATTGGATGGCGCACCTAAGGAGAACAGCGGGCGTACAATAGGTGCAGCGTTGTGCTGGAACGGTAACTTTGAGATTCGCCTCAACAGCCCGAACAACGGCGGCATACATCTATATGCCGGCATTGACCCGCAGTCTTCGGAATATGTGCTACCACCAAAGAAAGTGTTCAAAACGCCTAATTTGGCGTTTACATACAGCACCTCGGGAATAGGCGGCGTGAGCCGGGCGTTCCACCGATGGGCACGTACCTGCGGCTATCTGCATAACGGCAACGCCGTACGCGATATCCTGCTGAATTCATGGGAAGGCATATACTTCGACATCACCGAGCAGCGTATCATCGACATGATGGACGATATAGCAGCTTTCGGTGGCGAATTGTTTGTCATGGATGACGGCTGGTTCGGTAGCAAGTATCCGCGCAACAACGATTCATCCTCGCTCGGCGACTGGGTGGTTGATACACGCAAGCTTCCCGGAGGACTGCAGGCTCTCACCGAAGCTGCCAAACAGCGGCACATCAAGTTCGGTATATGGATCGAACCCGAGGCGGTGAACACCATTAGCGAGCTCTATGAGCAGCACCCCGACTGGGCGTTGCAAGTACCCGGGCGCGAACTCAAACTCGGGCGCGGTGGTACGCAACTCGTTCTCGACATGACTAACCCGAAGGTACAGGACTTAGTTTTCCAACTGGTGGACGACCTGCTCACCAAGAATCCCGAGATAGCGTATATCAAGTGGGACGCGAACGCCTCGATACAAAACCTTGGTAGAGTCGAAAGTCGAAAGTCGAAAGTCGAAAGCCCGGTAAGCAATCTTTACATTGACTACCATCTCGGATTGATCAAGGTGCTCGAACGCATCCGTGCCAAATACCCGAATATAGTTATTCAGAACTGCGCCTCGGGTGGTGGGCGCGCCAACTACGGACTCATGCCGTACTTCGACGAGTTCTGGGTGAGTGACAACAACGACGCTCTGCAGCGCGTGTATATCCAGTGGGGCACCTCGTACTTCTTCCCCTCCAACGCAATGGCGCAACACATAGGCGGTTCGCCTTATCAGATGACTAACCGCGTTATTCCCATCAAGTTCCGCTGCGATGTAGCGATGAGCGGACGCCTTGGCATTGAACTCCAGCCCAAGCACATGTCGAACGAAGAACGGCTGCAATGCACCGTTGCACTTGCCGACTACAAGGCACTGCGCCATATCATCCAACTCGGCAATCTCTACCGCCTCATTGCGCCACAAAGTTATCAACCGTCAGCAGTCGGCAGTCAGTCTGCGCCTGCCAAGCAAGACGTAGCGGCACTGATGTACGTAACCGACAACCGCGCAGAGGCTGTGCTCTTCGCCTACTCCCTGAGCAACTTCATGAAGCAGGCACCGCAACGTATCCGTTTCGCCGGACTCGATCCCGACCGCACATACACGATTGAGGAGAAGAACATCCGCGTCCGTTACAACCACAGTACCAATGCGTGGGACAAAGGTGAGCCCTGTTCGCTCCACGGCAAGCAGTTCACCGGCGCATACCTGATGTCCGTCGGACTCATTCTCCCTCTCTCCACCGAATATACCCAGGATTTCCAGTCACGCATCTTCCACCTGAAGTAGGGGATTGGATTGCGCCCACGAAAGCGCCCCATTTCGCGTTGCTTGCGGGGACCCTGCTGGATTAAACGGATTTTACGGATTACAAAGAAGCAAGTAAGTAGTTCGTCAAAAATTACCAAAAAATATCCAAAATAGCAATGACCAGTCGCGCATCTTCGGGTGCGCGATTGCTATGATGATAGGTTAAAAAGCAAAAAACCTACGCCTTTCTCGCAAAAAAGAACGGCCAACATTTGCAAATACGAAAAACTTTTCGTATCTTTGTAGCCGAAAAACAAAAAATGAAGTACAACATGGCACGGCCTATTAAAGAAACACCTATTCTTTTCGGTGAGGAAGCACGCCGATTTGAGATGCAGATGCTCAATCCGAGACCCATCTCAACCGAGCAGAAGACGCGCATGTTCAGTGACTACGAGTTCCTGCGTTCGCGTTGCGTCAACTGTGCTTTCTAATCTCGTCCGATTATGAATAAGGAAGACATATTACTGCGTCGGCTTGGAGAGGATGATGTTATATCCCGTTTCGATTGTGGAGATGATGATCTCAATGACTTCATCTTCAGCGATGCTATGCTGTATTTCAAGGTTCGCCTTGCCACCAGTTATGTTCTGGAGGACAAGAACACCAAGGATACAATCGGATATTTCAGTCTTGCGCATGACCGTATTTCCTTGACCGATTTTCCGAGTAACTCTGCCTATAATCGTTTCCGCAAGCAGTTCTTTGCGCAGGGAAAGATGTTCAAGAGTTATCCTGCACTAAAGATTTGCCGTTTAGCTACGGACAAGAAGTTTCGCGGGGAAGGCATCGGCACAATGATGATTAACATGATTATTGCCTCATATAAGGCAGACAACAAAGCCGGTTGTCGTTTTATCACCGTGGATGCTTATGCCGACGCTTTGCCCTTTTATTACAAACAAGGTTTTATGCCTCTATCTAAAGAGGATGAGGACTCCCCTACACGCCTGTTGTATTTTGATTTAGAAAACATAAAATAACTTCATAACATACCGCCTATGACACACCGCACATCGTAAAGGCGATAGATGGCATAAATGCATACAAAGCGAGCACTCTATGCGCTCGTTTTGCATTTATAGGTGCGCCATATTAGGCATTTCTTGTGTAATTTCTCACATTCTTGCACAATTCTCATTCAAACATTTGCAAATGTCAGATTTTTTTCGTAACTTTGGATGTTAAATGTGGATGTAAGACGCAAAACAATGACATTAATACGCAAAAATAAATACCCGATTAAGGCAAATCTTTGATAATGCAAACAGGTTTTAGGAAATTCATCGAGTTCTATCAAGACGAGCGGTACAATGAGTTGCTCTATGGTACGATATATTACGTACCCGGAACAAATTGTGAGTGCCTAAATGCCTATGTTAAGCATAATGCAACGCGCATTGCCACGTTGATAAACAAAGAGACGAATAACTGGATAACATGCAACATTAGTTATTTGGATGCTGACAACACGTTTTTTGCTCCACAGGAAAATGCGACATTCTATAGCGCAATGTTGCCGACAAAAGATACAATTGAGCAAGGTTATAGTTTCTTGGTTGCGATACTTGAAAACTGCGAAGCGGAACATTTAGAGAAAGCTTTCGTGCGGTTCTTCCAAACTTTACAGAAAATGTTCAAGGAGGTTTTGGAGAATGGCTCGTACAAAAACATTCATTATATATTTCCAGAAATCCTATCGTCAGGTGGAGATGATGAAGTGTGTTGTGTCAAACTCGCAAATGGAGCTGCAGGCATTCACGGTTTACCACCTAATGGACATAAACGCACACCACGCGCTCAATTAAGTAAATTGAAGATAACGGAGCGAAAAGACCGTTATCGAATCCTTCTCACAGAATTAGAGGATACAGAGTTGCCTCTCAATCCTCAAGAAAAAGCGTTATATGTGTTTTTCCTAAAGCATAAAGAAGGACTTCGAAAAGAAGAACTAATCAATTACGAAGGTGAGTTTTCGCTTATATTCGAGTTGCTTTCTAACCGCGATGACCTTGAGTGGCAAAAAGAAAGTGTAAAGAAGCTACTTCTTGATGGTGGAGTTGACTTAAAATCGTCACTTCGTGCAAAACTAACTTCAATCAACTCTAAAGTGAAGAATGCGATAAACAATGACAACATCAGTTGGAACTATGAGATAGAAGAACGTCGAGACCGTCGATATGGTATTTATTTGGAGCGGCGCCTGATCGACATGCAGAGCATTGATGCCGAATTAATAAACCTTACTAAAGTAAGAGGAAAATAATTGTTGCAAACTTTTGGATAAATCTAAAATTTGTCGTACCTTTGCATCGAAATTCAGAAAAGTCTGGAATATGTCTTTTCTGGATTTCTTTTTTCAAAAAACAACTATAAATTTTGTTAACAACAGAAAATTATGGCACTAACATTAAAAGGGCATGCAATAATAGCCCAAAGAAAAGTTCTTAACAACTTGTATTTGTTGCGTGATTTTGGTTATGAACGCATAGAGAAAGAAAAAGATGTATTCTTTTACAAGCAGATTAATCCAATGATAGGCTGCTTAATATACTATTATTGTAGTAAGCAAAAGGATTATAGTCGTCATGGATTTGATCTGTTCATATATGCTTCAACGAATAGCGAAGATGCCATAGATTCATATTATGGGGCAAATGTTTGTGAAATAGCTGAATTTTGGATTGCTAGTTTTCATGCAGAAAAGCGAAGCCACCTTTCCTGCTTTATAGAACTGGATACTGAAAAGAAAACAGTGATATCGCAAATAGATAAAAAGTACATGGACGAATACCATTATTGGATTCTAAAGGATGATTATCTTTTGTATTAGTAATTCACTATCAAAAAATTAAACTTATGAAAAAACACTTTTCATCCCATTATTAATGGCATTATCACTACAGTTATTATCTTCGTGTCAACCACACATAACTGGGGCAGATTTGCAAGTGACGGAAACAAGACACTATTGCTATGTTGAATATGCCAATACAACAAGCAAGTACTGCGCTATCATTTACATTGATGGAGTGGCAATAACTGGAAGTGGTGGAAATGCTTGGACATTATGGGCGGGGAAATCAGGAACTGATAAAATGTATGATTTAGATTTTCCCAAAGACTTGCGGATAGAGCTGCACGAAATTGCCAATGAAAGCCAATACTACAAAAATGTGTATAAAACCTTCGAGAAACAAGGCTATTTGTTCAGTCATAAAAAAGATTATAAGGTAACCATTCGAGAAGATGGGGTTACTATAAATTCAATTGATGCCAAACCGGATTTTTAGATGCGAATTCTAATCAAATATTGATGTCCTTTTCCCCTCTTATCCTATCCTCCGCGCTGGCAAGACATACATCATCCAAGGGTTGGAAGTGAGGTAAAGGTGGAGTCGAAGGCGACAGAAGTCGGATTTATCCTAGGGTTTACTCATTTTCTGACGAACCCGAATTGTTGATAATTTTGTTAATTGATGACCACCTTGCCCAAAGCTAAGTCGAGCCATAGTCAGTTCGTTCTGCGACCATTCTCGTTAGCATGTCGTTCGCATCGTGGACGTCACCGTAGGATGAGAAATGTTTTTTGTGTTTATTGCTTTTGAGTGCTTTTCCGCAGGGACGGGATTGGCTACTGAAAACATCTGGAAGTTTACTTACACGTGGGTTCAGTAGCCAAGCACGTATAAAGCGCAGCTTTGAAGCACTCAAAAGGGTTTTGTATGTTTTTGTTATTTGTTTTCCATTAGTATATCTGCAAAAATCCCACCATGTTGCAGAAATTAGCAAAATAGTGTCAGTAGTTATCAGAAATTTTACGTACCTTTGCATCGGATTTCAGAAACACCCGAAATAATCATGAAGCACTCATCCGTTATTCTTCTTTGTTCCGCCCTCATCGGGCTGGGATTGATAGCTTGTCATCAGCCACAACCGACACCACGCGAAGCATTGATACAACGCCTGCAAGATTTGCAGCAGCGGGGTTGCATGTTCGGGCATCAGGACGATCCGTTCTATGGCATAGGTTGGGCGTATGAGCCTAACCGAAGCGATGTACTGGAGACCTGCGGCGATTACCCGGCAGTCATGGGCTTTGACCTTGGCGGCATAGAGATGGGCGACAGCAAGAACCTTGACAGCGTGCCGTTTGATGTGATGCGCCGTGAGATAATCGCTCATTATGAGCGTGGCGGTATTGTTACAATCAGTTGGCATCCGCGTCATCCGCTCACTACGACTGAATCTGTTGGTACTCCTTGGCCTGCGGGCACGGCGTGGGATGTAACAAAAGGAGCGGTGCCGGCTATCCTGCATAGTAGTGAACAACACCAACTGTTGCTTGACTGGCTGGAGCGCATTCGTATGTTCCTATGCAGTTTGCAGACCAATGACGGGAAGCCTATACCTGTGATTTTCCGTCCATGGCACGAGAATAACGGCGGATGGTTTTGGTGGGGGGCTGCGCATTGTACAGCCGAGGAATATAAGACGCTATATCAACTTACTTATGAAAACATCAATAGCAGTTTGAAGCCTTCCATCGTGTGGTCGTACTCGCCTAACCTGGATGGCAGTATGACTGAGGAACGATTCCTTGAGCGTTATCCGGGTGATGAATATGTTGACCTGATAGGTTTGGATGCCTATCAATGGGGAACAGAGGACGATTTTGTCCGCCATACTCGTGCTAATCTTTCTATGTTGTGCCGTTTTGGAGACATGCATCACAAGCCGGTAGCGTTGACAGAGTGTGGCTATCGCTCTGTACCAGACCCGAGTTGGTGGGATAGGGTGCTGCTGCCTATATTGTGCGACTATCCGTTGGCGTATGCGCTTGTATGGCGCAATGCGGAGGGCGGTGAGCATTTCGGACCTGTACCCGGTACCGAGAGTGCCGAACACTTTCGTGCATTTTATGATGCACCGAGAACATTGTTTCTAAAAGATATTCAAGCAATCAAACAACACAGACAATGAAAAAGATTATACTTTTACTTCTCTTGTTGCCGGTCTGTGTACGTATATCGGCAACCGAGACTGTTCTTTACTCCCAGCCCTTCACTTGTGCAGACGACTGGTCGTCGGGCTACGTCACGATCGACAAATCGCTGCTCGCTTCTGCTACAGCCGGCGATTCTATCAACGTGTATGTCACCGCTATCAGTACGATGGATTATCCGCAAGTTTATCTCCAGTATGTAGATGCATCGTGGCAGTGGCTGGATTTCACCGATCCGCATAACTGTCTCCTATCCGGCAAGACTGCGCCCTGCAAGGCATCCGTCGAACTGACGCAGATGATGCTCGACCTTGTGGCTGCAGGGCAGCAACTGGTAGTGAAAGGTGCCGGCTACACAGCCGAACGTATCAGCCTTACGCATATACCTGCTTCTGCCGGTAGCACTTCAACTATCTGGACTGGCAGCAAGGATTTTGGCGCCTCATGGGGCGAGTGGGAACAGATTGCAGCTACTAAATTTGCTACCGCTGAAACCGACCAACTGTTGCGTGTACGATTCAAGGACCTGCGTGCCGGTGCACAACTCAAGGTAGGACGTACTGACTGGGAGACGATGAACGACACTGAGATCGTCAATCTCAGCGGACGCTATCAGGACTTTACGATCACCGCTGCGATGCTGGCGGAACTGAGAGCCAACGGTATGATCATCAGCGGAATAGGATTCACGATGATTGAGCTCCTGCTGATTAACCCTGCCGACCTCAAGTCGCTTAATCTCTCTGTACCCGTCACCGATAACTGGGTGTTCGATGCCCGTCCGGCAATCACTATTCATGCCGAGAACCCATACGCCGAAGCGGTGACTGCCTCTGTGGAGGTCGAACTGACAACCGACCAACTGGTGCCGGTTGTCACCCTCAGCCGCGAGGTGGAGATTGCTGCCAACGGCGCGCAGGACATTACCCTAACTACCGAAACCGATCTTGCCCCGGGATTCTATAAGGCTACTTGCATCGTCAACGATGATCTGGCACGTGCATTCGTGTTCGGCATCCGCCCCACGGCTATCGTTTCTGCACCTGACAAACAAGCGGATTTTGATGCCTATTGGTCGGCAGCAAAGGCACAACTCGCTGCTATACCCATCAATGCTTCACTCACCGAGATTACAGCTAAGTCAACTTCGGCACGCAAGGTTTATCTGGTTGAGATGCAGTCTGTGCCCGACGGACTGACCGGCGAACCTGTTATCATCCGTGGCTACTACTGTGAGCCGCAGGATGGTAAGAAGCACCCCGTCATCATGCACTATGCAGGCTACGACTCAGGATACCGCCCCGGCGGACAGGACGTGAAGCCTTATTGCCCTTCCGGCGATGCCGAACCCGACTATGCCGAGTTCTTCCTCTCCACCCGCGGACAAAACATCAACAACCGCCTCTCCTCCGAACGCGAGGCTGACGGCAAGGGTGATTTTACCAATACCTATGGCGACTGGTTCGCTTTCCATTTTGGAGACAAGGATAGCTATTACTACCGCGGTGCGTTCATGGACTGCGTGCAGGCTATCCGATTCATGGCTTCCCGTCCTACCTCGGACATGACCAACCTCTTTGCCGAGGGACAGAGCCAGGGAGGTGCGTTCACCTACGCCGCGGCTGCACTCTCCGGTTACACTTTCCGCGCCATTGCGCCGGGCATTGCCTTCATGGGCGATTATCCCGACTATTTCAGTATAGTCAACTGGCCTGCCTACGTAGCGCGCGAGAACCAAGGTACCATGACCGATGACGAACTCTTTGCCTTCCTCTCGTATTTTGATACCAAGAACCTGGCAACAGTCATCTCCTGTCCCGTCATTGCTTGTATCGGTCTGCAGGACGATGTATGCCCGCCGCATACCAATATAGCGCCGTACAATAATCTGCTCTCTACCGACAAACAGCTCCTCTTCAATCCCGAACTGGGACACCAGGCTGCGGCTACATGGTATAACGATTTCATGGCGTTCTTTGCCGCCCGTATTCAAACTACCACTACGGCCATTGACCAAACGATAAATGAGAAAATAGCCAAATGTGGAAATGAGAAAATCCTCTCGGATGGACAATTATTCATAATTCGTAATAACAATAAATACAATGCAAATGGAACTTTGGTCAAATAAAGTATCGCAACTCCGCGCTGCACATGAAGCGCTTCTCTCCCGTCCTAACGAACCCGTTGAAGGCGGCAACGGAATTTATACCAAATACAAATATCCGATTCTCACGGCGGAGCATACGCCGTTGGAGTGGCGGTATGATTTCAATGAGGACTCCAATCCCTACCTGATGCAGCGCATCATGATGAATGCGGTGCTCAATGCAGGAGCCATCCTCTTTGAAGGCAAATACACCGTAGTAGCGCGTGTGGAAGGAGCCGACCGTAAGTCCTTCTTCGCGGTGGCGCAATCGCCCAACGGCATCGACAACTGGCGCTTCTGGCCGGAACCCGTCACAATGCCGGATGGCAATAATGCCCCTGCGACGAATGTCTATGACATGCGCCTCACGCGCCACGAGGACGGATGGATATACGGCATCTTCTGCGTGGAGCGTCACGATGAGACCAAACCTTTCGACACCTCCGCTGCAACGGCTGCCGCAGGCATAGCCCGCACAAAAGACCTCATTCACTGGGAACGGCTCGATGATCTCAAGTCCCTCTGCCAGCAGCGTAATGTGGTTCTCCACCCGGAGTTTATCCGCACGCAAATGGTAAATGGTAAATGTGTAAATGGTAAATGGTATGCCCTCTACACCCGTCCGCAGGACGGTTTTATCGAGACCGGCAAAGGCGGTGGCATAGGCTGGACGCTCGTGCCTGACATCACCCATGCCGAGGTACGCGACGAGCGGATCATCTTCGGCAGGCAGTATCACACCGTGTATGAGGTCAAGAACGGCGAAGGACCGGCACCTATCAAGACCGACAAAGGTTGGCTGCACCTCGCACATGGTGTCAGAAACACAGCCAGCGGGTTACGATACGTGTTGTACATGTACATGACCGCCTTGGACGATCCCACACGTGTCATTGCGCGACCGGGAGGATGGTTCATCGTACCAGAGGGTAGCGAGTACATCGGCGATGTGATGAACGTAGCCTTCTCCAATGGCTGGATCGTAGAGGATGTACAAAGGGACAATGTACAATGTACAAAGGATTGCCGCAAGGTGTTTATCTACTACGCCTCCGCAGACACCCGGCTCCATGTAGCCACCACTACCGTGGAGCAGCTTCTTGACTACTGCCTTCATACCCCCGAAGACGGACTCACCACCTCTGCCTCCGTGGAGAAGATCAAATCCCTCGTCGCCAAAAATGCCTCAATGTCTAAATAAATGCCCCATACGGCGAAGCAGATCGTATGAACGAAGTGAATAAAGTACGGCGAAGCAGATCGTATGAACGAAGTGAATAAAGAAATGGTAAATAATCAAATGGTAAATAACAAGTGGCTCCGCCACATGGGCTA
>JAFSPC010000016.1 GCA_017443075.1 Paludibacteraceae bacterium
ACAGAAATCAGAAACAAGAGACCGAAAAACAAAAGCCGGATGTCAGAAATTTGACGTCCGGCTTTTGTTTTTCTTTAACTGCAATTCTGTATTACAACCATAATCAACGAAGACGAAGAAAACCTATGCCAAATCGTCGAACGGCTTCGCGCTCCAAATCCTCGCGAACGGACGGATGAGCAATGGAGATGAGCGCCTTGGCACGCTCCGCTAACGGCAGATTGCGCAGATAGACAATGCCATACTCCGTTACGATGTACTGCGCCTGGAATCGTGTGGTGACCACCCCTGCTCCAGGTTGTAGGTGCGATACAATCTTCGACTGACCTTTCGCCGTCGTACTTGGCAATGCAATGAAACATTTCCCCCCCTCCGACAAAGCGGCACCATACATGAAATCGTGTTGTCCGCCTACACCGGAGATAACCATTTCGCCTATAGAATCAGCACAGATCTGCCCTGTCAAATCAATTTCAACAGCAGAGTTGATTGCCATGGCTTTGGGGTTCTGACGGATATTTTGCGGGTCATTAGTCCATGCCACATCGCGTATAACGAAATCCGGATTACCATCAATATAATCGTACAAATGTCGTGAGCCCAGTACGAGGCTTCCTACGGACTTGCCGGGATAGAGCGCCTTGAGTGAGTTGTCAATTATCCCCTTCTCAATCAGCGGCAGCACACCATCCGTTATAGCCTCTGTGTGCAGGCCGAGATGCTTGTGGTCACTCAGCGCATTGATGACAGCGTTTGGTATACCTCCTACGCCAATCTGCAGCGTGGCGCCATCGGGAATCTGCCGGGCAATGTACGCTCCGATCTTGGTTTCAATCTCGTTGGGAACGAGTGTGGGCACTTCCACCAAGGGCTCATCGCCACGGCAAATGGCGGTAATCTTCGATATATGTATCACTGGGTCGCCGAACGTTCGAGGCATAAACCGATTGACCTGCGCAATGACGGTTCGTGCACACTCTACACCCGAGAACGCTATATCTGCCGATATGCCGTACGAGCAATAGCCCTCGGCATCTGGTTCAGACACATTGATGAACGCTACATCCACAGGCACTTGGCCGCTGCGGAACAACGAGGGCACCTCACCCAAGAAACAAGGAATGGTATCCGCCACTCCATCGCGCATGGCATGGCGCAAATAATTAGGCACAAAAATGGATAATGCCTGAAACGAATCAATATATTCAGGCTTGGCATACGGTGCGTCCTCCGGACAGATGCCAAAACCTACGATAATCTTGACATCACGCAGCTCAGGTGCACGATCTGTAAGTGCGCGCAGTAAGACATTGGGTACGGATGTTGAGCCTTGAACAACAATTGTATCGCCTGAGCGAACGTAGCGGACGGCTTCCGCAGGAGTCATGTATTGCATATTGGTATGGTGTTATATCAGCTAAACATAGCTGATGAGTTGCTATTGCTTGGGGGCAAAATCGTGGTCGAAAAGTGCAAGACGCTGGTCAAGCGCAACGTACTGGTCTTCACGAATAGACGCCGCACATCCGCGCATACCCTCGCGCTTGGCACCGGTGGAAGCCAACGAGATGGCTGATACACCATAATAAATCAGTTTGTTCAACAGTTGTTCACCAGACCAGTTGCGATAGGTAAAGGTAAAGAAGAACCCGTCGCCCACAAGGCGGTCGTCGGCATCCTTATCATAAACGATGTGGAAATTGTGCTTCTGCATAATATCCTTGATTCGACGTGCCCGCTCAGCATAAACGCGCGTGTTCTTCACAAAGTTGATTTTGCCCTCGCATGCTGCGCCGAACATAGCTGCCATAGCGTATTGCACGGAGTGCGATACGCCTGACGAGATGGCGTACAAGATCTGATAAACGAGTGTGCGCATAAACTGACCATCACTATTATATCGCGTAGTGAGTGCCGGAAAATGCCGATGTGCCAGATCAGGATGCACAGCAATAACAGCGGCACGTTCGCCTGCGTAAGAAAAAATCTTGGAGCAAGACACCAGATGCACGCAGTTCATCGTATATCTGCCAATGGTAGGCTGGAACGGCGCGCTATACGGCTTACCGCGATTGGGGTCGCGAAAATCCATGTCAAGGTACGCTACATCCTCTATAACGATCGTATCATAGCGGTTGGCAAGTTGACCGATGGTGCGTAGTTCATATTCAGTTAGACACATCCACGATGGGTTATTCGGATTACTGAACAGGATGGCAGAAATATTGCCTTGTTGCAACTTCTGTTCCAAAGCATCACGCAGGCGGTCACCACGATAATCACCGACATCAATCGAGTCAACCTTCAGTCCGATTACGCGGCTCTGCTGTTTCTGTACAGGGAAACACGGATCAAGGAAAAGGATGGTATCCCTATCCGGCCGTAGTTGCGAGATAAGTGTATCCAAGGCATAGCAGCCCTGCATTGAACCAACAGTAGGCACGATGCACTCCTCGGGAATATTCAGTCCGAGGAATGCACGGATAAATTCCGATGAGGCTTTGGTTAGTTCTGGTATGCCTGTGATCAGCGGATACTTGTTAGCACAGCCGTTCTGCAGCGCTTTGATCTGCGCCTGAACGCCAATCTGCTCGGAAGGCAGCCCCGGATTGCCAAGTTCCATGTGAATGTACTCGCAATCCGCCTGCCGTTCGATCTCGCGCACTATACCTACCATCTGGCGGATAGTGGCATTTCCTAACTCGTGTGCATCCATCAAGCCAAAGGCTCCGCACACATTGTCAACAAGGTTTTTATCAAGAGGATATTTCATGGTATTGTGTTTTAGGCAGCCAAGTATGGGCTGCGATGTTAGCATTGTGGCAGCCTTGCATGGCTACCACATTATTATTGAGCAGCGGCGTCGCTCAGCATGGTTACATCCACATGCGGATACGCAAACGTGAAGCCTTGCGGCGGCAGTTCGGTATAGAATCGCTCCTGCATAGTAAAGAATACACCCCAATAATCTGCGCCCTTCACCCATGCGCGCGCAACAAACGTAATGTCGTTGGCATTAAGCGCCTTGAGTGCCACAAAAGGTGCAGGAATAGCATCCATACGATAGTTGATTGTGGATAATTGGAACTTGCTGATGTTCAGTTGCTTGTACAACTCATCCATATCCGTATCGGCTTGCAGTACGCGTTCGTCGGAATTGATGATGTTCAATATAGCCTGCTTGCATGCGGCAGCATCCACGCCATAGGAAACGCTCACCTCCCACTCTACTCGTCGTAGCGGACGACCAGAATAGTTGTTGACCGTCCCGTTGGATAATGCTCCGTTAGGCAGGATTACGACGCGGTTGTCAACCGTGAGGATCTTAGTGGCAGTAATGTTTACCTCAACCACCGTTCCGCCATATCCTTGCGCCTCGATATAATCGCCTGCCTTGAATGGTTTGAAAGCCAGGATCATCAGTCCACCGGCAATGTTTTGCACCGTGCCGGACAATGCCATACCGATAGCCATACCTCCTGCAGCAAGCAAAGCGGCAAGCGATGTGGTGTTGACACCCAAGGTGCTAACACTGACGATAACCAGCAATACTGTAAGCGAAATTGATACAAAAGATGTTATAAACGAAGCCAACGTAGGTTCAACATCGCGACGATCGAACACGCGTTTCAGTCCGCGCTTGAGCAGGCTGATCAGCCACATACCGACAATGTACAAGAGCAGGGCAGCCAAAACCTTTAGTCCGAACTGCAGCATCGTCTCGCCTACTCTCTGCCAAAAGCCGTGCGGATCGGTTTTGGCATATTCAATCATTTGTTGTGCACCCTGAATAACGGAGTCACGGCGCTGCTCAATCTCCTCAGGAGTGAGAGCAGGTACTTGTTGTAGAAAGATGGATAATAGATTCATACTTGTAAGTTAAGCAGCCAAGTTTGGCCGCTGTGTATACATTCATTGTTTATCGGATTCTGTCGGCAGCACGCACGAGTGCCTCGTCCTTAAGTATAGCCCGCGTAGCCATCAGTGTTAACACAAAGCATACCAGTGGTACAGCCGCCCATGGCATAATGTGCCAAGTCATACCAAGGTTCATTTTGGCAAACCATACGTACATGAATAGTATGCCGTAATACCCTAAACAAAGGCATGCAAGGAAAATGTTCAGCCGAGCCTGTATGATACGCTTGTTGTACAAGAATATATCCACCAA
>JAFSPC010000017.1 GCA_017443075.1 Paludibacteraceae bacterium
AGTGCTCGGCGATGCCCACCCGATTAAGCGCGGCGGTGTTCTGTTCTCGGCGGTATTCCGCCCGTTTGGGTGTTCAGTGCTCGGCGATGTCCCCCCCGATTAAGCGCAGCGGTGTTCTGTTCTCGGCGGTATTCCGCCGAGTTTAGCGCATCAGTGTTCAGTGCTCTGCGATGCCCCCCCGATTAAGCACAGCGGTGTTCTGTTCTCGGCGGTGTTCCGCCCGTTTGGGTGTTCAGTGCTCTCCCCCTGGCTCAACAGAGCGCCACCCCCATTGCCCCCATCCCCTCTCAACAAAAGTGAAAGGCAAGGATCGCTCCCTGCCTTTCACTTTTCACCTTTCACTTTTCAATTTACTTCACCTCCTGCCCCTGCACGGTATACATCCTGCCATCGCGCAGGATGAGCACCTGATCGTTGCGGATGATCTTCTGCGGTGCAGAGGGCGCGTCTGTCACACGGCTGTCCTGTAAGGCAGACGGGTCTGTCTCGTCAACAGCGAATAGTGCCGTGAGGGTCAGTTCCTCATCGAGTGTTACGTATCGTGGGTTGTCGGTGTTGCCGTCGCTCCAGCTGACAAAGTGATAGCCCTCGGCAGGTGTGGCTTCGAGCCGCAGAGGGGTGTCGCACGCATACAGGGTGCCATTGTCCCCGATGTCGCTTTCACCCGCTATCATGGGTAGGGTGCACCCCATAGCCAATACAAGTATCGGAAGAATAGGTTTCATACTACCTTTTCATGTGTTGCCCTTAAGGATTAACCGTCACGCTAACCGAACCCTTGCTCTCTTGCTCTGATGTGATAACTACGTTGTACTTGATGATCTCAAACTCAGCCACATAGTCAGCCGCAGCGGTCACCGTCACTTGGCGCGTAGCGTGGGTATCACCGTCGCTCCAGCGCACAAAGCGATAACAGTGTGCAGGTGTGGCAGTCAACGTGGCTGTTGCGCCATGCTCGTAGGTGCCGGCGCCTGTCACGGTGCCGTTATCGCCGGTAGCTGTGATAGCGTAGGTATTGATGGCGAAATATGCCGTCAGCGTCGTGTCGGATGCCGGCTCGATGATACGTGCAGGCTCAAGGCTGCCGTCGCTCCACTTGACGAAGTGGTAGCCCTCGGCAGGCGTGGCGGTCACTTTGACTTGATCGCCGCAATCAACGGTGCGTTGGTCGGCAAAAGCGATGAACGAGGTTGCCATAAGGGCAAGAGTGATAGAAAGAATACGTTTCATAATTGTTTGGTATTTTATATGTTAATTATTTCTTATTTTATATTCAGCATATTGCGCGTAGGCTTATTCGGCATCATGTATCTCTGCCTTACCCGCTGCGTTGTTGTCAGTCAGCACAGTCACCGTGTGCTCGCATAGTTCGTCCTGCCATGTCGGCGCATCACCTGATGCAACGTTCTGCCCGAGCATCGAACTGATAACCACGTTGCTGACCGTGGCATTGATGTGCATGGGATTAGTGGTTGGAAAGGTGATCGTCAGCACCGCGCCGCTATTGCCGCTTATGGCTGCATTGGCAAAGCTATATACCACCACCCTATATGTCCCTCCGCCCATTGGCACGAGCATCGCGCTGTGTTGCGCCAGACGGCTTATTGTAGCCAACTGCACACCTGCCTCAGGCAGACCGGCAAGCTCAAACTGCAACGCCGATACCTGCGAATAGTTATTCAAGCCAACCGTCAGCACATAGTTCTTTCCGGCGCGTTGTCCGCTTAGCATCAGGTTGTTCGGCTCGTATGCCTTACCTGTTAGGGCGACTGAGTACATCCTCCTGTCGGGGTCGTTGGTATAGAGTTGCATCGTTGTGCCGAACGCCCCGTCAGCGCGTGGCGTGTACTGAATAGAGAGCATTGCACTCCGCCCCTGCTCAATGGTCAGTGGCAGCGGTGTCACGCAGCGGTACCCCTCGGCGAGGAACATCACGCGCTCCACCACCAACGGGGCATTGCCATTGTTCGTTAGCGTGAGTGCAGCCAGTAAAGTATCTACCACTGCCACCTGCCCCATCTGCACGGATGAGGCGGCATGCAACCGCGGACTGCGGATCGTGACATAACCGTTGCTCACAGCTGAAACCATGTTCACTGCCGCAACATTTGCCAGCACGGTGTTCAACGGATGCAAGTAATACGTTCCGCTTGTGCCATCCAGTCGCAGCCGCAGCGTACCAAGCTCACCGTCCTCGCCTGTGAGGGGCGTGTTCGTCGGTGAGAAGAAATACAGCGTCAGCGTGTCACCGCGTTGCTGCAACATGGCCTGATGATCGGTGGCACGACTCGACAGACGAAATGCACCGTCCACCACGTGCAACGCCTTCGGTAGAACAAACTGCACCTGACCTGCAGGGATAGCTTCCATGTTGTTCATTGTCAGCGGTACGCTAACCGTGTCATCAGCTATGCCGGAGGCGTTACCCACATGCAGTTCGTTCACCGAGAATGGGTCTGCCTTCAGTGTCACATCGCGCACGGCGTTGTACATACCGTTCACTGCATTGGTGATGACAGTCAGTTTGCTGCTCACCGCGCCATACATAGTAGGCGCATAACGAATCGAAAGCGGCTGAGTAGCCCCAGCAGGGATGATTACGGGCAGGTCGTCGCAACTATACTCGCTGTCCGTGAACAATATCTCTGACACAGTCAGTGGCATGTTTCCGCTGTTAGTGATACGTAACGCCTGCGTGTAGGTGCTACGGATAGGAATATGCCCATAGTCGATGACCGGCGTCTGTATGGTCATCTCCGGAGCAAGGATAGTCAGTTCGCCATTGGTAATCTCACGACCTATGGCATTGCCCGAGGCATCACTCAGCACCACCTGCGGCACCAATGCCTGCGTCAACGGCTTGTCGCCAAGAATGAGCCTGCAGGTAAATAACTCCCCACTCTCCCCCCGCAACGGCTGCAGAGCAACGCTGTAGATATACACGCGCAACTCCGTACCTACCTGCGAGGCAGATAGCACATGCCCGTTGCTGCGCGCCGAGGCTAAGATGGCGCTCCCTGCTTCGTAGCTAATATTGTCACCTAATGGGATAACCACCTCAGCGGCTACCACCGCATCGGTGGCAGCAAGCGTGGCTGTGAGCGTGACGGTGTCTCGCGGAGAGCCTTCAGCCGTGGATAGCGTCAGTCTGTTGGTTGCCATCGTGCTGGCTACACATAGCCAACAACCGATGGCAAGTATCAAACGTTTCATGGTTTATTTCACTTCGATGCCCAACATATTGTACCTATGCTCACCATATTGGATATACACATTGTTGTTTTGCAGCAACTTGTATATACCCGGGTGTACACGTTCACCGTTGCAGTCAGTGCCTACGCGTGGCGATGCCGGCACATTGTGTCCTTGTCCGTCAGACAGGATGATGGAGGTGAGCTCGGCATTGCCTATCTGCAGCAAAGCGGTTTTGCCTACGCCAATCGTCTTGCCGGACATCGAATATGCCATAAACATGTAGTTGTTCTCGCCTGTCCAAACGCCTACGTTCTCAAATCCTTGAAGGGCCTCTAACACATGCACATCCATCGTCTCGGGGTCTGCAGCTAAGGTCACTTGCACACCGCCAAGCACCACATCCGACTCTACGTACAGGATTCCATTCTCAAGATAGAACGTAGCCGTCTCGTTGGTGGCAGCACCTGTGTTCAGTTCGGGGTGCGTGATGATGTTGATTGTACCTACCACGTCAAGGATATTCACAGTGTTATCTGTATTCACATCTGCCGCCTCGAAGATGAAAGGTTGCGGGTTCTGGTTCGTCAGATAGGCAACCTCCGTCACCACATCCGCTACATCCACACTCATCGAACCGTTCGCATCACCCTTGACTGCCGTCAGCGGACGAGCCACAACAGCATTCGAGAGGTCATATGAATTGAGCGAAGTAGTCACTTGACGGATAACATAGTAATAATCTTTGCCGGGCACTACGTTGTAGTCCACAAACTCCGTATCTTGCGCATCAAGAAGAGTGGAGTTAACGCAGATGGTGTCGAAACGCCAGCCTGCCTCAATATACTGCTGTTTTTGTGAGTCCCAGTAACGGTTCCACTTAATCGTATCTTGCGTCCAGCGGTAGATATTGTAGCCCAACAAATCTGCAAAATCCTCTTCATCCGTTTCCCACGTGAGCGTAACTTTACCAAGGCCAGCCTCTGCCATCAAGCCTGTGGACATCGAGCCGGCAGCGGCGACCTCCATGTGGAAGCGGAAGTTCTCTTCCGGTATCTCAAAATGCTCATTATCCTCTGCACCATATACCTTGAAGGTATTCAATCCATCGGAAACGGACTTGCCGTCAATAGTGAAGTACGCGGTATAAATGGTGCTATCCGCAGACCACGAACCATTCTCAGCTACTTGGTGCTGCGTATAAGGCTGACGCACGCCAAACGAAACGGTCGGCGATATGCTTACATCCATTGGACGATTGAAATACACATCGCAACGATGCTGCCCCACACCAATCGGCGGCAACAATTCAAACTCATCTTGGGCATCTATGCCATCAACTAAAATCTTCCAAACTATACCATGAGCTTCAGATGACGGGCGTGTAAGCATATTTGACAAGTCAAAGTACCCAAATCCACAATCGTGTTCTATATCATAGATGTATTTTCTAACCTCGTTCTCTTTGGATGCGCCATAATAGTTTGGCTGCAAAGGTCTAACAGACGGCACTTTATCTTCGCAATATAAGGCAAAACGAGTGTTATTGTATTTTGAATTCTTACTATCCAAAATAGTGGGTATTATATTATTTAGTTTCTGATGTGGTTGCTTTAATGTTAACTCTTCAAGATTAATAGTTTTAGAATTTGCATAGTTGGTATTTATTATCGAGTAAGTGTAAGTATTTAACATCGAGTAGGTTTCTTTATTGTTCATGAATGCACACTTTTCCATGTGGGCACCACCCATATTATATACTGACGAATTCGTAATTATACAATTTTTCATGTATGCATTCCAGACTGGTCCAGAATAACCAGAATAATGCATCTCTGAAATTCGTATATATGAAATTTTTTGTGAGTCATAAACAGGAATCGTGTCGTAGAATGTTAATTCCTGTTGACCTACGTTATTTATGGTGTAAGTACGGATAGAATATGGCATACGAACGCCTAAAGACAACGTGAAATTCCCTTGCTCTCCGTCCGCTCGAGTAAACCATATCAAACTATCAGGAGTTCCGTTCGCGATTAGATGTCCTTGGGTTGATTTTGTAGTGTCCGGGTAGAAAATACCGCTTGTTACACCTGTTACAAATTTGTATTTTCCCAATGTCATTTCAGATACATTGACAGACAAACCTGTTCCGTCTTTAAACTTAACTACTGTGCCCGGCTTAATGGTTAATGTAACGCCATTGGGGACAGCTAAAGGACGTGTCACTATATAGTGCACATTCGGATAAAGTGTCAAATCTTCTGTTAACATGCCACCTATCTCAACACCATTCTCAACAGTCAATACTATGTGTTGCGTAAGCGTGCCTTGCATGTTGTCGCAAGTAGCAAACAAAGTTAGGTTAATTTGTCTGCCATCTGCACAATCCGGATTAACTTTCATACGCCAAGGATTAGCAGATGTTGCCTTGGCATAACTGCTGATAGGCTTGCCAAAATCTACAGATTCTTGCAGGTGGGTAATAAGCGTCTCATCATCTGCCACCCAATCAGTACCGGAGTAGTGACCTGTCTTAATCCAAAAACGAATATTTTCGGCTTGTCCCCACGCATTCTTAAAAATAGGATAAAACTCTATCGTTTCTCCTGCATCTGCGCGGAAGTCTCCGTCGCCGGAAACACTATCTATCAAGTTAATGGATACCAACGAAAGTTCCGGTTTGCGGTCTGCTTCCTTGATGTTGTACACGCCTAATATATTCACATTACCCAAACCACCAACAACGCGGGTGTGGATAAGGTCACCAAAGAGTAATTCCCAACTCAATGTCTCCTTGCATTGCAGCAAGCGCGAAACCGCACCTGCTACCAACGGACAAGCCATACTTGTTCCGTTCAGCGATTTATAACGCCCACCGGGGAAAGTGCTCATGATACCTACACCCGGAGCACGGAGTTCGTAGTTGTAGAGTTTTTCCTCGCCAAACGGAGAATAAATGGGACCAGACTCGTCGTAATTGCTGAAACCAGCAAGAGATCCAACAGCATTAGCGGATGCCTCTACACCCAACACAAACGAAAGTGCTGCGGGGAACATCGGTGCGTCAAACATGCAGTGATTAGGTGCCACCATAGCGTGACCGTCATTACCCGCTGCGGCAACGATGACCGCATTGGCGTAAGCGCGGCCTAAGGCTTGTTCCTCTGCCTGCGAATAACTATAGCCACCTATAGACATACTAATCACATCTGCTCCGTTGGCGGCGGCGTAGTCAATACCTTTGACGATAGTAGCTACATCGCCCGTTCCGTTGCTCTGCATGACTGTAACCGGCATAATGAGTGCGTCGGGGTTGGCGCCCGTGATACCGATACCGTTATTGCCGACCGCGGCTGCTATACCGGCACAGTGAGTACCATGACCGTTGAAATCGTTGGTCACGCTATGATTATTGATAAAATCCCAACCGTGAATATCATCCTTGAAACCGTTGGCGTCGTCGTCCTGTCCGCTGATACCGCTTGCTTCGGCAGCATTCGTCCAGATGTTCGCTGCCAAGTCGGGGTGCTCTATATCCACACCGGTATCTAAAATAGCAATCACCGGACGCTTGGTGCTCTTCTTGGGTTTGTCCCAGAGTGCAGGCAGGTTAATCGCCTGCAAGCCCCACTGCTGGCTATAGAGCGGCTCGGCGGTATAGGTCTGCTGGTCAGCCGTCGGAATAGCTTCCTCTTGGTACGGCAGCGCCATCGTATAAACGATATAGTTCGGTTCGGCGAACTCCACTTCCTCCTGTGCTTTCAGGCGCTCGATGGCTGCATGGATGTCTTGGGCTTTCTCGGCTTTCAGCGTCACACGGTAGAGCTTGCTCAGGTCTTTTACTTCAACATCTTTGCCGTTATATGCTTTTACGCGGCGACCAACGTTCTTATGTCCCGTGCGCGGCATGAGCTGTTCTACAGAGTCCACGCCTAATTCCTCAAAGAGGGCATCTACGGCATTGACTTGGCTGGTCTGGAACTTCGCCTTTCTCGGCGCACGCATCTGTACCGCGCCATCGGCTTTGAACTTGACCAAGATCTCGCCCTCGCGATAGGCGTTCTGGTTCCATCGGTCAATCTTAATAACCTCGTCTTCGTTGTCCGCGCTCTGCGCAAACAACACTCCTGTAGCGGCAATGAGTGCGACCGCCAAAAGTAGGAAACGTTTTTTCATAATGGTTGATATTGTTAGTTTGTGTGGTAATATCTATGTGGTACCAGACCGCTGCGCTAATTCGGAAAGTCCGAAGAACACGGGCATATAAAATACACAAAGAAAGCGTGCGCTTTCGCTGCTTCATTTGATTCTTCGAGGTCCTGAACTTACCTTAACAATTCAAATAAATACACGGAAAACTCACGCTGTTGACGTGAGCGTGTATAAACCGTACTTGAATTGTTAATGATTCTTTGAAGTTGTTCAGGTTTCGAAGAATCAAGTGGCTTATTACGCTTATCTCGGTGCTCACTTGCACCTGTATGTCTGTTTATTATGTTTTTCTAAAATATGTCAGAATGTGCACCTGTTTCTAATTTGGCGGACTCAATTCGACTGCAAAGGTAATAAAAATAAATGACATTTGCAAATTTTTGAAAAGAATATTTGCATATTCGCCCAAAATATTACAGTTTTGCATCTAACATCCTCCCAACATCAGTGTTCTGTTCTCACGATGTTCCCCGATTAAGCGCAGCGGTGTTCTGTTCTTGGCGGTATTCCGCCCGTTTGGGTGTTCAGTGCTCGCGATATCCCCCCCGATTAAGCGC
>JAFSPC010000018.1 GCA_017443075.1 Paludibacteraceae bacterium
AAGAATATACAGGACCTCGTGCAGCTGCACACGCAGCAGCAGAAGATGGAGGGCGAACTGGAGATAGCGCGGACGATACAGAACGCTATGTTGCCGAAGGTGTTCCCGCCCTATTGCGACCGTCCGGATCTGAACATCTACGGCATGGTGCAGCCTGCCAAAGAGATTGGCGGCGATCTGTACGACTTCTACGTTCGTCACGACAAGTTGTTCTTCTGCGTGGGCGATGTGAGCGGCAAAGGTGTGCCGGCATCGCTCGTGATGGCTACGATGCGTTCGCTCTTCCGCAGCACCACTGCGCACGAAGAGCAACCGGACAGAATCGCCATCGAGATCAACAACACCATCGCCGAGGGTAACGACCAGAACATGTTCGTCACCCTGTTCATCGGCGTGATTGACCTCGACACGGGCATGCTCAGTTACTGCAACGCAGGGCACAACGCGCCGATCATTGGCAACAAGATGATCGATGTGCTGCCCAACTTGCCTATAGGTGTGCTGAGCGGGTTTGCGTACCAAGCGCAACAGATGCAACTTGAGCGCGGCGATATCATCTTCCTTTACACCGACGGCCTGACAGAGGCGGAGGATAGCAGCCATGCACAGTACGGCGAGCGGCGGATGTTAGACGTGCTCGCTGCTTCAAGAGGCAAACGGCCGAGAGAGATTGTGGATGCCATGCTGGCCGGTGTGAAAACGTTTGTGGGCGATGCGCCGCAAAGCGATGACCTGACGATGGTTGCCATACGCTACCAGGTGCCGGCTATCGTCATGCGCAACGATATACAACAGATACCCACCCTCGCCGAATGGATCGATAGCCTGCATGTGCCGGCAGAGCTGAATATGCCTATCAACCTCGCATTGGAGGAAACCGTGACAAACGTCATGCTGTACGCCTACCCGGGGCGGAACGACGGGAAGGTGTTTGTCGAATATGCCGAGGTCGACGAAGCGGCACCCCAAGGTGACGGCACGCAATCCGGCGAGGCGCACAGCAAGCGGATGATATTCACCATCTCGGATTCGGGCATCGCCTTCGACCCTACACAAAAAGCCGAGGTCGATACCAGCCTCACGGCGGAGGAACGCCCGATTGGCGGTCTGGGTATTCACCTCGTGCGACAACTGATGGACGAAGTGCGCTATGAGCGACAGGACGGAAAGAACATTCTCACGCTCGTGAAGGTGAAATGAGAACGCAGCGCAAAAAACAAGAATTATCAATTTTCAAAATATGACTACAACTATTCAAGAAGACGGCAATCAACTGATTGCAACGTTGGCAGGGCGTCTGGACACAGCAGCTGCCGTAGCTACAGCCGAGGCTGTCAAGCCGCTGCTGGAGGCGCAGGGCAAAGAGATCATACTTGATTGCTCGGGACTGGAGTATATATCCTCGTCCGGACTGCGTATCTTCCTGAGCATACGCAAAGAGGCAGCCGCGCACGGCTCGAAGGTGATTGTGCGTTCCATCAACGCGGATATACGTCAGGTGTTTATGATGACGGGATTCATCAGTTTATTTGAGATTCAGTGATGGAAGCGTTGGATCTGCATTGTCAACTCATACTCGAGCAGTACCGCGAGTCGCAGTCCGTGCTCCAGCAGATGAAGGAGGATGTGCTACGTTGCCTGCGTGAGGCTTTGGACCACAGCGGTCTGATCGTAACCACGCTTGAGGCACGCGTCAAGACCGAGCAGTCGCTCGCCGGTAAGCTGGCACTGAAGGGTGGTAAGTACGCCACGCTGGAGGATATAACCGACCTCGTAGGAGCTCGCGTCGTCACCTTCTATACCGACGATGTAGACCGCATAGCCTCGATGGCAGAGCAGTTGTTCGAGATCGACTGGACGAACTCCGTGGATAAACGCCGCCTGCACCAGTTGGACAGCTTCGGCTACAACTCGCTGCACTACATCTGCCGCATGCCCGGGTACGACTTCCGCTTTGAACTGCAGTTGCGTACCACCCTGCAACACGCGTGGGCTGCTATCAATCACGACACAGGTTACAAGTCGGGTATCGAGATCCCGCACGAGTATATGCGGCGTATGAACCGCCTCGCAGGTATGCTGGAGATGGCGGACGATGAGTTCAGCCGCATTCGTACCGAGTTGGCTGACTACCGCCGACGCGTGCAGAAACTGGTGCGCAACGGCAAGCTGGACGATGTGCTGCTGGATGGTGATACGTTCCGCAGTTATCTGCAAGCCGACCCGCTCAGAAAACTGAACAAACGTATTGCCGCCATCAACCAGGCAGAGATACAAGAGGCACCGCTCACACGCTACCTGCGCGTGCTGAAAGAACTGCAATGCAACACCCTTGGCGATGTAGACAGACTGATCAAACGCTATGAGGATGATGCCTACCTGCTGGCGCGGCATCAGCTCGGCAACACCGACCTCGATATCCTATCATCCGCTATCGGCTTGCAGAACATCTGCATCGTATGTATACTTTCCACCGGCGGTGGCAAGATCGGCTTGGAAAGGCTGTTTGAAGCACTCAACGGGCACAACTCGCAGAACGGCGCGTTAGCCGAACTGACATACAATCAGGCGCGCAACCTACCGTTTATGCAACACGATAATTAATGACTACCACTATGAACCCTACACGCATTGACTTGAACGACTACGTTCGTACCGGTGAAGGCGCCAACGGCGCAAGTTATAACCACAAGACCGACCCGAGTGTGATGCTCAAGCTCTATTTCCGCAACTTTGAGGCGGCAGCCAAGGAGTTGGAGTTGGCACAGAAGGTGTATCAGATGGGTATTCCCACTCCCGAACCGGGTGATCTCGTGACCGACGGCGAGAGGATGGGAATACGTTTTCGCCGTCTGGACGGCAAGCGTTCGTACTCGCGTGCCTGTGGCGACGAGCCCGAGCGAGTAGATGAATATGCCCGCGAGTTTGCACAACTATGCAAACGCCTGCACCATATACATGTAGATACAACACAGTTCGAGAGCGTCAAGCAGCGCTTGTACCATATACTGGACGCCAACGCGTTCTTCACACCCGAGCAGAAGCAAAAGATTAGCGTCTTCATTGCCGCTGCACCCGACAGCGATATCGCTATACACGGTGACCTGCAGTTCAGCAACGGCATCTTTACCGAGCAGAACGGCGTGCGCACGCCCTACTTCATCGACCTCGGGGATTTCTGCTACGGCTATCCGATGTTCGATGTCGGCATGGTCTATCTGTGCTGCTGCCTGAACGACGAGTCGTGGACACTACAGCAGTACCATATAACGAACGCCACTGCAGCCAAGTTCTGGGAGGTTTTTGCGCAGGAATATTTCCTCACGCCCGACTGTCCGATGGCAGGCTTTGGTCCCGAGGCCGACATGGACGAGATCATGCGTCAGGTGAAGATATATGCCGGACTGAAGACCCTCATCATCGAGCGCGACACCCACTGCCCGATGCCACAGTTCCGCGCCATGCTGGAGGGAACGGTGTATTAAATGACACTTGACAAATGACAAATAACGAATGACAAATGTCAAATGATAATTGATGGCAAATAGATATTTAGATACCAACCTATTAGACCGCGCCATAGTGTTTGCGGTGCAAGCACACCACAATACCGAGCGGCGCGGTAAGGGATTTCCGTATATCGTTCATCCGCTGGAGGCGGTGGAGATAGTGGCCACCATCACCGCCGACCAAGAGCTATTGGCAGCCACTGCCCTGCACGACACGATAGAGGATACAGATGTCACTTACGAGCAGTTAAGCACAGCCTTTGGCAAACGCGTTGCCGACCTTGTGCGCTCGGAGAGCGATCAGTTCACCGCAGGCGTCAGCGAGGCGGATAGTTGGCACGACCGCAAGCAGGCTGCTATCGACCGCCTGACGGCTGCTTCACACGATGCCAAGATCGTAGCTATGGGCGACAAGCTGAGTAACATGCGCGCCATCTGGCGCGACTACCGGCAGAAGGGCGACGCGCTATGGCAGATCTTCCATGTGACGGACAAAGCGTCACACGAGTGGCATTACCGAGGCCTGGCTGCCGCACTGAGCGAACTGAGTGACACCTTTGCCTATCAGGAGTTTGTACGCCTGATTGACGACGTGTTCAAAGCGCAATCGTAAATTTTCTTTTAATTTTTAATTCCAATGAAATTTATCGTTACTATAGGTCGTGAGTTCGGCACAGGTGGCAGGCGCATAGCCCAAGAGTTAGGCGAGTTGCTTGGCATAAAGGTATATGACCGCAAGCTGCTGGACGCACTGAAAGAAAAATATAACCTCACGCAAGAGGAGATGGATCGCATCAAAGCGAAGAAACAGACATGGTGGGACGAGTTTAGCACGTTCTACCAGCAGGCTCAGGCGTGGGCTAACCGTCCGTACTACGAGTCGGTGTATGTGCCTAACGTGACATCCGAACTGCTGTACGAAGAAGAGGAACGCATCCTGAAGGCACTGGCAGAGCGCGAGTCGTGCGTAGTGCTCGGGCGTACAGGGTTTCATATCTTTCGCAATGAGCCCAGCGCGTTCAAGGTTTTTCTGATAGCCGACAAATCGTTCCGTCGCGACAAAGTAGCGCGCCGCTTGAACATCAACGAGGGCAGTGCCGATCTGCTCATCAACAAGGTGGACGAGGCACGCGAGAACTTCACGCTCACCTTCAGCGAGCGCAGCCGCTACGATGCACGCAACTACGACCTTGTACTGAATGTGAGCGGTCTCGACCCCAAAAGCGTAGCACAGTTCATTGCCGACTGCCTCAAGCAACGCGGATTGATATGAGATGCCGAATGTTGAGGGTTGAGAGTGTATTTGGCATTCACGGATGAACGTACTGTTCGATAACATAGTCAATGCCCGCGACTTAGGCGGGATGACGGGTGCAGGCGGGCGTCAGGTTCGCGCGCATCGTTTGTTGCGTACGGCGCACCTGCATGATGCGACGCACAGCGACATACGCCGTCTGCAACAGGAGTATCACTTGGCTACGATATTCGATTTTCGTTCGTTAGGTGAGGCTGAAGCCCTACCCGACCTCGCCGTTCCAGGCGCAACCCATCACCTGCTGCCAACCATTGACCTGAGTGCCGAACGGCTGACCGAGCAGCCCATACCACAAGAGTCGTTTCTTAACCTTGAGGCACACATCGTCAATTACTCGTTCTACCCCGAGGTGCAGCAGATGGCTGCCAACATGTACCTTTCGCTGATCCGCAGCGAATATTCGCAACTGCAGTACGCCACGTTCCTCCGACTGATTGTTGAGGCACCAGAAGACGGCGGTGTGCTCTGGCACTGCTTTCAGGGCAAGGACCGTACCGGGTGGGGGGCGGCGTTCCTGCTATCTGCCTTAGGTGTGGAGCGTGAGGCAATCATTGCCGACTTCGACCTGTCCAACGAAGCCTACCGCGAACTTGTTGCCAAGCTGAATGCGCAGATTGACGAACAGGGCGGTGGCGAAGCAGAGAAAGAAGTGGTGCTGGCGTTTATGGGCGTATCTACGCCTAACTTCATCCGCACCCTCGATCTGATTGACAACGAGTTCGGCGGTATGAACGCATACCTGCGCGAGCAACTGCTGCTCACAACAGACGATATGCACAAACTCCGCAAACGTTTCTTGGTATAATCACCCAACCCTGAATATCCGAACCCCGCCCCACGGAAAAACCAACGCCCTCCCGTCAAAGGAGGGCGTTGGTTGATTTATGCTTTTTTCATTCGTTTGGCAACCCCTATAGCACCTGTGGGGCAGACGAGCCGGCATAGGTGGCAGCCGACGCAGTTCTTGCCTATCAGTTTGGGCTTGCGGTCCTCGCCAAAACTGATAGCCTGATGACCGCCGTCCATACAAGATACGTAGCAGCGCCCACAGCCGATACACTTGTCGTGGTCAAACTTCGGAAAGACCATTGTCTCACGGTCGAGATCGGTAGGCAGAACGATGTTCGGCAACTCTTCACCAACCAGTTTCTTCAGTTCGGTTATACCTCGCTGCTGCATATAATGCTGCAAGCCCGATATCAGATCATCGATGATGCGATAGCCGTACTGCATCACAGCGGTGCAGACCTGCACGTTGCGGCAGCCCATACGGATAAAGTCGAGTGCGTCGCGCCAGGTCTCAATACCTCCTATACCGCTTATATCCATGTGGTTTTCAACGCCAGCCTTACGTAGCAGAGGGTGCGCCGTCATCTCATAGATCATTCTGAGCGCAATCGGTTTGACAGCTTTGCCTGAGTACCCGCTGATTGTTTTCTTCCCACTGACGTTAGCCTCATCGCTGGGTGTGAACGATTTGATTGTGTTGATGGCACTGATGCCGTGTGCACCGGCATAGAAGCATGACAAAGCCGGCGTAATCATCGAGGCTACGTTAGGCGTCATCTTCGGGATGACGGGTATAGAAACGGCATTCTTGACAAACGAGGTGTAGAACAATATCAGTTCGGGATTCTGCCCGATGTCGCTGCCGAGACCTGCATGTCGCATCTGCGGGCAGGAGAAGTTCAGTTCGACGGCATCACAGCCTGCGTCCTCAGCCATCCGTGCCAGTTCAACCCACTCTTCCTCGCTCTGCCCCATGATAGAGGCTATGACGATCTTGGTGGGATAGTGTTGCTTGAGGCGCTTCAGGATATCAAAATCCATTTGGTATGGGTTCTCGCTCAGTTGCTCCATATTGCGGAAGCCGACAAATGGTGTACCTTCTTTGCGTACGGCATCAAACCGAGGCGACACCTCACGTATATCCTGCTTGCTGATCGTCTTGTAGAACACCCCCGCCCAACCGGCATCGAAGGCTCGGGCTACCATCCCGTAGTTGGTGCACACGGCCGATGAGGCGAGGAAGAACGGGTTCTCGCAGGTTATGTCGCAGAAGTTCAGTTCCAACGACGGCAAACTATCCTGTGCAGCCGGACGGGCCTCAGACTGTTGTACGACTTGCTTACGCAGCTCGCTGATGCGAATCGGTTTGTCGTAATGTACGCATGCCGTCTCGGCTGCTGCAGCCTCAGCATCAGTCATCCGGTCGAACAGTTCGTTGGCTGTCCATTGGTTTTCAAATCGCAGAGCGCGTATAGCGCGTGCTGCCTTCGTGCCGCAGGGCGCATTGTAACAGAGCAAGCAGCGTGCGGCTTCTTCGTTGAGGTGTAACATGGTGGGTATTATTTTGAATATTAAATACTATCGGATATCCGTATGATTAACTATCGGAAATCCATATTATCTAAAGTATCAGTTTTACGCGAAAGCCACGGGTCGTGGTCTCTTCGATCAGTTCATTCACTTGCGGACGGATAGAAGCGCGGGCGGTATCGGTCAGAGGTGACTCGCTTTGGTGCTCAATCATAAAATCCAATGCCGTCACGCCGGAGAGTTCGGTGTGCGTCAGGCGCAGCGTGAGCGGACGGAAAGACGGTATATGGGTGAAGAGCATCTCATTGACCAGCGAATAAGCCAATTCGGCCTTCTCGGTGATGTTGTACTTGAGGCAGAACTGGTTGAGCCCGGTGTGGATCTGCAGGTAATCGAAGTCGTCCGAGTTGATCTCATAGACGAGTTTCTGTATGCGGTTGACGAACGCCTTGGTAGCCGAATGGACAGGGTGCTCGAATATCTGTTCGGGCGTGCCGTCCTCGTAGATGATACCTTCGTTCATGAAGAAGATACGTGTGCTCACGTCGC
>JAFSPC010000019.1 GCA_017443075.1 Paludibacteraceae bacterium
AGATGCAGGCTGTGGCGGAACGCGGGGTTAAGACTGAGGTTACCCACCGTCTCATTCATGGCATCCGAGTTATTACGCACCGGCTCAAGTTGCGTGATTGTGGGCTGCTGTGTCGTGCCGTTGTATCGGATACGGGCGAACTCCTTCTTGCCGAACTTGTAGCGGAAATTAACGTTTGGCGAGATATTGAACACGTTCAGCAGGGTATCTCGCTTCAGTACATACGATGCGGGTGCACCATAGTAGGTGCGGGAGCGCGTCTGCGACAACAGACCTTTGACACCTGCCGTGAGGTTGAACTTCTCGTGCTTCCACTGGTAGTTCAGTTCCGCTTGCTCGGTGTAGAAGTCGTTAAGCAGATGATTGCTGTAGTCGGTGTTGTACGTGGTGTCTGATTTACCTATGTCATACTGATGCTTGTTCGATGTGCGGTTGTTGCCGCTTAACAATGCCGCTATCTCCAGCAGGTGTTCCTTTCGGTACAGCGGTTCGATATACGAAGCGCGCAGGCTATACCCGACAGAGGTGTTACCGCTATTGGTATATTGGTTGACTAAAACACTGTCGCCGAGATTGTCAAAGGCATACGTATCATTATGTCCCTTGGTGTTGCTGATGTTGGCATTACCGGTCAGCGATAGTTTGCGCCCTGGCTTGAGAAACGAGTGGGTGTAGATCACCTGAAGCTTGCCGCTTATGTCCTGACTGGTGCTATTCTTTACCTGCCTGCCATCGCTGACAATGGTGGTGTCTGACCCTTCTGTATATTGCCCGTTGACATAGCTGTTGGTGGCATCCTGCCACGTGTTGGTGTAACTCATCTGCGGTTGGATAAGTACCTTGTTCATGCTATCGATAGTGTACTCTAACTCCAGGCGCAGGTTGGCATCCCATGTGTTGGACAGCGTTCCTGACGTCTCGTTCTGCAGGTAATTGCTGCCCTTGGAGTAGGTGTCTTTTTTTGACGTAGCCCGTGTGTTATTAGCCGAGTGTGCCATCTGCCCGTCGCCTCCGAACAATAGCCCGGGTACGGTGCTGCTAAAGTCGATGTTCGTATTCACGCCAATGTTTTCCGCCCATGTTATACCTTGGTTGCTTGAGCCCCAGCCGCCACGACCGCGCCCCATGCGGATCTCGTTGGTGTTGTTGGCATTGCCAATCAGGGTCGTTTGGCTATTGTCGGACAGGATGTTCATAAACAGCCCTGCCGAGTAGCGAAAATCGTTGGCAAAGAAGTGCTTAGCCCGCTCTGAGGCTGTGGCACCAAAAGCCGGATTGCCATAGTTAAACCACTTGCCGTCATCCGTAACCAGATCAGCACCCAGTCCGCCATTAAAGTTGCCGAATAGCCCTTGTTTGCGGTCTTGCTTGAGCGTGAGGTTGATCACACGGGAGGTTTCGTCATCGTCAAAACCGGTCATCTTTGATGTCTCACTCTTCTCGTCCAGCACCTGAATCTTCTCAATCATGTCTGCGGGGATGTTCTTGGTGGCTGTTTGTACATCATTGCCAAAGAACTTCTTTCCATCCACGCGTACGGCTTTGATTGTCTCGCCATTCACGGTTACGTTGCCCTCCTTGTCAATCTGCACGCCTGACATCTTCTTCAGCAGATCTTCGACCACAGCGGTCTCTTCCATCTTGTACGCGTTGGTGTTGTATTCGATGGTGTCGCCCTTGACTGTCATTTCCGCCGCATGCCCTTTGACATCTATCTCCGCCAGCGCCTGCACGTTTTCTGTGAGACTGAGTTTGCCTACATTGCGAATCATGTCGTCATCGGTTAGCTCGATGGGGATGATGCGCGTATTGTATCCCAACGATGAAAGAACGAGTTTGTACTTACCCGGCTTGAGTTTCATGAAGTAGAAATAGCCATCCATATCCGTTTGCGCCCCGCTAACCATAGTCGAATCGCTGCCGGAGTAGGTGAATAGTTGTACAGCAACCATCTCCAGTATCTGTCCTGACTGACTATCTACAACCGTGCCTTGAATACTGCCGGATTGCTGCGCATACGCAAGGCTGCTGCTTAGTATAAGTAAAAACAAAATCGCTCTTTTCATAATCGTTAGGTTATCAAATATCTACCTTCTACTTTCAACTAACAATAGACGGCTTCGTTCAACATTCAACTATAAACAATCAACTATAAATTTATCTTCCAATCTTTCGGATACTTGACGGTATAACTCAACTCAATAGTGCGTGTCTCACCCGGTGCGAGAGTCAACGCATAGCTCATGATGCCCGTCTGCTTGTTTTCAGTTGTACGAGGAGTGCTCTTGTCACTGACGCTCACTTGTATCTCTTTGGCAGTGCTGACAGGGTAACGATCCTTCAGCGTCAGGGTTATGGCTTCGCGCTTGTCGTTACGTACGGTAGTGGTGTAGGTGTATGACACCTGTGTGTTGCTACCGCTCGTCTTGCTGCTATGGGCAGTCTTTTCGCGTTTGATCTTGATAGACTTGTCGTCCCCCAAGGTTAGCCTGACGCGTGCCTCATCGTTGTTGGCAGCCAGCATTGTCTCGCCAAAGTATGTGCCGGCATACGTGAGGTTGGCGCGCCCGTCAGGCAGTTGCTGGTCTTGCCAGCCGTTGATGTACGCAACGAGATACGCCTGCTCGTCCAGCGCGGGGGCAGCGTAATAGTTGTATGTCACATTTTGCAGTTGGCGTTCTTGCAGGGCGATGATCTGCTCTTTGCCGTTCCCGTCAATCGTGTAAGGCAGACTGATAGCATACTCAATACTCAGTGCCTGTTCGCTTTGTGCCACGTAGCCTTGAATCGATGCTACAGGGGCTTCGTCATATACGGCTTCTTCGGCATCCTCCGTTACCATTGCAGCGCTTGCCATTACCATATTCTTGGCGGCATATAGGGTGCGTGTGCGGGTAACCTGCTGTTGCAACCACCATGTGCCAAGCTCAGGGGCAACATTGCTGCGCGCGGGCGAACCGGTAGATAGGGTAAGGTTGACTTGTTTCCAGTCCAGCCCGGTCGTTTGTGTGACGTGTGCCTTCATTACCAAGCCGATAGGCGAGTGCAGATCAGTTATATTCAGGTCGTAGGTCGGATACCAGTGGGCTGTGTAGGTGAAGTATGTCACCCCGGCGTTGATCGTCTGCTTCTTGGGCGAGTTGACTTGTAGTGTTACAATGCCCGATTTGCCGACTTTTAGTCCGCCTGTCTCGCGTATCTGCTGCTGTAGCGCTTTGATTCGTTTGTCAAGAGCCGTCTTCTCTGCCTTGGTGTCATCTAACTGCTTGGCAAGCGTCAGCGCATTAGTTTGGTAGTATTGCAGGTTCTTGTCAATCACCGCCGTGGTGACACCGCTGTTTGCCGTCAGGCTGCTATTGACGCCTGCTTGCAGCAATGTTTGCATTTGTGTGAGTGTACTGATACGGCGTTCTGCATCCGCCAAGGCATCTTGTGCAAGCCGCAGGCTATCTTCAAGCACTGCGGTGTTCATCTTACGTTTGTCAGCACTTAGGTAGTCGGTAGAAAAGGCATAGTTCTGCACAATCACTCCACCGCCGAGGGCTATTTGCAGCGACTGCTCGTTGATATGCGGTGCAATGTTCTCAATCACCACGGTGTTGTCGCCTGCCTGCAGGGGCAGCGATACGCGTTGCTGAATCTCTGCACCGTTGATGAATACGGTTACGTGATCAATCTTTGCCGTATAAGGTGCAGCTGTACTGCTGATAGTGCACAATAGTGCCGTGCACATTATCGAAAGAAAAATTGATTTAGTCTTCATAAGGCTCAAAATTTTGGTGTTTAATCCCACCATTGCAATAACCGTGCCAAAGACAGATGTCTGTTTGACATCTTACATATCACATCATTTCCGTATATACTCTGCGTACGTGAGTTTATAGGGGTTCTTGTCGTCAGACTCATGTTCTTCTGCAGCCGTCTGTTGCCACACCTCGGGGTCAATAATGGGAAAGAACGTGTCAGCATCCTGCCATGTGTGATGGATATGGGTTATATACAGTTTGTCGGCTATAGGCATGAACTGGCGATATACCATCCCCCCGCCAATCACAAACGCTTCCTCGTCAGCCGGAACATGTTGTAGTGCTTCAGGGATCGAGCGGACAACGATAGCTTGTGCATCGGTGAACGAGGGGTTGTCGCTTATGACAATATTCTTGCGGTTAGGCAAGGGGTGCTCGGGTAGCGACAGATAGGTGCGTTCGCCCATTATGACGGTGTGCGCTGAAGTGATTTGCTTGAAGTGCTGCAAATCAGCCGGCAGATGGCACAGCAGACTGCCTTGCTTGCCGATGGCGTAGTTCTCAGCAATGGCTACAATAATACTCAACATGACTATAAATCAATCTTAAATGACAAATGATAAATCTACACGGCCACCACCCCTGCAATGTGTGGGTGGGGATCATAGCCGGTGAGGGTGAAATCCTCGTAGTGGAAATCGAAGATGGAGGTTACATCCGGGCTGATATGCATGTGGGGTAGAGGGCGTGGTTCGCGCGTGAGCTGCAGCTTGACTTGTTCCAAGTGGTTGAGATAGATATGTGCATCGCCCAAGGTGTGAACAAAATCGCCGCACTCCAGTCCGGTGACCTGCGCCATCATCTGCAGTAGGAGTGCATATGAGGCTATATTGAACGGCACGCCAAGAAAGATATCTGCGCTTCGTTGATAGAGTTGCAGCGACAACTTGCTGTCTGCCACATAGAACTGAAACAATGTGTGGCACGGTGGCAGCGCCATCGTATCGACCTCGGCTACGTTCCATGCGCTGACAATCAGTCGGCGAGAGTCGGGGGTATGTTTGATCATATTGACAACGTTGCTGATCTGATCGATCGTGCCGCCCTTATAGTCAGGCCACGAGCGCCACTGATGCCCATATACAGGACCCAGATCGCCATTGGCGTCCGCCCACTCATTCCAGATACGCACACCATGATCCTGAAGGTAGCGTACATTGGTGTCGCCTTGCAGAAACCAAAGCAGTTCGTAGATGATTGACTTGAGGTGAAGTTTCTTGGTGGTCAATAGCGGAAAACCTTCTGCCATGTGAAAACGCATCTGATGCCCGAACACACTGATCGTACCCGTACCTGTCCGGTCGGTTTTTTGCACTCCTTCGTCCAGCACACGCCGGCATAAATCCAAGTATTGTTTCATTTAGGCTTTTTTCTTTGGGCAGCCAAACATGGCTGCGGTCTAATACAACTTATACGTCGTGCGTAGCACTTTGAACTCGGTGCGGCGGTTGATCTGGTTGCAGATGTCTTGTTGGTCGCTGCTTAGGGTGGATATAAACTCCTCGGTCAGCGCCTGATCAACGGGGATGAACTTGTACTTTTCGTGCAGTGTAGCATCCGCCACTACGGGCTTCTCTTCACCATAGCCTACGGGGGTCAATCGCTCACGCTCGATGCCGCTACTGACCAGATAGTTAACAACACTCTGTGCACGCTTGGCAGATAACTCCTTGTTGGCGGCATCGTTGCCCACGTAGTCGGTGTGGGCAGATAGTTCGATGGTGATGTTCGGGTTGTCGTTGAGCAGCTTGACCAGTGCGGCAAGGCCGGATTCAGAGGCAGGGGTCAGTTCCCATTTGCCGAACTCGTAGAAGATATTATCCATTGTCACGGGCTTGCTGACGGGCGAGAGGGTAAAGTCCTGCGTATAGGTCTTGCTATCATTCAGGCCAAAGGTGTTCAGTTCCTGCTTCTGATTGAGGTAGCCGCGTGCTGTACCGAGCATGACATACTTTGTATCCTTTTGCAGCTTGATCTTGTAGGTGCCGTCACGACGCACCTGAAGCTTGGTGTTGGTGCCGTTGTTGCCCACCAAACGGATAGAGGCATCAGATATGGGCTCGCCATTGTTATCAACCACCGCACCTTCTACAATAAACTCCATCTCAGGTAGTACGAAACTGTAAATCTTGTCAAACCCCTTGCGGTCGCCGCGGTTAGACGAGAAAAAGCCGCTCTCCGTCTCACCGGCAAAGGTGATACCGAAATCATCACCGTTGGTGTTGAATGGTGCGCCCATGTTATATACAGCCCAGCCCATGCCTGACAAGCTGTCAATCGCCGTGGTGTCACGCTCCGCCTTGAAGATATCCAATCCCCCGTACCCCGGATGTCCGGTTGAGGCAAAGTACAAGGTGCCGTTGCTGCGAATGGTGGGGTAGAGTTCCTCGCCCGAAGTATTGATCTGCTTGCCTAAGTTGACGGGGATAGACCACTCAGTACCATTGTATTCGGCAAACCATATATCCTTGCCGCCATATCCGCCCGGTGCGTCGGATACAAAGTATAAGGTGTCACCCGTGGCGTTGATGGCAGGATGCCCTACGGTAATACTGCTATCCTTGAACAGAACAAGTTCCTGCGGTTCGCTCCATTCGCCAGAAGCACGAGTGGAGGTGTAGATGCGTGCGCCCAGATCCTGTCCGTTGACGGGGCGGGAGTAGGTTATATACATCGTCTTGCCATCGCGGCTAAAGCAGCATGCGCCCATTTCGGCGGGTGCGGCCTTGCCGGCTGTACTATCGTTCTCAGTTGATTCGGCTGATGCGTCGCCGTCGTATAAGCCTTCTGCCAGGGTTATATCTTCCCACTTGCCGGAGGCGTTCTTTCGTGCCGAATAGATGCGGAACAGTTGCTGACCGGTAACAGGGCTCGGGCGCTGGATCTTTTTCTCTTTGGCTTTGGTGCGTTCCTGCCTGTTAGAGGTGAACATCAGGGCATCGGGATTGTCGCCTACGAACGCCGGTGCAAACGTTGATGCACGCTTGGCAGCAAAATCCTTGGCTACCTGCACCTTGTAGCGGGAGGGGGTCTTTTTCCATTCCGCCACATTCTGGCAGGCATATACACCGGCTTGGGCGTGGTAGTCGTCAGGCTGCCACTCCAGATAGGTGCGGAAAGCTTTTTCCGCCTCGCGGTATTTGCCTTGATACATCAGCACCTCGGCATAGCGAAGGTACGCGGTGCTGTCAGGATACTTGAGTTTGATGGCGTTGTTGTATGCGCTGACCGCCTTCGGATCGTTCAGAATACGCAGGCACTCGCCCTGCCGGAAACTGACATGCGCCTTCAACTCGCGGTCTTTCCTTGAGTTAAGACGACCATAGCACTGCTTGTATATCTGTGCTGCATCGTAGTATTCGCCGATGGCGTACTTTTTGTCCGCCTTCTTTACACGCTGCTGAATGCTGCAACCTGACAGCGCAATCATCAGCCCGCACAGCGCAATGAAATATATGTATGTTCTGTTTACCAATGTATTGCTATTTTCAATTGAGCAGCCAATCTTGGCTGTTGTGTTTTATTTGTCTAACTCATGTATAATCAGTCCGCTGCGCAGTTTGGGCTCGAACCATGTGGTCTTTGGCGGCATGATGTTGCCGCTGTCGGCGATGTCGATGATCTGCTGCATCGTCACGGGGTAGAGCGCCAGCGCCATCTGCATCTCGCCACTATCTACACGGTCTTGCAAGGCTTTTAGTCCGCGTATGCCGCCAACGAAATCAATGCGCTTGTCGGAGCGCAGGTCTTTGATGCCAAGCAGCTTGTCCAGAATGAGGTTGCTCGAAACCGTTACGTCCAGCACACCTATCGGGTCGTCGGTATAGCGACCTTCGCGCGCCGTGAGCTTGTACCAATGCCCAGATACGTATAGCGCAAAGGTGTGTAGCGCCTCAGGACGGTAGATGGCTGTCCCCTTATCCTCAACGATGAAGTCTTCCTCCAACCGTTGCAGGAACTCGTCAGGCGTCATACCATTCAGGTCGCGCACCACGCGGTTGTAATCCATGACGAACAATTGATTGTCGGGGAAACATACGGCAAGGAAATAGTTGTACTCCTCGTTGCCTGTGTGGTTGGGGTTCTGCAGTTTCTTTTCGTTCCCGACGAGTGCTGCAGCAGCCGAGCGATGATGACCATCAGCGATATACATGGCAGGTATATCTCCCATGATACGTGTGATGGTAGCGATGGTTGCTGCATCATCGATCACCCAGAACGTGTGGCGGAAGCCGTCTAAGTCGGATATGAAGTCATACTCCGGCTCGCCATTGGTGACGCGTGCAACGATAGCATCCAAATCCGAGCGGTGGGGGTAAGCGAAGAACACAGGCTCGATGTTCGCGTTGTTGACGCGCACATGCTTCATGCGGTCTTCCTCCTTGTCGCGGCGCGTCAGTTCGTGCTTCTTGATGCGCCCTTCCATATAATCCTCCACCCACGCAGCGACAACCAAGCCGTATTGCGTGCGTCCCTTTCCGTGGAAGGCAAGAGGGTGGTTGTCAGGGATGGATTGGGCATAAACATAATATTTGTCCTGTTCGTCCTGCACGAGCCATCCGTTGTTGCGGAAGGCGCGGAAATACTCTACGGCGCTCTGATAGACGCGTGGGTCGTGCTCATCGGTGCCGGGCTCAAAGTTGATTTCCGGCTTGATGATATGATACAATGACATCGGATTATCTGCGGCTTCGGCGCGTGCTTCATCCGAATCCAATACATCATAAGGACGGCTGCTCACCTGTTTGGCAAGCTCCTTTGGGGGACGAATACCCCTGAATGGTTTGATTCGCATAGTAGTTGTTTTTGTCGAAAGTCAAAAGCCTATGATGCCTTGTATATACAAATGCCAATTAGGCTTTTTTCCTTGAGCGTAGCGGTCTTTTTCTTTGAGCAGGCATATCTGCGGTCTGTACTCCTATTAGCCTTTGGCGGGCTTGGCGGCAGCGTTGACGGGCATCTGGCACGTGCCGTTGAACTGCGCGTTAGGCTCAACGATCAAGGTCTGCGTCTGCACCTCGCCTTTGATCTTGCCGGTAGCACGCAGGGCGAGGGTCTGCGAATTAGTAATCTTGCCGTCAAGCGTGCCTTGTATCTCAGAGTTCTGGCAGGTTACGGTGCCTTTAACCAAGCCTTTTTCGCCTATTACCACTTTGCCTGCGCATTGCAATTCGCCTTCTACGGTGCCGTCAATGCGGATATCACCGTCGGCGATGATAGTACCGATGATCTTACTGCCGGACGTGATTGCGTTGTACATTGTGCCCGACTGTTGTGTCTGATTTGCCATATTGTTACTAAATAGATTAAACATAACGGTATTGTTACACAATAATTCGCCACAAAGTTACGAAAATTATTTGATATTTGCAAATTTTTGTGCACAAAAAATCGCCCCGACCTCCAAATCGTGGTATTTATGTTGCGCAGACAAGGCAAACAACGTAAACTTTGGCAGGTGTGGAAGCCACGCCCCTGATTACCTCGCGCAGGTACAGCGGCGTACATACTTGCGCTGCGTGGGCTTGTACGAGGAGATAGCGTAGGAAATAGTTATGCCCACGTCGTAGGGGTTATATGTGTTTACAAGCGGAAGCCCTTGCCGATTGCTGTTGATGACAGGTGTCAGCAACCGTTGCAACGGAAAGCCGTCACGCGTATCCGACAGCATGATCATGCTTTTTGCATCGCTATGAGTAGGCGACTGTCGTGTCAAGCAGTAGTTGAAATACAATCCGACCATGATATTGGCCCGGCTTTTGCGTGACAGTAGTTGCAACGGAATGGTATAACTTAACTCCAATGACAGCCACCATTGTACTGCCGTTTGTGAGATTGTGCCTGCATCAGTCATGCTGAAGTCCTTGGATGCCGCTAAGGGGTATGAGTCCTCTATTCGGTTGTCGTACATGGGGTAATAGACTGACAATGCGGCATTGTCCACACGCTGCCTGCGTTGGCACGATAGCGGAAAGGCTGCTTTGGCACCCGTATAGAGTACGAACTGCTCGTAGCGCCACGCCAATTGTACGGGTATAGCTGCTTGCCATGTGGTGTAACGCTCGCTGAGCGAATGGATGGTATAATCGATCTCCATACGCTGGTTATCCACATCCAGCGTAGAGTAGCTGTCCTCGTATCCCGACCTACTCAATCCGATAGCGTGGTAATCCAGCGTCACGCCCGTACGAAAACCTATGACGTAGTCAGTCAGATAATCGTAATAGATGTGACCTCCGGCATTCAGCCCTGCGCTGGCGGCAATGTACTGCAAGTCAGCATGCCAACCGGCTACGCCGCCGTGCAAGCCGACCTCGAAGATATGCTCGTGGTGACTCGGACGCGGGCGTTGCACGCTGCGTGTGGCGGAATACGCCGGCAGGCAGAGTGACAGCAGAATGATGTGTAGTAGGCGTCTCATCTGACAATCTTCTTTTGCGTCCACACGCGGGAGCCTTGTTGGTTATAAATAATATATATGCCGGGGGATAACTGCTGTCCGCTAACCGGCATGCCGTTGCTATTGTAGATGCGTGTGATTACCGGCTGCGGCTCAGGGGTGTCTGTCAGCGTAATGATGTTCGACCACGCATAGGTGTTGTCTGCAAACCATACCAACAATTGGTATGTGCCGTGCAGTTCGTTTTGCTCGGAATATTCGTCTGCTGTTGCACCGCTGAGTGCCGTACTATCCTTGTACCATTGATACGACTGCACCATCCGGTCGGCAAAGAACTGGCGCATGGCAACATGGTTAACCATCAGTTGCCAGTTGTATTTATTCACGACAATAGGCCAAAGGCGTTCGCAACGGAACGTGTCGATAGTAAGGGTATAGACCGAATCGGTACAATTCGTCCAATGCCAATGGGGAATGGGTATCCGGTGTTCGTCAGAAACGCTGCTGAAAACGACGGACGTGTCGCGGTAGTGCCATGTGAAGGGCAGCAACGTGTCGCAGATAGTCAGTTGGCACGCGCCGTATTGTATATCCGGACAACAGTGCTCGTTTTGCAGCACGTAGGTCATCAGTACGCTGTCTTCACCGGTTGTGTAGTGCAACATGACGATTGAGTCACCGGTGTTCAGCCATTGTATGTTGCGCCAGTTGTAAGGCATCAGCGTGTCGCAGACAATGGTGTCAGCCGTTTGTGGCGGATTGAGACACTTCTTGATAGTCAGTTTGAACGGTGCACTTTCGGTGCGGCAGTTATCGCTGCCTACATTACCTTGCTCTGCCATAACCACCTTGTACCACCCGCCGGTGGCATCCGTTGTGGCAGGTATGGTCCATACGCTGTCAGAGGTTTGGTTGACGGGCGTCCATGCGATTTGGTCTGACGAGTAGAACCAGCTATAATCCAGCGGTTCTGCGAATGCCAGACGATCGTTGTTGCCGTTGTGCACGCGGGTGGTGAAGGTGTGTGAAGCCTCGCGACAAACGGTGTCGGCTGCGGCTATCTCTATACTTGGCGCGCATAGATAGATCGTCAGGTCTGCCACCTTCAGCTGATGCTCGTTGGAAAGGGTGACATCCACGCTCGTTGTACCCAATGGTATGCCGAAGTTAAATCCTACGCGCTGCCATTCTGCCAACTCGGTCGAGTCGGCTTGGTAACGCTTGAGTTCCTCGCCGGTTGTTGCGTCAGTCAGTGTTACTGTCAAACCGGCTTCGGCAGGCAGCGTAGTCTCGGCAAGGTTGGCAATGACGGAAAGTTCCGTTCCTGCGCATGATTGGTCGAGCGTGTGGGTGAAAGATGCGGGTGGCGCTTCAGCAAAATCCTGTCTGAACAGCAGCCGTCCGTCGGTACATATGGGGCAGTCTGTATTCACGCGAAGAAGGAAAGGGTCGCTCATTCCGCGGTATTCGGGGTTGTTAATATAATCCTCGTTGGCTATTACTATTCGATACCAGCCGGAATCTGCCACCGTGATATTTGGAAAATCCGGATTCAGCACTTTGCCTTCAGCTGAGGCAAGGGCAGTCCAAGTATTGTCGTCGTCAGCAATGTCAGGGTTGTACTCCCGCGTGTAATACCA
>JAFSPC010000020.1 GCA_017443075.1 Paludibacteraceae bacterium
CACCACCAGCCGTGAGCAAGTGATCCTGAACACATGGTATGGCGGTGAGATGAAGAAGGGTATGTTCTCGATGATGAACTATTACCTGCCGCTGAAGGGTATCGCTTCGATGCACTGCTCGGCTAACACCGACATGGAGGGTAAGAACACAGCTATCTTCTTCGGTCTGTCAGGTACAGGTAAGACTACGCTGAGTACCGATCCGAAGCGTCTGCTGATTGGTGACGACGAGCACGGATGGGATGACAACGGCGTATTCAACTTTGAGGGTGGCTGCTATGCCAAGGTAATCAACCTTGACAAGGAGAGCGAGCCTGACATCTACAATGCTATTCGCCGTGACGCCCTGTTGGAGAACGTAACCGTAGCCGAGGACGGCAAGATTGATTTTGCCGACAAGTCGGTTACTGAGAATACCCGTGTAAGCTATCCTATCAACCACATTGAGAAGATTGTGCGTCCTATCAGTGCCGGTCCTGCAGCCGAGAACGTAATCTTCCTGAGCGCCGACGCCTTTGGCGTACTGCCTCCTGTCAGCATCCTTACTCCTGAGCAGACGAAGTACTACTTCCTGAGCGGCTTCACGGCTAAACTTGCCGGTACTGAGCGCGGTATCACCGAGCCGACACCTACATTCTCGGCTTGCTTCGGTCAGGCTTTCCTTGAACTGCACCCAACCAAATATGCTGAGGAACTGGTGAAGAAGATGGAAAAGAGCGGTGCTAAGGCATACTTGGTTAACACCGGTTGGAATGGTACAGGCAAGCGTATCTCTATCCGTGATACACGTGGTATCATTGACGCTATCCTTGGTGGTGCTATCAAGACTGCTCCGACGAAGAAGATTCCGTATTTCAACTTTGAGGTACCGACCGAGTTGCCGGGCGTAGATCCTAAGATTCTTGATCCGCGTGACACCTACGCTGACGCAGCTCAGTGGGAAGAGAAGGCTAAAGATCTGGCAGGTCGCTTCATCAAGAACTTCGTTAAGTACGAGGGGAACGCTGCCGGTAAGGCACTCGTAGCAGCCGGTCCGCAACTCTAATTGTCATTTTTCATTTGTCAATTACCTATGATTTCATTGCATGAAATTTCCACTACTGATAACCTTGCCGGTGCGAAAGCCGGCGAGGTTGTCAGCGTAAGTGGAATGATTCATAACGTTCGTGTAACGAAGTGGGGCGGATTTATTATTCTGCGCAAGGCATGCGGACTGCTGCAGACCGTAGTGGACAACAGCGAATCGAAGTTCCTGGACGAACAGGGTAATACAATCGCGATGAGCGATCTATGCCGTGAGATGGCTGTAACCATCACCGGCAAGGTAGGTGATGCCAAGATCAAAGATCCTGCAGTATATTACAACACCATCGAATTGGCAGTGCAGGAGGTACGCGTACTGTCGCGTCCTACAACAGCCGAGGTGGTGGATATGAACGCCCTGAAGTTCGGCGATGAAGAGACGCTGCTTCGCTATAAGTTCGACAATCGTCAGGTTACGCTGCGCAATCCGCGTGATATGGGTATACTGAAGGTGCAGTCAACGATAGCCAAGGCGTTTGCTGACTTCCTGACGGACAATGGCTTCACGCAGATATATACTCCGAAGATCGTATCCGAGGGCGCAGAGGGCGGAGCCAACGTATTCAAGATGGATTATTTTGGCAAGCAGGTGTATCTGGCGCAGTCACCGCAGTTCTACAAGCAGATAGGCGTAGGCGTGTATGAGCGCGTATTTGAAATCGCTCCGGCTTACCGCGCTGAGAAACACAATACTTCGCGTCACCTGAACGAATATATCTCTCTGGATGTCGAGATGGGCTTTATCAAAGGTCAGGAGGATGTGATGCAACTCGAGGCACGATTGCTGCAGTATATCATCAGAACCGTGAGCGAGAAGTGCGCCCACGAGCTGAATCTGCTGGGTGCCACACTGCCCGTGTTGCCGCACGAGGTGCCGGCATGGAAACTGAGTGAAGTTCACGAGATCCTGTTTGAGAACCACTTGTGCGAAGCCGATCACCGGGGCGAGGATGACCTTGCGCCGGAAGAGGAACGCGCTATATGCAAATATGCATTTGATACGTATGGCTCGGACTTTGTGTTTGTAACCCATTTCCCGAGCGAGCACCGTGCGTTCTATGCGATGGATGATCCCGAGGATCCGACACTGACATTGAGTTTCGACCTGCTGATGCGTGGCTTGGAGATAACCTCCGGTGGTCAGCGTATCCATAAAGAGCAGGAGTATCGCGACAAGATGATCAAGCGTGGTATGAACCCGGATAACTTCCGCTTCTACCTTGATACGTTCAAGAACGGCATGCCACCTCACGGAGGCTTTGCTATCGGACTGGAGCGCATCACGGCTTGCTTCTTGGGCATCAACAATGTGAAGGAGTGCTCAATGTTCCCGCGTGACATCAATCGTGTAGCACCTTAGTGGTAATCCGTATTGGCACCGGTTAGAAGTGTCATGAATCAAAAAACCCGGCCTTCTGGTCGGGTTTTTGATGTTTATAGCTCTTGCAAATAGTTTTACAGCTCTTTCAACGTAGCCAATAGGAATTGGTAGAACTTCTGCACCGTGGCGATGTTGACACGCTCGTCGGGGCTGTGAGGATGCTCAATTGTGGGACCGAATGAGATCATGTCCATGCCCGGATAGTTGCGCCCGATGATGCCGCACTCTAATCCGGCGTGAATGATAACGATTCGTGGCTCGGCATCAAACGCGCGTTTGTACACATCTTTCATGATGTGCATGATACGGCTGTTGATGTCGGGCTTCCAGCCCGGGTAGTCGCCCGAGAACTCTACTTCTGCACCGGCAATTGAGAATGCCGAGTGGATGATCTCGCGCAGTTCGCGTTTGCGGCTCTCAACCGATGAGCGCGTGAGGCAACTAACGGTTATAACTTGCTCTTCGCCCTGCTGACTAAACTCAATCATGGCAAGGTTGTTGCTGGTCTCAACAATATCGGGCATCTCCGTCATCATGCGATACACGCCGTGCGGGCATATTGTGATGGCGTGAATGAGGAAATCTTGAACATCTTCGGGCATCTCCATACTCGGGCAGTCGATCTGCTCGGCTGTGAGACTGATGGCGTCCTCTACACCATTGTATTCGGTAACGAACAAGGTCTCGTAGTCGTCAACAAGATTGATAATGTCGTCATAGGCATCAGCAGGCACGGTGATAACAGCCTCTGCCTCACGCGGTATGGCATTGCGTAGCGAACCGCCTTCTACGCGTGCGAGGCGTGCCTCGTAATTGCTGACAGCCTCTTTGAGAAAACGGAAAAGGAGTTTGTTGGCATTGGCGCGTTGCAGATGAATATCGCAGCCTGAGTGTCCGCCTTTGCAGCCCGATAGACGAATGCGGAATGCTATGTCGCCTTGCTCGGTGGGAACAGGCAGGTAACGGAAGGTAGCCGTTGTATCAACGCCGCCTGCACAACCCATATAGAGCTCGCCCTCGGTTTCTGAATCGAGGTTAAGCAGCGTCTTTCCCTTTAGCCAGCCGCCTTCGAGTGCAAATGCACCATACATGCCGGTTTCTTCGTCAACGGTGAAGAATGCTTCAAGTGGCGGGTGAACGACACTCTTGTCAGCCAGTATAGCCATAGCTGTAGCAACGCCAATGCCGTTGTCCGCACCTAAGGTTGTGCCGTTGGCTGTAACCCATTCGCCGTTGTCTTCAACATACGCCTCAATAGGGTCCTTTTGGAAATCGAATTGTTTGTCAGAGTTCTTCTGGGGAACCATATCCATGTGCCCTTGCAAGATTACTCCAGGATGGTTCTCGTAGCCAGGGAATGCCGGTTTGCGAATAAGGACGTTGCCGATGGCATCCGTCAGCGTTTCTAAACCGAGGCTCTTGCCGTAATCAACCAAGAACTGAGATATCTGTTCTTTCTTTCCCGACGGCCGGGGGATCTGAGTGAGCTTGGCAAAGTTCTGCCATACGCCCGAAGGATCAAGTGTATTCATATTGATTATATGGTTAGTTGTTATTTACTGATAGTCATCTCTCCGCATATAGGTATGCTGAGCAGGTGCTTGATACGGTCTGTGTCGTTGGGGTGTTCGCCCAGCAGGGTCATCATTTTTGTGAGTAATGCTTCGGTTGTAATGTCGTAGCCGGAAATGACTCCCGCCTTCAGCAGATTCTTCGCTACCTCGTACTGCCCCATATCTACCGAGCCCATAGAGCATTGAGTCTTGTTGACGATGATGATACCTTTGTCAGTAGCTTGCTTGAGTGCCTTATACAGCCATTGTGCAGAAGGTGCGTTGCCCGAACCATACGTCTCGAGTACGACGCCCTTCAGTCCTTCCGTATTCAGTACAGCGCGAACGACCGCCTCATTGATACCCGGAAAGAGTTTGAGAATAGCCACGTCCGTACACGTGTGCATGTGCGTGAAGAGGGGGGATAGCGTTTCCGGATAGCGTATAAGATGGGGACGATAGGTTATATGTACTCCCGCCTTGGCTAATGAGGGGTAGTTGTAGGAGTCGAAAGCCTCAAAGTGCTCGGCATTCTTTTTGGTCGTTCGGTTAGCGCGGAACAGGCTGTCTTCAAAGAAGATGGTTACCTCCGGCACCATGGGCTGTCCGTCGGGTCTTGCGGTAGCGGCAATCTCAATGGCGGTTAGCAGATTCTCTTTCGCATCGGAGCGCAGCACACCTACCGGCAGTTGCGAGCCGGTGAACACGATAGGCTTGCTCAGGTTCTCCAGCATGAACGACAAGGCCGACGCGGAGTAAGACATCGTATCTGTGCCGTGCAGGATAACAAAGCCGTCGTACTTGGTGTAGTTGGTAACAACGGCATTAGCCATTCGCGTCCAATTGGCAGGACTGATGTCAGATGAGTCGATCAGGGGATTGAACGGCAGCATATCAACCTCTACATTGCCGGCAAAGAGTTCGGGCACAAATGCCTTGAACGTTTCAACATCAGCTGGCCGCAAAGCACCGGACTGGGGGTTGCGAACCATCGTGATTGTCCCACCTGTTAGAATTACCAATACGCGTTTCATAGACTCAAAATTCGAATGTGACTAATTATATATGCCTGTTGCGGGAAGTTAATCGTCATAAACCAGTTTGTATCCCTTGCCATGCACGTTCATTATGTGCACGCGTGTGCCGGCAAGGTGCTTACGAAGATGGTTGACATAGACGCACAAGCTCCTGCCGGTGAAATAGGATTCCTGTTGCCACAGCGCCCTGAGAATGAGATTGCGCTCAACGATCCGGTTGCTATTGCGGCATAGAATGAGCAGTAAATCGCTCTCCCTTGACGGCAGTTGGAGATCTCCTAACACCTGCCTAACCGAATCGAAACGGATGCCGTTGCCGAGATCAAACTCCACCTCGTTGTTCTTCTTGCTGAGTTGTGTCCGCCTGAGAATGGCGCGGATCTTGCAAAGCAGGATATCCATTGCGCAAGGCTTGAAGATGTAGTCGTCACAGCCCAACTCGTAGGCGCGAAGGATGTCCTCGTTAGCCTTGCGCTCCGTTAGGAAGACAACGGGGGTATCGTTCCCCATCTTGCGTATATCATCCAGCAGTTCGAATCCGTTCTTGTCGGGCAGATTGATATCCAGCAAGCACATGTCGTACTGCCTTTTCTTGAACTGCGTTAAGCCATCTTCACCGTTGTCACACAATTCGACATCAAAGTCAAGCCTGCGCAGAAAATCCGCCAGAAGTATGCCGAAGGCTGCGTTACTATCGCAGAGCAGCACCCGTGTTTGGTCTAATATTTCAGCCATTGGTTAATAGTTGGTTAAGCGATTACAAACTGATTATGCCCCAAGCGTACAACGTTACGCAGACGATGAGGTACAAAAGGAACGTTACGCCCCTGCCTTCGCTCTGCTTTTGCAGTATAAAGATACTGCTTATGGCAGCGCATACGTATGATAAAACCCCGATAAAGTCTGGCGCAACAGTACAAAAGAGAATCAGCGGAACAGAAATAACACCCCACAGAATGGTGTAGTAAAAAAGCATTCGTGTGCTGACCAGATCGTACGAACTGCGAACGAAAGTTGCAATGGTCGTGGCTGTTAAGCCGGCAATCATAATGAGCAGCGAAACAGTGAGGCATGCAGGCAGCAGATTGCCGACCCATTCACGCGAAAAAAGAATGGAGAATTCCCAGTTGTCCGCTACGCCGATATACATTGCTAATACGTAGTACACAGCTACCAACGCTATACCTAATAACGAAGCCAAAATGGTACGAAGTGAAAAGGCGTATTGCACCAGCATCGTCCCCCACAACAGCAGTATTCCCCACAAGGCATCTGGCATCTGCAGGGATAGTATGCCGAATAGCAAGGAAAAGAAGAACACTAACCCGTTAGGTTCATCGGACTCCGAGGCGTTGCGCGTAGCGAGGGCAAAGAAGAGCAGCAGGATAACAAAGAGTTGTGGCTGCCAGTGCAACCGCAAGTAGGGAAAGACGGCTACAGCAACAATGTATAGCACAGCAGGTAGCAGGGTGAACTGTGCTGTGGTCTTGGCGCGATACAATAAGGTACAGAGTTGTAAGCCGCTGATGAGCACAAGAATCTGTGTGCATAGCAGATTCATCCAAACTTCGGGTGTGCGGACATAATCCACAACCCACATACCCAATGCGCATACCATCAGCATCAGTGCCGCCGGTATGCTCATTTGGGTAATATGGCTTAGCCAGTACTTCACTAACCTTATTTATGCGTTACATTGTAAACCTTCTGCTGGATTTACTGAATAAATCCCTTTCTGCGTAGCAGGTATTGTGGATCAGCCTCTTTGCCTCTGAACTCCAGATACAGATCATGCGAGTCGCGTGTGCCGCCTTGCTCCAACAGATGACGCCAGCGTGCCGCAGTGGCGGGGTCGAACAGATCGCCTGTTTCCTTGAACGCAGCAAACGCATCAGCATCCAATACGGCTGACCATGTGTAACTATAGTAACCTGCTTCGTAACCTGTGGTGAAAATGTGGTTGTAGAACGTAGGACGATAGCGGACAATGATTTCAGGAATCATACCCATCTTCTCAAGGCTTTGTGCCTCAAAGGCGTTCACATCCAGTCCTTCAGCAGTAGTCAGTTCGTGGAAATCCATATCCAGAATAGATGCTGACAACAGTTCTGTAGTAACAAAACCTTGGTTGAACTTGCCCGCCGCATTGATCTTCTGAATCAGGCTGTCGGGGATAACCTCGCCCGTCTGATAATGGAAGGCGTAGGTCTTCATTACCTCGGGCTCATAGGCGTAGTTTTCCATAAACTGGCTGGGGAGCTCCACAAAGTCGCGCGGCGTGTTGGTTCCGCTCAGGTTCTTGTAGTGAGCGCGGCTAAGTAATCCGTGCAGCGCATGTCCGAACTCGTGGAAGAGGGTCTCAACGTCATCCATCGACAAAAGGGACGGATTACCGGCTGTAGGTTTGTTGAAATTGCCCACGTTGATAATGACAGGGCGGTGATCAATGCCTTCGGCATCCACGTATTGCGACATGATGTCGTTCATCCAAGCACCCGGACGCTTGCCGGCACGGGGGAAATAGTCGGTGTACAGGATGCCGATCAGTTCGCCTGCAGCATCCGTCACTTTGAATACCTCAACCTCCTTGTTGTATACTGGCATATCTGTGAGCGGCTCGAATTGTAAGCCGAACAACTTGCTTGCCACACCAAATGCGCCTTTGCGCACGTTGTTCAGTTCGAAATACGGCCTCAGCTCTTCCTCATCAAGGGCATATTTGGCTTTGTGCAGTTTCTCGGCATAGTACCACCAGTCCCACGGCTGCAACTTCTCACCAGGCAGGTCCTTATCTAACAGTTTCTGCAGTTCAGCCGCTTCGCGTTTGGCTGCCTCCAGTGAGGGCGCCCATACGGATTGCAGAAAAGCATCTACCGTCTGATGGTCCTTCGCCATGCAGTTCTTCAGGATATAATCCGCAGCATTGTCGTAGCCGAAGAGTTTGGCTTTCTCGATGCGCAGTTCCATCTCGCGGATAATGACGGCTTTGTTGTCGTTGTCGTTGTCGTGGTTGGCGCGAGTGGTGTAGTCCATCAGCAGTTGCTTGCGCAGTTCGCGGTTCTCGCAGTATTGTAGTACCGGCGTGAACGAGGTGCGCTTGGGCGTAAATAGCCACTCACCCGGATGACCTGCAGCGGCAGCCTCTTCAGCAGCAGCGGCTTTGGCACCGTCTGGCAGACCGGCCAATTGGGACTCATCGGTAATGAAGCGCTGGCAGCTGTTCGTTTCGGCTACCACGTTTCGGCCGAATTGCAGGGATAGCAGGCTCAGCTCCTCGTTGATCTTCTTGAGGCGCTCCTTTTTGTCGGCTGGCAGGTTGGCACCATTGTCAACAAACCCTCGGTATGTCTCAGTCAGCAGGCGCATCTGCTCGGGAGTCAGATCCAGTTGCTCGCGCTGATCATAGACGGCTTTCACGCGTGCAAACAATGCATCGTTCAGCACAAAGTACGAATGCAACTCGGACAGCATCGGGCTGACCTTTTCAGCAATGGCATCCATCTCGTCATTGCCGTCAGCTTCGAGCACGTTGTAGAAGACACCGCTGACGCGCGAGAGGAGTGCGCCATTGCGGTCGAGTGCCACAATCGTATTTTCGAATGTCGGTTCTTCCGGATTGGCTATAATAGCATCTATGCCTGCCTTGTCCTGACGTATGGCCTCCTCGAAGGCTGGTAGGTAATGTTCAATTCTTACTTGATCGAATGCCGGTACGCCGTAGGGCGTCTGGGGTTGGTCGATCAGCGGGTTGGTCTTGTTGCATGCTAACATACTCATAGCAATTGCTCCTAAAATTACAATCTTTTTCATCTTATTCTTACATTTTTTTCCATTGACTTTTTGATACGCTCACGCAGCTCCTGCGACTGCGTATCCGCCTTCTGATACCAATGCGGACGGAAATCCTGTGCAAACTTACATTTGGCGAGTTTGATCTTCAGGTCGTCCATCGTACCGCTGACGTTCACGCCCAGATAGATAGGACTGAGTACGTTGATGTCGTAGTCGAAGGTCATGTTCGTGTTGTGCCGTCCACCGAGAGCGACAAGGTAATTGTCCATTTGTACGGCAAGGGGATAAACGTCAATCTCGTTCTTATACACTGTTATCTCGGCATTGATAGAGTCTATCTTGTTCTCCGTTTTCTTGTTGAATAGCAGCAGTTTGCTGATCGTTGAGAATGTCTCGCTATCCAGAACCACCAGATCCTTGCCGGTGAGTGAAGCCGCACCGCGCAGAGTGCTCATCTTCGGCTTGTATTGGCTGTTCAGGTACGTTTCGGCTGCCAAGTGGAACTCTGCCGCTCCCTTGAAACTGCTGAGCATTGGCATCATCTGTTCGAGGTCGGGAATCATGCTGAGCAGCTCGTCGATATCCACATCAATCATGTGATAGTCCATACCTACGTATAGGTGGTTGCGTCGCGGTGTGCGGTACATGGCGGTCAGTTGCAACTTGGCAGCCCTGCACACAAAGCCGACCTCGTCAAGGATTAGTATGCCGTCGTTCACATAGATGCCACCCTTCAGATCTTTGGCGTTCTGGTTGAAAACGTCCACATCACGCATGTGCGTCTTGAGCGCCAGATTAACATCCGTAGGCACAAGGAAGGGCTCTTTCTCGTTTGCCGTTTGGCTGTTTGCTTCTGCGGTTTCCGCTGCTTTGGCTTCTTCCTCGGTCTCCTCGCTGCCTTTGTCAGCACTGAACCACTCCATCAGTTGATTGAGGTCGCAGTGGTCGGACACAAGTTCAAGTTCGCCCTCCAGAATAGTGTCGTGGCGGAACCATTTGCCTATGTTGTGCACGTGCCCCTTGAGGTTGAGATCCGATTTGCCGAGTTCGATACGCGAGTTGTCAATATCCATATTCCTGTTGGAATAACTGAACTCAATTGAGGGGATGAATGCCGGTTCGGGCAGCCGTTGTGGCAGTTGTACTTCCCCTTTCTTGAGGTTAATCTTCAGCCGTGGGTTCCATTGCAGCAGGATGTTTTCGCCTTTGGCATTGTATCGTGCTGCGGCTTCGAGAGCCAATGTGCCTGTCTTGGCTGCTAACTCGTCGCCCATCTTGGCTTGCAGGGCTTGGGTGTTGAGCTTGGCTTTGAGGCGCGGAGCTGATTTGTCTTTGCGTCCGCCGCTAACGGATGCCTCGAGGTTGGTGGCCTGCAGGTTAGCCGTTATGTCCTTGAAGAACCCGTCCAGAGCCTTGCAATCCAGTTGGGCTTGCAGCACAGGAATGACAGTCGTATCCTTGGTGTTATACTCGGTGTAGGCGCTCAGTTTGGGCGCATCGATTGTGCCGCCCATCGAGTCCATTTGTGCCACAATAGGATAATCGGATTGCAGATTGACTGCTGCGTACAGTACGGGATCTTTTGACAGCACGTTGCCGGCTTCCAGCTTGATAGCAGACTTCTGCAGTTTAGCTGTGAGCGGTGTGGCCATGCTGAAGTCCACACGGTCGGTTGTCAGGTCGATACGTGCCCAGTTCACTTTCGGTTTGCTGGGCGCAGCATTCGGGATTTGCACTTTGGCATGCGTCTTGCCGAGGTCGGCTACCATCGAATCCATGGCGTAGCGGATGTCTGATAGTGTGAGGTCGGCGGCAATCTTGCCGTTCTGCAGTTTCATATCCTTGAGGTCGGATAGCTTGATACGTGCCGATGCTGTACCTCGGGCGCCACCGCTGAGCTGCATATCTTTCGGCAGAAAGTACGCAAAATCAGGCAGGTTGGCGTCCAATGCCAGTTGCATATCTATGAGTAGGTCGCCTAACAGGTCATTCACTTGTCCCTTAGCAGACACTTCGCTTTTCTTTGTCTTGGCAGCGAGATTATGGATGGTTACGTTCGATACTTGTCCTTTGTTCAGATTAAGGTCGGCATCAGCGTTCAAAGTAAGATCGCGCAAGGTGTATGGCAGCGGTTTGTAGCTGCCTTCGCCGTCCTCTAATGACAGATTTGCAGTTACGAGCGGCATTTCGCTATCGCTATAGTTGCCACGTGCTGTGGCATCCAGTTGCAATTGGCCGTCCACATCAAGGTCGCTTAGGCTGCCCCTGAACTTTTGCGGCACGAGTGCCAAGAGAGGTTTGATTTGCCACTTGCCGGTGGTGAGTCTTGCATCTACGGCTATGGCATCGCCTAACGTGACATCACCATCCAGACCCAAGTCAAATTCGTTGACTGCGAGTTTGGCTTTGCGAAAGGTGAAGTGCATCTTGTCGAGGTCGGCAGCCATGGGCGCATTCAGGGAGAGTTGCAGCCCGTTGGCATAGTCCTCGCCCTTCAGGGCGGCGCACACATTGTCGGCAAGCAGGGTGACGAGTAGGTCATCCCAGTTGGAGGCTTTGGCGGTAATGGTGGTTCTGCCTAATGAGGCATTGATTGTATCTTTGGCATCCACAAACGTTATACTGCGTGCGTCCAGCCGGAGCCCATCTACTTGCAACTCATTGAACGGCAGTGAGAACTCCGAATCATCCTCCTCGGTCGTGTCAGGCGAACTGACAAAGACGGAAAGGTTGTTCTCGCCGTCGGGGGAGATGAAAAAGTTGACCGTAGCACCATCCAAGGCTGCCTTGTGTACGTGCAGGTTCTTGTGGTTAAGAAACTCCATCACATCCACCGTGGCAATCACATGTTTCGCTTCTACAACGGTATCGTTCTGCGCACCACTCATGGGGTTGATCAGCAGCAGCCCGTCCGCCCGAAGCCCGAAGCGGGGGAACGTGGAGAAGAACGTCAGGTCCACTTCGCCAATCTCGTATTGGCAGGTGATGAACTTACCGGCTGCCTCGCGGGCGATAGGCGTCAGTCGGGCAGGTGTGAACACCACGTACATCGCAACGCTTGCCACGATGACAACGGCAAGCACGATGCCAAGGAGTGTCCAACCGATAATCTTTAGTGCTTTTTTCATTTTGTCTCAACAAATTTGGAGAAACTGTATTTCCAGTTTTCTCTGCCTTTTTCGTAATATACGAGTTCTGATGCCGTGAGTTTGGATACAATATATTCCTTCGGTATTTCTGCACCCTCGTTGTCCATCAGGTGTATCTCGTGCAATCCGCCATCCGATGTAGTGAATTTGTACTTGAACCATCCGTTGCCCGGATGCCCGAGTTTATCGCGTGCCTCGAGCAGGTCGCTCTCGTAGGTAGCCAGTCCTTCGGAGTCATCCTCATCCCACTCACGTCCATACAGGTAGCCTGCTTCGTCGGACTGTTCGGTAGTGAAGCGAACGAACTCTTGCGTGTTGTCACGTTGCCATAGGCCTTGCAGGTCTGATAATCGGAACTCCGGTTCGGTTGTGCCGCCAAAACAGCCCGAGAGGCTGAGGGCTACGATGGCGCAGATCGCCAATTGATAAAACTTTTTCATATCTCGGTTGATTTATATCCGCCAAACTTGGCGGATGAATTATGCTTTGGTTATCTTTACGATGATATTCATATCTTCAATGGTCGTGCCGTCGCTAAGGCTATCCACAAGGGTGATATTGTTCGCCAGCACCTGCGAGGCGATATACTCGCTGCAATGCTCGACGGCAGCGTTGATGCTGTCGTTGCGTACTATCTCAACACGGATGCGGTCGGTTATGTCCAAGCCCGAGGACTTACGCAGGTTCTGCAGGCGGTTGATCAGTTCGCGTGCCACACCTTCCTCAATCAGTTCGGGGGTGAGCTCGATATCCAAGGCGATCGTCAGTACGCCATTGTTCACCACGAGCCAGCCGGGCATATCTTCGGTCAGAATCTCAACATCCTCGGGTGTCAGGCGATAGTTGACTGTGGACAACTGATAGTTGCCTTCGGCTTCCATCTGCGCTATCTGATCCTGACTCATGGCACCTATCTCAGCGGCAACGGCTTTCATTTGTGCTCCTACCTTTTTGCCGAGTACCTTGAAGTTTGGCTTGATCTTCTTTACGAGCCGGATCTCCGATTTGTCAGCCGGAACGATAATCAACTCCTTGACATTCACCTCCGCACGGATGAGATCTGCCACGTGTTGCAGGGCTTGCAGGGTGGAGTCATCCTGAACGGGAATGACGGCTTTCTGCAGCGGTTGGCGTACGTTCTTCTCCGCTTTCTTGCGCAGGGATAAGAGCATCGAGGTAGCTTGGCTTGCGAGATACATGGAGCGCTCAAGATCCTTGTTGATCAGCGCCTCGTCCGCCACAGGCCAATCGGCGAGGTGCACGCTTGTACCTACTAAGTCGCGATAGAGGCGGTCCGCATAGAACGGTGCGTTGGGCGCCATGAGTAGGGCGATCGTCTTCAGACAGGTGTACAGCGTCTGGTAGGCAGCCTGCTTATCGGCATCCATCTCCCCTCCCCAGAAACGCTTGCGGTTCAGGCGAACGTACCAGTTGCTGAGGTCGTCTTGCACGAAGTCGGAGATGGCTCTTCCGGCTTTGGTGGGCTCGTAAGCGTCATACGCCTCGGTAACCTCCTGGATGAGTGAGTTGAGTTTGCTCAATATCCATAGGTCGATCTCTGCATAACCCTTCGGTTCGTTGTCGAGCTGTTGTCGAGCCGTTGTCGCTTTGTCGGAGGAAGATGCAGGGAGCCAGCCATCCACATTGGCGTACAACGCGAAGAAGGCGTAGGTGTTGTATAGCGTGCCGAAGAACTTACGGCGTACCTCAGCAACGCCTTCCGGATCGAACTTGAGGTTGTCCCAAGGCGAAGAGTTCGTGAGCATGTACCAACGTACGGCATCAGCGCCATAGCTGTCCATAGCACCGAAAGGATCGACAGCGTTGCCAAGGCGCTTGGACATCTTGTTGCCCGCTTTGTCCAACACCAGACCGTTGCTGATGACATTGCGGAACGCCACTTGACCCTCAATCATCGTGTGGATAGCATGCAGGGTGAAGAACCAGCCTCGCGTCTGATCAACGCCCTCGGAGATAAAGTCTGCAGTACGCGGTGCGTCGGCGTTCTCAAACGGATAGTGGTTCTGTGCGTAGGGCATAGCACCCGAATCAAACCACACGTCAATGAGGTCGAGTTCGCGGTACATAGGTTGCCCTGAGGGTGAGACGAGCACGATCTGATCAACATAGGGGCGGTGCAGGTCGATGATGCTCGGGGCGTAGTTCTCGGCACTGTAGTCGCCCACCTTGAACTTGGGCCACGGGTTAGCTTTCATCACGCCGGCTGCAACGGCTTTGTCAATCTCGGTAAACAACTCTTCGATAGAGCCGATGCAGATTTCTTCCTGTCCGTTGGCTGTACGCCAGATAGGCAGCGGGGTGCCCCAGTAACGGGAGCGTGAGAGGTTCCAGTCGTTCAGGTTCTCAAGCCACTTGCCGAAGCGTCCTGTGCCTGTTGATTCGGGTTGCCAGTTGATAGTTTTGTTCAGGGCGATCATCTTGTCGCGTGCGGCGGTGGAGCGGATAAACCACGAGTCGAGCGGGTAATAGACGATTGGCGTATCGGTGCGCCAGCAGTGCGGGTAGTTGTGCACATGCTTCTCAATCTTGAACACAGACCCTTGCTGCTTCATGAGCATGCAGAGGCGGATGTCGATGTTCTCTGCCTTGAGGGCTTTCTGCTCGTCGTAGCGGTTGTCAGTCCAAAAGTTCGCTTTGTCGTATGCGTTCTTGACGAACTGCCCTGCCCACGGAGAATAGAGTTCGGCGTTGATGCTGTCCTTGACGAAAACCGGCATCAGTTCATCAGTCAGCCAGTATTTGCCGGTGAAGTCTACCATTGGTCGCGTCTCACCGTTCTTGGTAATCATATACAGTGCAGGTATGCCAGCGGCTTCGGCTACTCGTTTGTCGTCGGCACCGAAGGTAGGCGCGATATGTACTATTCCTGTACCATCGTCGGTGGTGACATAATCGCCGCTGATGACGCGGAAGGCGTCAGCCGTGCGGTCGGTGATGCGGTTCAGCTCCTTGTCGTAGTCTACAGGCTTGACCCAGGGGAAGAGTTGCTCGTATTTGAGCCCGACGAGTTCAGCACCTTTGCCACGCCAAAGGATATCAGGCTGCAGGCTGTTGCCCTCTTCGTCGGTTGTGTTGAACTCCTTGGCATAGGCGGCGAGCCGTGCCTCGGCAAGGATATAGACTGACTCTTGCCCTGTGTAGGGGTTCCGCCCCTTGACGGCTATATAGTCGATCTTCGGACCGACACAAAGGGCGGTGTTAGACGGCAGCGTCCAAGGTGTGGTCGTCCATGCAAGGAAGAAAATGGGTAGACCGCTTGCGCTACTGATTAGGCTTTCGTCTTCTTCCGTTTTACTCTCGACTAAACGGAACTGTGCGGTGCAGGTAGTGTCCTTCACATCCCTGTAGCAGCCGGGCTGGTTAAGCTCGTGTGAGCTGAGTCCCGTACCCGCCATAGGCGAGTAGGGCTGAATGGTGTAGCCCTTGTACAGGTAGCCCTTCTTGTACAACTGCTTGAGCAGATACCAAAGGGTCTCGATATACTTGTTGTCGTAGGTGATGTAGGGGTGCTCAAGGTCCACCCAGTAGCCCATCTGCTTGGTGAGGTTGGTCCATTCTTTGGTGTACTTCATCACCTCTTCACGGCATGCGGCGTTGTACTCATCAACGCTGATCTTCTTGCCTATGTCCTCCTTGGTGATGCCCAGTTTCTTCTCAACACCGAGCTCAACGGGCAGACCATGGGTGTCCCATCCCGCCTTGCGTTGTACTTGGTAGCCTTGCATCGTCTTGTATCGGCAGAACGTGTCCTTGATAGTACGTGCCAGCACGTGGTGTATGCCCGGCATGCCGTTGGCAGACGGGGGACCCTCAAAGAACAGGAACGGTGTATGTCCCTCACGGACGGCTATACTCTGATGGAAGAGATCTTCCTTCTCCCACTGACCCAGCACCTCACGGCTCAGGGCAGCTAAATCTAATTGTTTGTACTCGTTAAAATGCTTCATATATTGAATGTTAGTTACTTCGTGTTGGTTACCGCTGCGCGGTGTTTGTTATGGCTTCGCCATGTTAGTTACTTCGTGTTGGTTACCGCTTCGCGGTGTTGGTGACTGCGTGTTGGTGACTGCGTGTTGGTTACCGCTACGCGGTGTTTGTTATGGCTTCGCCATGTTGGTGACTGCGTGTTAACAGCCGCAGGCTAATCAACACGAAGTTATTAACAGCCGTTAGGCTCAACAACAGCGTAGCTAATCAACACGAAGTTAGTAACAGCCGTCAGGCTAATCAACACGAAGTTATGAACAGCCGTCAAGCTTATGAGCACAAAGTTACAAAAAAAATCCCACATTTGCAAGAGTTGTGGGATTTTTTTGGTAAACGATTAGGTATTTTATACCTATTGTTGTCAATAATGCCATTTTGTGCAGGAGTAGAAGCGTGTTCCGCGCTGTGCTATCGCTCGAACAGGCGCAGCAAGGACAGCTTGCGTTCGCCCGTCTTGCCGGAATAGGGATGTTCGCGCAGCGAGAGGTTCAGCCACCTGCTGCCGCGTAGTACGGTTTGCGGATGTGTGAACTCACGGAATCCCCATTCGCCATGGTACGCCCCCATTCCCGAGTGCCCGGTGCCATTGAACGGCACACCTTTGACCATCATGTGTATGCAGACCTCGTTGATGCACCCGCCACCGAACTGCTGCGTTTGCATGACGCGGTTCGCCCAGCGCATGTTGCCCGTGAACAGATACATAGCCAACGGGTGTTCGCGTTCGGCAATCGTATGCATGAGGCTGTCGATCTCATCATCGTTGTAGGGGACGACAGGCAGCAACGGACAAAACAGTTCGTGTTGTACAATAGGCTCATCTATGCCTACGGGGTAGATGATGGTCGGGGCATATTGGCATGTCTGCCGGTCGCCCGTGCCGCCAAAGATGATGCGACTGCGGTACTCATCCGCCCACTTGGCGCATTTGTCGTAAGCAGCAGGGGTAATCAGTTTGGGGTACTCAGGGTTATGCTCGGCATGTTCGCCAATCTGGCGTATGAAGGCTTGCTTGAGTTCGGCAAGAAAAGGCTCTGCCACCTCCTGTGCCATGGCAATCTGATTGATGTTGATGCATATCTGCCCTGCATTCGTGAGTTTGAAGAACGCTATCTTACGTGCTGCATCCTTGAGGTTGGCATCCTTGCGGATGACACACCAGTTGCCTGTTTCTCCACCCAGCTCCAACGCCACAGGGGTCAGGTTCTTCGCCGCCTCGGCGAGCACATGTTTGGCAACAGCGGGCGAACCGGTGTAGAAGATCTTGTCGAACCGCTGTGCCAGACACATATCCGCTACATCGTGACCTCCGTCAATGAGTGTGATGTATTCCGGCGGAAAGACCTCAGCAATGAACTGCTTGAGCACTGCAGTGCATGCTGCAGACTTGGAGCTGGACTTGATAACCACGGTGTTGCCTCCGGCGATGGCAGCCGCCACGACACCTAAGGTGAGCAGAAAGGGGAAATTGAACGGACTGATAACCAACGACACGCCATACGGCATCTTGTACACCTTGGTGAATATGCTGGGAAAGCACATCAGTCCGCTCAGGTGCCATTCGGGTCGTGCCCACCGACTCAGGCCGTGGATAATCTCATTGATCTCCACGATGATGGGGCCGATGTCGCACAGATATGCCTCTACGGCACTGCGCCCGAGGTCAGCCGCCAAAGCCTGCTCAAACTCTGATTGATGGGCTAACACAGCCTGCTTTAAGAGCTTGAGCTGCCGTATGCGCCAGCTGACGGGCAGCGTGGTGCCTGTGCGGAAGAATGTGCGCTGTGCGGCTACAATCTCGCGAATGGAATCAGGGGTGTACACTCCTTCGGTATGGACGTTGGTAGTCATAAAGGACGAATTATTTCTTGCAGTTGCAAGCGATGCACTTGTAGCACAATCCTGCCAGTGCAGCGCCAACCAGCGGTGCTACGATGAACAACCAGAGTTGCGGCAGCGCCAGTGCGTTCTCGGAGAACAATGCCTGCGAGATAGAACGAGCGGGGTTAACCGAGGTGTTCGTGAGAGGAATAGAAATCAGGTGGATAAGCGTAAGAGTCAGGCCAATAGCCAGTCCGCCGAACGCACCATTGGCGTGACGAGAGTCCGTAACGCCAAGAATAACCATCAGGAAGACGAATGTGAGCACAGCCTCGGTAGCAAAAGCACCCCAAACGTTCGTTTGCAGATACCCTGCAGCCACATCGGCTTGGCTAAAGAACTCGCCGTACCCATTGGCAGCGAACGTGCCGATAGTCATGTCTGCCGATTTGGCAATGCCAAAGAGGATAGCTGCTGCGGCTATGGCGCCGAGGATCTGTGCGCACCAGTAGCACAGCATCTCCTGCCATGTCATACGACCATTAACCCATACGCCAAAACTTACAGCAGGATTGAGGTGTGCACCGCTGATATGTCCGATGCCGTATGCTGCAGCAACAATCGTCAGACCGAAAGCCAGGGCTACGCCCAGAAATCCTACATGTCCGAACAGGGCAGTACCGCAACCGCCCAATACAAGCACTGCCGTTCCGAAGAACTCGGCAGCAAATTTGTTACTTAATTTCATAATCTTGTGGTTTTTAGATTAGTTTGTATAGTATTGTTGTTTTTGATTGCTCAAAATGGTTGTATTAGTCCCATTCGGCTAACAGCCGGACGGCATGTCTGAGGTCGGCCTCGAAGTGATTGTGTGAGAGCAGGTAGTCCTGTCTGCCGTTGGCGAGCGCAGCATACAGATCTCTGTCCATCTGTTCGGCATAGCCGGCTACAGCGACCTCGATAGCATCGCGTTGCCAATCTAAGGTAGAATGGGCATAGACCTGCAACTTCTGATGCAAGAAACTATATGCTATATCCCGTGCCTGCCTGTTCATCGGTCAGATAAGTTTGAATTGTTGCTGGGCGAGGTCATAGGTATAGCCGTTTTGCAGAAGGTATGCCTGTAACTGTTGCGGGTCGCGATTGAAATTGTAACACAATGCCTCCAGTGAATCAAACTCCTCGTCGCGCAGCAGCATATTCACAGCCGAGACGAGTATGGCAGGGTTATTCGGTAACTGATCCATACGCAGGTGTGCTGTAAACGAGTTATACATTAATCGGTTCGTTGACTGCATCCGCCTGCTCGGGAGAGCGGTTGAGCAGGATGTCGGTGATGACATCTTCGACGTGCGTCTGTATGGCACGCCGCAGGGGTCGTGCGCCATAACGCGGGTCCGAGCCCTCTCGAATGATCTGCTCGCGCACCTCGGGTGTGATTGTTATGTTGTAGCCCATGACAGCCGTCCGCGTCAGCAGGCCGCTAAGTTCAATATCCACAATCCGCTCCAGTGCCTCACGTCCTAACGAGCGGAAGAAGACGATGGCATCGAGGCGGTTGACAAACTCCGGCGGGAAAGTGCGGTTAAGCGCTTTGGTAAGGATAGCTTGCGATGTGCGCTTGTCGGGCGTAGTAGCCTCAAATCCTATTCCTGCACCTTGCTCGGCGAGTTGCCGCGTACCGATGTTGGAGGTGAAGATGATGATCGTGTTACGGAAGTCGACCGTATGCCCCTGTCTGTCGGTTAGTCGCCCTTCGTCCAGTACCTGCAGCAAGACGTTGAATATGTCGGGGTGTGCCTTCTCTATCTCATCGAAGAGTACGATAGAGTATGGCTTGCGCCGGACGGCATCGGTGAGTCGTCCGCCATCGTCATGCCCTACATATCCCGGAGGCGCGCCCACCATCAGCGAGGCTGTGTGCTTCTCGGCATATTCGGACATATCGAATCGGAGTAATGCATCTTTGGAGCCGAACATCTCCTCCGCCAGACATTGTGCGAGATATGTCTTGCCTACGCCAGTCGGCCCGAGGAAGAAGAACGAACCGATGGGTCTTCCCGGGTCAGCCAGTCCCATACGCGAGCGTCGGATGGCTTTTACGACCTGATTGACGGCATCGTCTTGCCCTATCACTCTCGAACGTAGTGTAGCATCCATGTCCCGCAGGCGTTGGCTTTCCGCCGTAGCCACGCGTTGTACCGGTACGCCGGACATCATGCTGACGACCTCGGCTATATCTGCCTCGCTAACTGCAGATGGCTGACTCGCCTTGAGTGCCCCTGCCTCGTCAAGGACATCGATAGCTTTGTCAGGGAAGGCTCGGTCGGTGATATATCGGTCAGCCAGCCTGACGCATGCCTCAATCGCCTCTGGCGAGTATTCCACATGGTGATAATCGCTGTAGTAGGGTGCGAGCCGGAGGAGGATATCTTTCGTCTGATCGGCAGTGGTAGGGGGGATAATGATCTTCTGGAAGCGTCGCTCCAGTGCACCATCTTTCTCAATCGTTTTCTTGTACTCATCGAGTGTGGTGGCGCCGATGCACTGTACTTCGCCTCTTGCCAAGGCAGGCTTGAGTATGCCTGCGGCATCCAAAGAGCCGGAACCGTTGCCTGCACCCATGAGGGTGTGTATCTCATCGATGAAAAGAATGATTTCCGGGTGTCGGTGCAGCTCCTGCAGCACATTCTTCATTCTCTCTTCAAACTGCCCGCGGTACATTGTACCGGCGACTAAGACGGCAAGGTCGAGGGAGATGATGCGTTTGTTTTGCAGTTCGGGGACATCGGTCCGGATGAGCCGTTCCGCCAATCCTTCCACGATAGCAGATTTGCCTACACCCGGGTCGCCCAACAGGATAGGATTGTTCTTACGCCGGCGTGACAAGATGCGCAGGGTGCGTGTTATCTCCTGCTCTCGTCCGACCACAGGGTCAAGTTTGCCCTCGATAGCGAGCCGTGTCAGGTCGCGTCCGTAGGCATCCAGTGCCGGCGTGTCGGATTTGGCTTTTGCCTTTTGGCTTTCGCCTTTTGATTCGGCGGTGCCGTCTGCCATGACGGGTTCGGGCTTGGGGTATAGTTGCTCGATGGACTCGTAGGTGATATTGTACAAGTTAGCCAATGATTGTGCTACATAATTGATGCGCTCGCGCAGAATAGCCATCAGCAGATGAATCGACCCAGCGACACTTGTTCGGTATGCGTCGCGTTCGATGCCTACCAAGCGAATGATTCGCTCAGCGGCGGGTGAGAGGCGTACGGTGTTTTCTTCGATTTGCTCGGGCGGGTTTTGTTGCACATGCGCCTCAAGATGGTGCTTGAAATCGGAAAAGTTGATGTTTGTCTTGCTCAGGATATCGTATGCCGTGCCTTCACCCATTCGGATGATACCCAGCATAAGGTGCTCGGGCTGTACATTGGCGTTGCCAAGGCGTACTGTTTCTTGCCCGGCATAGGAAATGATGTCTCGTAATCGTTTGGTGTAATCCATTGTTGTTTGTCAGTAATGTCACTAATTGTTTTGCATGCAAAATTACAATTTTTTTTTCATATTTGCAAATATTATGGCAAGAAAATGGTATTTTTTGTTCATTTAGAGTGTGGCATGCAGGGTGTAGTTGTCTGCTACGGGATGATGGAAACCTCCGATGTTCCTCCGACAACGGCTCGACAACGGCTCGGAGACGGACCGAGAACGGCTCGACAACGACAGGGAACCGGCTTGACAGCAGTCAGGTAAATAATGCAAAACAAGGAAATCGGCGCACCTCCCGGCGGGCCGATTTCGAAATACTAAATGAAAAACTTAAGGGTACGCGTACAAACACGCCGTCTGTACGCCGTACCGTTAGATGTCCGTTGCTTGTCTTGCATGCCTTCTGCGGTATAATGCGAGGACATAGATGAGCGTCATGACGAGTAGCGGCACGACCGCCTCGCCGATAAGTCCGAACTGTGTGTTGGCCGGGTCGTAGTTAGATTCGCCACCTGTAGTAGGCGGTGCTTTGCGCACAGCGGGTGCCGCCGCCGGGCCGGACGAGCCGACGTCATAGACGGATGAGCTGTACGCGCTGCCGGATGTCATATATTCGGCATCGTTGACGGATGGCATGGTTGTGGCGGGCAGCGCTGCGTGCGTTGTCCCCCATGGGGCATAATCAACGGCATGTGTGTTGATACCTGTTAGGATAAGCAGTATGAATAATAGTCGTCGCATGTTAATAGTTCTTACAATATTAGTTTAACACACTCGTTATCTGTGCGAAGGATATAGATGCCTTCGTGTTGTTCGTTGTTCAGGCGTTGTGCCACATCGTTGATTGAGCAGTTGTGGTATTGTGTGACAAGCAGACCTGTGAGGGTATAGACGGTAATAGTGGTTCTCGTCTCGGAATTGACGACATCGTCCCATCCCGTAACGGTATCTTCAGCGTGCATATCACGGCGTATGACGCGGTACTTGCCTGTAACAGTGGAGCTGGCACGGATATAACATTCAAAAGGAAGAACGGTGCGGCTTGCCGAAGCATCATCCAACCGCAGCCACGCGCCACTGCCATAGTCTTCCTCCAGCATATATGCTCCGGCAACCGAACCGCTGACCATGGCATCGTTGCCATAGATGTTGACCTCATCGTCAGATGTCGGGGCTGCACCAGTAGTCATTGATGTGGGAATCGTCTGTCCTGCGGCACCGAAGAAGGAGATATATTTGTTCAAGAAATAACTGTTGTGCCACTGAATGATGTAGGGCGTGTTCATGGCAGGCACATAGTCCGTGGGGCTCGTCGGGTCGCGCCAATCACCGAAATTAGCAATAGCGAGTCCGGGGGTAGTGGCTGGCGTGCGGATGATATAGTCGCCGGTATAATATGTACCTCCTGAGCGATAGAACGGCTTGAGGTTGTAGTATGTGCCATCCTCGTACACTCGGACAGCGTTGACGGCGAACGGCAGGCAGAGGGTGTACCACTGATCAAGGGTTCGCACTTTCATGCGGTACTCGATGATCTCGGAGATTGTGCCGCCTGCGTAGGACTCTTTGTCGGAAACTTGTGCGCGTGGATCATCTGCCTTGTCGCCTGTGCGGTATATGATGAAATGATCCCATTTGGCGTAGAGGGTTGCTGTCCCACCTTCGTGAATCCATTTTTTGCCGCTATCGGTATAACCTTCAACAGACGCAAGCCAGTAACCGTCAGCATCAATAACTTGCGTGCCCTCATCAAAGGTTGAAGTGTAATAGTAGCCACCAAAAGAGTAACCAGTTTTGGTCGGCTTGGTTATAGTTGTTAGTGCAGTGCCATTAAACTCTACAATAGGATTTGACGGAGCTGTCGTGGCTCCATTATTCACTAATGTAATAGTAAAACTCCACGCGTTCCACCCCCATGCAGAACCATTGTGTTTCATGTATTTCCCATATCCCTCTGAAGTAGTTAAGTCCCCTGTTTGATTACTACTATTTGAGCGGTCAGAGAATATAAGATTTGCATAATCACCCGGGGCACAACAGTAGAATGTTGTTTCATTGATTGTTACCGTATTGGGAAGTACTGTACCCGGAAATGTCGTCCCGGCAATACTATTGCTGCTATTCCATACGTGAACATATTGATTCTCAAATCCCCAGCTATGATCATATAGGTAGACATAGTCCATTGACGGGTGTGTAACTGATGGATAGGAGATAGAAAGTGTTTTAGTTGAATTATTCCACGTAAAAACATATTCCCCTTCACCGGCTGTAGCTACGCGATAGGCATAGCCGGAAGAGGAAGATGGATAACTTGAGATAGAACCCGTATATACATTATTATCCAAACCGTATGCCGTTGTCCCCTCTAATATTTTGAATTGGTACGTAGTGTGTGCACTCAATGTCACTCTATATGTTCCAGTGTTTTCTGTGAACTCAAATACTTGATTGTGTGGATTATGAATATCAATCAGTCCGTCAATAGTAGAACCCGGTGCCCAACGGACTGCTGCGTCAGAGTCAGCCCAAAGGTATTTACCATTATCTGTGTCATATTCTCCTTTGGCGTTCTTTATTTTGAATCGGTTGTATGTACTTATATCGTCCCAGTTTTGTGTTTGATTCCACCATTCACCATTGGAAGGATCTGCACGATAGAATAATAAACTTGTGTATGTGTCGTCAATGTCTGCGTATATTAGATTAGATTCCCCTGCTACTGCAGCCATAGTATAGTCTGTTGCATCTTTATCATCACTCCAACAATGAACGCCTAATATGGCACTGGCATCTGTCCATGAAGTTACTGCTGAATAATCGAAATAAATACGCTTTGTTCCAGCCCACGCACTGCCAACTCCCATTGTTAGTAGGAGTATGGTGAGAAGAGATAGGCGTCTAAGCATGTGAGGATGGCACACTTGTAAGGCTATAGAAGTGTGCGTTGAAGTATTAGGCAGTTGGATTTGCGTTCTCATAGTGCAATGATTTGATATTTTCATGATTATTTTGGTGTTTTCTTTTTTTATGTTATACAGCCCTGCATATATTAACCGACCCCTTTTAGCGTGCCGGTTTTTCTCATGAAAATGTGTCTGTTAATCCAGCTAATAGCACCTTGTGATATTAGACGTTTTGTTGATGGCGTCAACAGTCAAACAGGTCTAAAGGTACCTATTTTTTTGAACATTTTATGCGTCCTAAAAAGCCATTTTTGCCCAAAATGAAGAAATTTCTCTTTTATATTCATATTTTTGCAATTTTTTTGCTCAAAAATTTGGTGTTTTCATTTTTATTTTGTATCTTTGCATCCGATTATGCGCCTTGGAACAGATTTCAAGGGACAAGAGCATGTTTTATCGGTCCGCTTAACCGGCACGCTAAAAGGGGTCGGTTAAAACGAGCCGTGTTTTGTGTATTAGCAATACGATATAGACATAAGACAAAGGCTCAAATGCTTGATTATTAGCATTTGAGCCTTTGCGTATAGTATGTAGTATTTGGAAACTATTACTGGTATCCGAGCTGTGTCAACCTTAGTCTTTCACGCGCGTGCATATAATGCATATAAAAATACTTTACAAATGCGATGAAAAACAAATCGCTTGTCCAAAATTAAGTTTTTTTCCGATTTTAGACAAAAGTAGTTCGCAGAATGCTGTTAATCGTTCGTCGAATGCAGGTAAGCGTTAGTAGAAAGTCGATACTATATTGTATGGCAGAAGGTAATTAGGCTTTGTACTTTGAGCAGGCAAGCCTGCGGTCTTTTATCTTTAAGCGCAGCGGTATATTCTCTTTGTGAGCAGCGGTTATTATTTGAAGAAGTGCCAAGCCAGGCCGGCGCGGAACGTAGGCGGATTGAGGGGGTAGCCGGGCATGCTGTAGTAGTTAGGTTGCATGAAGTGTCCGTTCAGGTGCTTATACTCGGCAAAGAACCGCAGCCGTAGCAGTCTGACATAGAAATTGGCATAGACATTGATGACGGGATAGTTGCCCACCAGGGTCTCGGATTGTGTGCAGAACTGTGATGTGGCAGGGCAAAGCAATGGTGCGTAATAGGCAGTGTGGTATCGGACATCGGCTCCAATCTGTGCCTCCATCGCCTTGAACCATACGCCATGGTAGTACAGGTTGCTGTATAGAGCCAGCGCAGGCAGAGGCAGGATGCTGCTGGTGGAATGCTGCCAGACAACGTTGTTCTCCAGATTAAGCCACGGTGTGGTCAGGTCGAGATGCGCATTGACGGCGAGCACCTGTACGCTGCCGTTATGCTGCTCAGGCAGCCCTTGGGAGTTGAACCAAATCATCCGGCTGATGTTCTCAAAACTGACATCCACGGCAGGCTTGAACCACTGCATAGGGTAAGCCACCTTGCCGCCGACAAAGATGCGATAGGTTTTGCCAAAATCGTTGTCCCAGCGGAAATGGTTGGAAGAGTAGTGCTGCAGGTAGTAGGATGGTGTCTGGTTGCGTACGTAGGCTTTGGCACTGAGCATGAGGCTGTCCTTACCCAGACGGACTCCACCATCGATATGTCCGTTGACCTGAAACTCGCCAAGTTTGTAGCCTATAAGGCACACGTCACCATCAAAGCCGTAGCGGATATACTTGGTCTGGCGCATGTATAAGGCACCGCCGATGAATGTGTTGTTCAGCCATTTGAACGATGCGCCCAAGGTGTCATCCTGGAGGGTGTAACGCTGCGTCTCGTTGCGGACGAACACATCAAAGCCGAAACGCATGAGGCGGTTGAACTCCTCGTGGAAAGTGACATCCAAGGTGTTGTTGATATTCAGGACATTGGCTGTGTCGTGAGTATATGCGCGCGTATCGGTAGTCTTGTACGTGTTCGTATAGAATCCCTGCTTGGCTTGCTGCTCGATATACCGCTTGGTGGACTCGTGCACATCCAGCGCATGGCGGATAGTGAGCAGAGGTATGCTGTCAGCCGAGCGGAAGGTGTAGGAGTGATTGATATATCCGCCCAGATACCTGACGCCGGACATCGCCCGGAGGTTGATATCCATGTCTTCGGGGTTAAGCGCCCCGCCCAAATCCGAAGTGTTCGCCAGTCCGCCATTCTCGAAATTAGACAGTACGGAGAAATCAAATGCACCATGAATAGCATAGTTATCCCCGCTGTACGACAGAAAAGCGTTGCCGTTAACCATCTTCCCCTCCTGCGAGTCGTAGCGGCCAATGGAGTTGAAGTAGTTGATCATCACGCCGACGTTCAGGTCCTCACGGATATTACCGGTCAGCAACAGTTCGAGGTCGTTCTCCTCGCGGTACGTCTTGAACCCCTTGCGATACGAGATAGTGGAGAAAGGCAGATTGGTGCGGAAGAACCGCGTCTGCTCAGGCGTGATGATGTAGGGCGCGTAGGCGTGTACGAAAGGGTTGTCGGTAGGCGTCCGGCGGTCGAAATAGATCTTGGGCTGTATGGGCGAAACGAAGTTGCCGTTGTAGGAGTTGGCGATGCTGTAGTTGTTGATGACGGTTTGCATCGGATAATTGATGCGCATCGTGTCGGGCAGGCAGTTGAGCGTGTCAGGAGTGATAACAACAGGAGAGAAATGCCACGTCCGAAAATCGGGCGCCGGCATTCTCTCCTTACCAGCCACCATAGTGGCAATCAGTAAGATACAAGTTGTAAGAAGCAGGTTAAGCCTTTTTGCGTGCGCGCAACTTCTTGATTTCCTCTTGTAGCTCTTCAATCTCGCGATTCTGATTGTTGATGGTCTTCAGCAGACCATTCAGTTCCTCGTTTTCGATAGTGGTGGGGTATTGCTCCTCGACGCGCTGCAGGAAGTCGGATAGGATGTTCATGTAATTGATGAACGCATCGTACGCCGACTCGTAATGTGTGTTGCCGGTATTGATGTGGTTCATGTACAGGAAGTTGTCAGCCACCTGCAGATGCAGCCAGTCGCGCTTGAGGTTACGGTCTTGGCACAGGCGTACGCGCTCGGCAACGGCGTAGAGCTTGTTGAGCGCCTCTTGTTGGAGGTCGTTGCCTACGAAGGGTGCGAGGTCTTTCGCCTCGCCGCACCACGTGTTGGCAAACGGCACTGCCAGCGAATCCACGGCAGGTTTCTTGCCAGCCTCAGCGGGCGTGAGGAAGCCAATCTCTTTCTCCAGCGCGAAATAGGGGATAGCCTTCAGGAACTCGAAGATACCCGTAGCAGCCTGCTGACGAATACCAAACGTCTCTGCTCCAAGCCAGATGTTAACCAGATCTTCCTCCTTAGGCAGGTCAACGATCTGCTGAGTGAACTTCTCGGCATCCATAGGGTAGCCTGACCATGAGGTGTCGGAGAAGAGGAATGAGAGCGAGTCGGATACGTTGGCGTTACGCAGCAGCAGTTTGACCTTAGGTGCAGCAGCGGCTGAATAGACGTAGTTGGGCGACTTCCATGACAGCAGGTGCTTGGAGCCCTCCGTCATGCAGGTCTTGTAGCCGAGTTTCTGTGCCGTGATCGCCAGCTCGTCGTCAAACAGAAGTTCGGTGTTGCATAGCGTGGTGGATTTGAGTCCGAACAGTTCGTTGATCTTATCGGCATGCAGTTTGAGTTGTGCGGTGAACTCGTTGGCATCGTATTGCGAAGCCAGCGAGTAGGCGTAGGGCATATTGATGAACTCCACGCACTTGGTAGCAGCCAGAGCCTTGAGAATGTCAATCATCTCGGGCACAAACTGCTCGAACATCTCCAGCATCTCACCGGAGACCGCTATGCCGCAGTGGAACTTGCCATGGCTGAGGCGAATCATCTCCTGCAGGGTCTGGCACAGGGGCAGATACGAAGTTGAGGCGAGGTACTGCACCTGATCCTCACTCTGCATCTCCTCGTAGTAGTAATGGTCAGCACCGATGTCGAAGAAACGGTAGCGTTTCATGCGGTACGGAGCGTGCATCTGGAAGCAAAAACATATATTTTTCATAAGGGTGTAATTTTTTTCGTGATTTAATGTTATTTTTTTTTCGTGATGACGTGATGTCGTGATGACGGGATGTCGTAATGTCGTTATCACGTCATCGCGATGTTACGGCTGCGGTCTATAGTGTGTGATTGATAACGCCATCGTATATGCGGCGCACCTTCAGGCCAGCGTCATACCAGCGGATGTTGTTCACCTCTTCGCGCCCGAGTTCGGACAGCGATTTGTACATAGCCGGATATTTGACGATAGCGTAGATGGCGTCAGCCATGGCATCGATATCCCAATAGTCGGTTTTGATGGCGTGCGTCAGTATCTCAGCACACCCTGACTGATGGCTGATGATGGAGGGGCAGCCTACCTGCATCGCCTCCAGCGGGGATATGCCGAAGGGCTCGCTGACCGAGGGCATGATATATACATCGCTTTCGCAGAGCATCTCCTGCACCTGTTTGCCTCGCATGAAGCCCGGGAAGTGGAACTTGTCGGCTATGCCGCGTTTGGCTACGAGGTCGATCATCTCCTGCATCTTGTCGCCCGAGCCTGCCATGACGAACCGTACACCGTCGGTCTTGGCGAGTACGCGTGCTGCGGCTTCGACAAAGAACTCAGGGCCCTTCTGCATGGTTATACGGCCAAGGAACGTAACCAGTTTGTCCTTGCGCGGGTGCTTGACGAACTCTTCGGGGTGCGGCAGGGGCTCGACAGCGTTGTGCACGGTGGACACCTTGTATGCGGGAATACCATACTTGTCGATCACCGTCTGTCGCGTGAGGTTACTAACACACATGATGTGGTCAGCCTCCTCCATGCCGCGCTTCTCGATAGCGAACACGGTGGGGTTGACATTTCCGCGCGAGCGGTCGAAATCGGTGGCGTGTACGTGTATCACCAGCGGTTTGCCACTGATATGCTTGGCAAACACACCGGCAGGGTAGGTCAGCCAGTCGTGCGAGTGAATGATGTCAAAGTCCAACGAGTGGGCGAGCACGGATGCCACCGCCTCGTAGTTGCTGATCTCCTCCAGCAGGTTGTCGGGATAGCGTCCCGAGAATCCGACACAACCGAGGTCATCGGTGCCGATACGCGTGTAATCGTAATGGATGCCGTTGCGCAGGTTGTAGAACTCCTCGGGCGACATCTTGCCCTCCATGCGCTGGCGGACGTAGTTGTAGTCAACATCCTTCCATACGACAGGAACGCTGTTTGCACCTATTATGCGCAGGAACGACTGATCTTCGTCACCCCAAGGCTTGGGTATGACAAAAGTGATGTGCATATCTTCCTGTTGCGCCATGCCACGCGTGAGACCGTAGCTGGCTGTACCCAAGCCTCCAAGGATATGAGGCGGGAACTCCCATCCAAACATTAATGCTTTCATATATCGCTCCTGTTATTATTGTTCGTTAGTTTCCGATTCGGCGTTGCGCTCCATCTCTTTCAGTTCGTTATATACGGATAATGCCGCCGCCACGCTGGGGGCATAACTCATGCCGCCATGTCCTTTGTAGGGCGGGTTGCCGTCATACAGCTCGTTGAGCGTACCGATACACAGCTCGCTCATCTCCGCCTCAAAGCCCACAATCAGCCTGCGCATGAAGCTCTCACCGCTGTGCTGGTATACGCGCAGGTACGCCCTGCCGTAGGCGGAAAGGGTGGATGGCCAGACGGGGCCGTTGTGGAAGTTGCGGTCGCGCTCGAGCTGCCCGCCGCGGTACAGCGGACGGTAGTTGCCGCTCTTAGGCGACAAGGTGCGCAAGCCCTTGGGGGTATAGAGCTCCTTGGTGCAGATGTCCACGATAGCCTTCTGCTGACGGCGGTCAAGCGGCGAGTAGGGCAGTGATACCGCCCAAATCTGGTTGGGGCGTACCTCCTTGTCCTGATAATTGTCTACTACATAATCGTTGAGGTACAGTCCGTTCCAGAACGTGCGTACAAAGGCGTCGCGCGTCAGCTCAGACTGGTACTCCATCAGTTCAGCCAGGTGATCTTTGCCGGCAGCCTTCAGCAGTTGGGTCAGGAAGCACATGGCATCGTACCAGTAGGCGTTGATCTCAACCACATAACCTGTTCGCGGTGTGATAGGTCGTCCGTTCTCAACGGCTCCCATCCATGTGGCGGGGCGCTGGGTGCCATCCACCCACAGCAGGCCGTTGTGGTGCAGTTGGGCGCGGGGATGTTTGCCCTTGCGGTAGAAGGCGATGATGTCTTGAATGAGTTCGCAGTATTGTGAAGCTACGTCCTGAATATCTGCATAGCGCGTATATTCCTGAATGGCATATACGAACCAGAGCAGCGAATCCGGCTCGTCCATATCTACGAGTTTGAGCCCCTCGCGTTGTCCATCAAGGAAGGCGCGCACCTCGGGTACGGCGGTCTTGTTCATGATCACATCCCAATACTCAGGCCTGTTGATACCCATCGTACATGCACATACGGCAAAGAACTCGCTGCGTGCGTTAGGCTTGTACCACGGGTAGCCGGGCAGCAGGTAGCACTTGTCGCCCTCGCGCTTGTAGAACTGCGAAGCGGAGTTCTTGAGCCAGGAGTACATATCATTCTTAGCCATACGGCGCGCGGACTCTTTTTCCCATAACTGCTTCAACCCTGCGGGCTTGAGCTCACTCACGCCTGCCGAGAAGATGATGGATTCGCCCTTGCGCATCTGTACCTCAAAGTAGCCGGGTACCATCTGATCTTCGCGGAACTCAAATCCGCGCTCTTTCTCCTTGCGATAGCGTATACCCTCGTACCAATGCGGGTCGTGAAAGTACGTAACCTGCTTGTTGAACTGCATGTACAACTTAGGCAGCGACTCGTACAATCCGCAAACGCGCCCGTTGGGGATCTCATCCATGTTGGTATTGGCGGTGTTGTTGGCGTGCGTCAGTTCGTTGATGTCGCGGAAGGCGAGGAACGGCTTGAAGCGCATGGTGGTGGATGCTCCTGAATCGAGCAAGGTGTATCGGATCAGGATACGTGGCTCGAAGCTGACGAGCAGGTGCTCCTTGGTCAGCACAACGCCTCCTACGCGGTACGTGGTCTTGCTGATGGTGATGCAGTCAAACTCACGGATGTACTTGTGTCCGTTGGGCGAGAACTGGTTTTCCTCGTACTCATGCAGCCCGAGGTTGAAGGCTGCGCCATGTTGGATGATCGTCTCATCCAGCGAGGACAGCAGTACGTAATTATGCTCGCCCACAGGCACAACCAGCTGGCCGTGGTACTTACGCGTATTGCACCCCACGAGGGTGGAAGCGCAATACGTCCCCGCGCGGTTGGTGAGCAACAACTCCTTGCTCAGACTGCGCTCAAGATTGACGAGCAGTGTTTTGTCAAAATTTAAGTAACTCATATTTAGGTGTTTAGCATTAAGTCAAAATAGCCTTAAGTCAAAAGGTATGCGCCGTGAAGCCTGATAGTGCAGGCGGATGGCGCGGCAGTCCGACGGCAGGTGTGCTTAGTTATACCGGTTATCGAACTTGACACCGACCTCTGCCACTATTTGCCGGAGGGACTGCTCGTCCTGTTTCTTGCAGATGAGCAGCACATTGCCGTTCTGGGCAACGATCATGTCATGCATGCCTTCGACCACGGCGAGGTTGCCTTCGGGTATAGTAACCACATTGCCGGTGCTGTCGTAGAACATCACGTTGCCTCGGAGGGCTACGTTGCGGTTGTCATCCTTGTTCCCCTGGTCATACAGTGAGCCCCACGTACCCAAGTCGCTCCAACCGAAGTCGGCATAGATGACATGTACGCCTGAGGCTTTCTCCAATATGCCGTAGTCCAGACTGATGTTCGGGCAGGTAGGGAACATCTGCTGGATGAACTCCTCTTCTGCCGGCGAGTCCATCAGTTCGTCGCCGCGCTTGAACACATCGGCTATCGATGGCTGGAACTGGCGGAACGCCCTGCGTATGGTGCGTATGTTCCAAAGGAAGATACCGGAATTCCAAAGGAACTCTCCGCTCTCGTAGAACACTTTTGCCAGCTCGGTATTGGGCTTCTCGGTGAAGGTCTTGACAGGCAGGACAGCGTTCTCACGCTTGTCGCGGCTATTCTCCAACTGTATGTAGCCGTAGCCCGTTTCGGGGCGCGTGGGACGCATACCCAATGTGAGCAGATTATCGTTGTGCGCGATGAAGTCCATCCCGACCTTGAGCGTGTCGATAAACTTATCTTCATGCAGAATGAGGTGATCGCTTGGAGCGACGATGATGTTGGCATGGCTCTCGGGCGAGCTCCAATCGACATCGGCGATACTCTTCTTGCCCAGCCTTCTGCCCATGATGCCCGATATGTGTGACACAGCGTATGCCACGCAGGGGGCTGTATTACGCCGTGCAGGTTCGCATAGGATCTGATCGGGTTTGATGCCCGGCAACTGCTCCAGTATCAGGTCGCGGTACTGCACGTTGGTTACAATCAGAATGTTCTCCAGCGGCACAAGTTCGCTGAAGCGGTTGACGGTCATTTGCAGCAGGCTCTTGCCGGTGCCGAAGAAGTCCAGAAACTGCTTCGGACGATTGTTGCGGCTCTCGGGCCAGAATCGACTGCCTACGCCGCCTGCCATGATAACGCAAAAGTTGCGTTCACGGGATGTGGGGTTTATTGTGTTTGACATGCTCGGTATATAGTTTTTTAGGATGTTCTATCGTTTTTAGCGGTGCTCTGTCGTTTCATTTTACGCTACAAAGTTACAATTTTTTTTTCAATTTTGCAAATATTCGGGCAAAATATATCGAAATATATCGAAATATTTGCTTTTTTCAACAATTTGTAGTAACTTTGTAGGCGTAACCGAGTGATAGATGCACCCAATTCGTCTGATAATTGTACTGTTTGCCGCAGTGGCGTTGTATGGTTGCGGCAGCTATTCGCAGCCCCGTCCGTACGGCTATTACCGTATTGATGTGCCGTCGTACGGCTATCACCGGACAGCGTTGCGTGGTTATCCGTATAGTTTTGAGTACGCCGATATAGCGTATCTTGATACAGCGGTGGATATGGCGGAGCCGTACTGGATAGATGTCGTATATCCCGCATTCAACGCCCGCATCCATTGCAGCTACAAGCCCGTCATGCCTGCGTTGCAGGACGGCTCGGCGGATCTGGGACATCTGACTGACGATGCTATCCGGTTTGTGTTTGACCATGCCATCAAAGCGGATGCTATCCCCGAGCAGGGCTATACGAACGAGGAGCAGCGCGTGTACGGCGTGTATTACGATCTGGAGGGGAACACCGCCTCGCCGGTGCAGTTCTTCCTGACAGATTCAACAAGGCATTTCTTTCGTGCCGCGCTGTACTACAACTGCATTCCGAATGCTGATTCGCTGGCCCCGGTCAATGAGATGATGCGCCGAGATATACACCGTATGATTGAGTCCTTCCGCTGGCAAGGCTCGCAACGCAAATAAACGCGGTTAGACACAGTGACAATGTACCGCATTCCGACATGCAAAACGTATATGCAACCATAACAGCTACTATCCGCAGTGGGCGCAAGATGCTGGTGCGGCTGATTGATCCCGACAAAGCGGACGTGTCAACCATCTGTGACGGCTTTGACTTCTACTTTGTGGGCGGCTCGACGGCAGCAGACTGTACCTCGGTGGTGCGAGCCATACACGCGGCGTGCACAACGCCTGTAGTGCTCTTTCCGGGGCATCCCTCGCAGTTCACGCCCGAAGCAGATGCCTTGCTCTTTCTGACGCTGATGAACAGCCGTGACCCGCGTTACCTGATTGATTGGCAGATGCAGAGTGCAGGCGTGGTGGCAGAGTCGGGAATAGAATCCATACCGATGGGGTACGTGCTGATAGACGGCGGCAGACAGAGTGCGACACAACGCATGACAGGAGCTCGGGTTGTGGCCCGCGATGATGTGCCGACCGCCGTGCGCATGGCGCAGACGGCAGAGCTGACAGGCAAACGGTTGGTATATCTGGAGGCCGGTAGCGGTGCAGCAACGCCTGTGCCCGAGCCGATAATAAGTGCGGTGAAGCAGGCGATACATGTGCCGCTGATTGTAGGCGGAGGGATATGTTCGCCGGAGCAGATGTATAAGGCTTTTGCTGCAGGGGCGGATATCGTAGTGGTGGGTAATCATTTTGAGCGGCACCCGGAAGATATAAAAAACTTTATCGAGCCATTATCGAAACTCCCTTGAGCCAATATCGATGCAATCACGGGGGGAATAAGGCAATATCAGGCTATATGACAACTGACGAGCGATATATGACAATGGCGCTGCGCGAGGCGCAGCAGGCGTACGACGCGGGCGAGATACCTGTAGGCTGCGTGATAGTGGCGGACGGTCAGGTGATCGGCCGTGGGCATAATCTGACGCAGATGCTGCGCGATGTGACGGCTCACGCGGAGATGCAGGCTATAACAGCCGCAACGCAGACGCTGAACGGCAAGTACCTGCAAGGTTGTACGTTGTATGTGACCGTTGAGCCGTGTGTGATGTGCGCCGGTGCGATAGGTTGGGCGCAGGTGTCACGCGTCGTATACGGTGCTGCCGACCCCAAGCGCGGCTATGCAACGTTCGCACCGAAGGCACTACACCCCAAATGCACCGTCACTGCCGGTGTGATGGAGGGGGAATGTCAGGCACTGATGCAACAGTTCTTTTCCGAGAAAAGAGCAAAATAACAAATGACAAATAGCAAATAACAAATTGCAAACATCAATATTGAATGTTAAGGGCACTTCTAAAAATTGCTTTATGCTGATTTTGAGTTTTATCTTGAGTAGATTTTTGATTTACATGAAGGCGCTATGCGGGCATAGTAACTGAATGTTAATCAAAAAGATACCAAGAGAAAACCAAAAGCAGTATAAAAGTGCCAAAATTATATTAATCGGGCTATATTCTAAAACGTGGAATTTTTAGAAGTGCCCTTAAATACTAAATTGTTCATACCCTTATGTCCCATACGCTGAAAACCATACTGATAGCCTCTACGTATCTGGCATTGACGGTGCTGACCGTGTATCTGTTTCCGCGTTACAACAATGCCTTCAACTACCATTTTGAGATAGGCAAGCCCTGGGGTTACGATTTGGTGACCGCCGAGTTTGATTTCCCCATCTACAAGACCGATGCAGCAGTGCAGGAAGAGCAGCGTGAGGCGCTGCAGAACATTACGCCCTGCTATGTTAAGGTGTCGGATCTGCCGGGTGGAATATACGTGTTGCCGCTGGATGAATACGAACGCCTGCATACCGACGGCTACAAGCGCGTGTCGGTGCGCACCGACAGACGCGTAGCAACGACCCTGCCGGTGAGCGAACTGCTGACCCCCAAGACGGCGTATGAGAAACTGGGCAGGCAATGCGAACCGAACATAGTGCCGGACTCCGTGACGAATGCCAACCTATATCAGAATGCGTTGGAGTCGGTGTCGCTGACCTTCGGGCTGGTGCAGAGCGGGGAACGCATCATTGACCGAGGTGAGATCGTGACGGCGCAGACGTATCAGATACTGACATCCCTGGCCCGCGCCTATCAGGAAAAGAATATCACGCGCCAACAGTCCGTGTATGTGCAGATAGGCGAATTGTCGATGATAGCCTTGATGATAGGATTGTTTGTGCTCTATTTGGCAATCATCCGCCCCAAGTTGTTCCCGCAGTTGCGTGCGACGCTGTTCTTCAGTCTGCTGATGGCACTGATGATAGCCACCTCGTTTGTAGTATTGCGCCTGTCGGGTGATTCGTCGCTACTATATATCGTACCATTTGCATGGGTGGGGATTCTGACCTCGGTGTTCTACGATTCGCGTACCGCGCTGATGCTGCATTGCGTGACGATCATGATCATCTCGCTGGCGACGCCATCGGCATACGAGTTTATATTGCTGCAGATGATAATAGGCGTGGTAGTGATCTTCTCGCTGCGTAAGATGACTCAGCGCGCACATCTGGCACACACCGCACTGGTGGTAGGCGTAACGTATGCATTCGTATATACGGCGCTCAGCCTTGCTACAACGGGTACGTATACGCACCTGTCGCTGCGGATATACCTGTTCATCTTGGCGAACATGGTGCTGATCATCTGCGCATACGGACTGATCTATGTATTTGAGCGCGTGTTCGGGCTGGTGTCGGATGTGACGCTTGTAGAACTCTCTAATGTCAACTCGGAGCTGATGCACCGTTTTGCCGAAGAGGCTCCGGGAACCTTCCAGCACACGCTGCAGGTAAGCAATCTTGCCACGGAGGCTGCCAAGAAGATTGACGCCAATGCGCTGCTCGTTCGTACGGGTGCGTTGTACCATGACATAGGCAAACTGGAAGCACCGCAGAACTTTACGGAGAACCAGCAGATTGGTGCTCCCACGGGTAGCGAGCAGCAGGGCGGCAAGGACAGCAACAATCCGCTGCTGAGCATGACCAACCGTGAGGCTGCACAGACCGTGATCAAGCATGTGAGTGACGGTTTGGCATTGGCTGCCAAGCATCACCTGCCGCAGATTATCCGCTCGTTCATAGCCTCGCACCACGGCACATCGCTCGTAAGGTACTTCTACAACTCCGAGGCGAATGCTCACCCGGGTGAGAAGATTGATGAGGCGGCGTTCCGCTATCCCGGACCCAAACCAACCACGAAGGAAGCGGCTATACTGATGATGGCGGACGCCGTGGAAGCACGAAGCCGGAGCCTGAAGGAATATACCGAAGAGTCGATAGCCGAGATGGTGAATCAGATGATTGACGCCCAGATACAAGACGGCCAGTTTGCAGAGACGCCTCTGTCCTTCCGCGATGTAGAAACTATCCGCGAGGTGTTCACCGCCAAGCTTATCGCCATCCATCATCACCGCATCGCCTACCCGACCTTGAACAAATAAGCGGACATATAGAAAGGGGGTAAGCCCGACTTGGATTCAGACTTACCCCCGATGTTCCTCCGATAACGGCCCGACAACGGCTCGACAACGACTCGACTCCGGCTCGACAACCGCTTGACGGGACTTGTTGTCTTTTGTATTTTCCGCTTACCGCTTCAACTCAAACGGGAAGGATGCGATGAGTGCACCGTCGATAAAGAAATCGGCATTGTAGGTGCCCTTGTACAGGATCTCGCCTACCGTCCAGTACAAGGTCTCATCCATTGCTTCGCCGCCGTACTCGAACTCCTTGGTAAGCGAATATTCAATCTGTGCATTCTCGAAGTCAAACAACCTGCTCTCGGGGTCCGGCAGCGTTATCAGTTCGCCGTCGGGGCGTACGATACGCATATACACCTGCTTGATGCCCCGCTCACATGTAACGTTCTTGCCGATGGTGAAATCGAACTGAATCTTCTGCATGTGGTTGAGGTTAGATGTCTTTCGGTCGCGCTTGTTGAGCGGAGTGACGTTGAAAGCTGTGATCTCGAGGATGGATGCCCGCGTCACCTTCTCCGTCAGATCGGTGTTCTGTTGCTGCAGTTGTTCCGCCTGCTGCTGAACGACGGCATATTGCTCGCGTACCTGTTTGTTTTCGGCGGTGAGGCGTTTGTTCGTCTGGTTGAGCGAGTCGATCTGGTGCACATAGGACACCATGACCTGTCGCACGGTAGCCAGCTCCTTCTTCAGTTCGGCTATACGTCGTGCGTTGGTCGCCTTGGTGATGCGCAGCTCCTCCAGCAGGTCGCGAACGCGCTGCTGCTCTTTGTTAAGCAGTTGTGCCAACGAATCGTTGTGAATATCGGGCGTGCGGTAGCCATCGAACTGCATGGCGAGATCCTCGTACTCGTCCTCCAGTTCGGATTTCTCAAACTCCATCTGCTCAACCATCTCGGTCATCTCCTGCTTCTGGGTGAAGAACAGGTATGCCAGTACGCCGATGGCTGCCAGCAGAATGATAAGAACAGGTATGATAACTTTCTTTTTCATAACAGGGGTAAAACTTTCTCTAATTGGTTGCTGCGTGAGCCTTTGATAAGGATGGTGTATCCTGTGAGCGGATGCATCCTGAGGTGCTCACTCAGTTCGTCGACATTGCTGAAGATGGGGTAGGGCGCAGTAGTCTCGCGGTACTCATCACCGACGAGCAGCACAGTGTCCGCCTTGCGCTCAAGCAGCATGTTCACAATGTTCTGGTGCTCGGTATGGCTGTACTCGCCCAATTCGCGCATGGCCCCCAGTATGTATGCAGGCATTCGGCTATCGCCTGTAGCCTTTTGGCTCTCAAACGCCTGTATGGCCGCGGTCATCGAAGTGGGGTTGGCATTGTAGGCATCCACAATCAGGGTGTTGCGCCCTGTGACGGTGCGTTGTGAGCGGTTGTTGGAAGGCACGTATGCGCGTATGGCTGCCATGCCTTGCTCACGGCTGACGCCAAAATATTCGCCTACGCACAATGCTGCCTGAATATTCTCGCTGTTATAGGCACCTACCAGATGCGTATCTTCGGGCATAGTGCCGGTTGAATAATTGACTATAGACAACGGACCATTGCCATTCTGCGCTGCTGCATCGTTGAGCATCTGTTGCAGATAGGTATTGTCGGCATTGCGGAAGATGAGTCCGTTGTGCGCTGCCAGATAATCGTAGAGTTCGCGCTTGGTAGCCATCACTCCCTCGAACGAGCCAAAGCCCTGCAGATGCGCCTTGCCCACGTTGGTTATCAGGCCGTAGTCAGGTTCAGCCACAGCCACGAGTTCGCTGATGTCCCCCGGGTGGCTGGCGCCCATCTCCACGATAGCCATCTCGTGGTCAGCGGTCAGCTGTAACAGGGTGAGGGGTACACCGATGGAGTTGTTGAGGTTGCCCTGTGTATAGTGGATGTTGTATCGTGTGCGCAGCACGGATGCCAGCAACTCCTTGGTGGTCGTTTTGCCATTCGTGCCGGTGATGCCGATAATCTTTTTGCCCCACTGCCTGCGCCATGCGCGCGCGAGCTCCTGCAGTGCGTGCAGGCTGTTGTCCACACGAATGAGTTTGCCCTCGTAGCTTTGCCGCATGGAGCAGGTCTGCGGTATATCCTCATCCACAATGGCATACGCAGCACCCATCTCAAGCGCCTGAATGGCGAACAGGTTGCCATTGAAGCGCTCGCCCTTCAGCGCCACGAACACGCATCCCTTGGGCAGGTTACGCGTGTCGGTGCTGACGCTGATGGCAGATTTATTGCTTATTAGGAAGCTCCAGTCCATAACCTTTCTTTCTATCCTCAACCTTTAGCATGAAACTTAGCAGGAACGCCAACACGCCGAACGATGCAAACACAATCATCGGCACGAGGTAGCCGTTGGTAGCCACGCGCAGTTTGCCAATCAGCAGCGGCACGAGGCACAATCCTACGTTCTGCACCCAGAAGATAAGGCAGTAGGCAGAGCCGAGCACTTTCTCGTCAATAATCTTCGGCACGCTGGGCCACATGGATGCGGGCACGAGCGAGAAACTGACGCCTAACACGAGGATGGTGATGAGTGCCAAAACCTTGCTCGGGTATGCAGGCAGCACAAAGGCGAACACGCTATGGCAGGCGATCATGATCAGTGCTCCAACGAGCATCATCGTAGCGCCCTTGCCCTTGTAGTCGATAAACGCCCCCAGGAACGGAGTAAGCACCATTGCCAATATCGGGAACCACTTGAATAGGCCGGCAGCCTCGGCATTGCTGATGCTCAGTGTCTCCTCAAGGAAATTGGTTGCGAAGCGCTGGAAGGGGAAGATAGCCGAGTAGTAGAGCACGCAAAGTAGGGCGATGATCCAGAACATCTTCGAGGCAAAGATCTGCTTGAGGTCGCTGACATGGAACTCGTCCTCGGGGTCATGTACGGCAGGTGCTTCGCCTGCCGCCACGAGTTGGCGGTCGAACTTGGCGTCCATGATGGTGAATACAAAGTAATTCAGCAGGCCTATCACGAGCAGCAATGCCGAGAACAGCAGCGGTGCTGTAACGGAGTTGACACCGTTGACGGCAAATCGGGCACTGAGCATGGGTGATAGCCACATGGCTGCGAAGACGCCTACGCGTGCGATAGCCATCTCCAGCCCCATCGCCAGTGCCATCTCTTTGCCCTTGAACCACTTGGCGAGTACCTTGCTCACGGTTGTGCCTGCCATCTCGGCACCGCAGCCGAAGATCATAAATCCGAACATTGCCAGTTTGGCGGAGCCTGGCATTGCGGTCCACCACGAGTTGAGCCAGCTGACCGTGTTGGCATCTGTCCACGAGACGCCCCAATACTTGATAGCCGCACCAACCACCATCAGCGAAGCTGACAGCAGGCCAGTGAAGCGGACGCCCATCTTATCCAAAATGATGCCCGCCAGAATAAGGAAGCCGAACACGTTCAGCAGATATTCACCGGCAGCATAGGTGCCGAACACCCCTTGGTCCCACCCCAGGGTGTCGTTGAGCAGGGATGCCAGCGGTGACAAGATGTCCACAAACATATAGGCGAAGAACATCATGGATGCTACCAGAATGAGTACCGTCCAACGTGCCCACGCTTTGTCGCGAAGTAAGGTGTGAATTTGTGTCATAATTGAAGATTTTGTCATCAGCCAAGCATGGCTGATGTAGTGTTGTATATGTATCACAACGCCTCATCCTCCTGCTTGAGAGGATGAGGTGTGCGGTGTTTGCGCTTAAGCCACTCGGCTTTACGCTGTTCGTAATCGGCGTAATGTGATTCGAGATAGCCGTCTGCCATTATCTGTCAGTTGTAAACAGTAGATTATTTGATGCCGAGTTTGGTTTTAACCAGCGGCATGACGTTGTCGGCATCCGGTGCGATATATACAGCGGCAGCGGAGTCGAAGATGTAGGTGTAGTTGTTGGCGGCACCTACGTCCTGAATAGCCTTAGCCATACGTTCGTTGACGGGTTTGAGCCACTCGGTACGCTTCTGCTCAACATCCTGTTGTGCGGTCTGGTAGGTCGTTTGCAGGCGCTGTTGCATTGATGACAACTCTTCCTCCTGAATCTGGCGCATTGCCTCGGGCAGGGTCTGCTGCTTCTGCTGGTAGTCCTGATACTTCTTCTGGAACTCCTCCTGCATGGTCATCAGCAGGTTCTCGTATTGCTTGTTCAGGCTGTCCATACGGGCCTGAACATCCTTCAGCTCGGGCATCAGCATAAACAACTCTTGCGTATTAACATAGCCGAACTTTTGTGCATTGGCGGTGAGCGTGAGTGCCAAAACCGCCATAATCATTACAATCTTTTTCATATCTGTAGTGTTAAATGTTTCTATTATTTGGCTTTTATCTTGAGCAGAACCCCAACATCTATTTAGCGCCGAGTTTTTGCAAGAGCTGATCCGAATAGTCCAGTTTGGATGACATATACAGCAGTCCCGGGTCGGATGAGCGGTCCTTGATGACATCGATATGCTTCTCGGTGGCAAGTTGCTGAATGGCAGCGTACACCTCGTCCTGAATAGGCTTGAGCAGTGCCTCGCGCTTCTTAACCAGTTCGCCTGATTCGCCGAAATACTTGCGCTTGAGTTCGATTGCCTCCTGCTCCTTCTGCAAGATCTCCTGCTCGCGGCGCTGACGCATCTCTTCGGACAGGAAGATCTGCTCGGTCTGATAATTGGTGGTCATCACGCGAATCTCCTGCTCCAGTGCATCGACCTCCTTTTGCCATCGCTTGGCAATCATGGTCAGTTGTTCGTTGGCCGTCTCGTACTGTGGTAAATTCTTCAAAATGTATGCCATATCGACGTAGGCGACAGAATTATCTTTCGCCTGCAAGCAGCAAGACAGGCATAAAGCGCTGAATATTAAAGCAATTGCTCTTTTCATTTTTTTTGTCTATAAAGTCTGTTATGTATGAGCGCAGCGTTCTGCTACAGCTCTTGCCCGAGCACGAAGTGGAACTGGCTCTTGCCATACTGATCTGAGCCGTTGATCTTGTCGAAGCCCCACCCCCAGTCGATACCCAGCAGGCCGAACATTGGCAGGAACACGCGTACGCCCACGCCAGCCGAACGCTTCAGGTTGAAGGGGTTATAATCCTTGATGTCGGCAAAGCAGTTACCCGCCTCAAGGAATCCGAGAGCCCAGATCGTGGCGTTCTGCTCGAGCGAGATAGGGTAGCGCAGTTCGAGTGTGAACTTGTTGTACAGGTAGCCCATGTTGCGTCCGGTCTGTGCGTCATACGGCGTTAGAGAGCCGGATGAGTAACCACGCATAGAGATATAATCCGTGGCGTACGACGAGTACGACGACATACCATCGCCGCCCATGTAGAACGATTCGAACGGCGACTTGGCGTACTTGTTGTAGTGCCCCAGATAGCCGAACTCGAAACGCGTCATCAGCACCAGTTTGGAGTCGCGCGACAGCGGTGTGAACACCTTGCCGTTGAATTTCCACTTGTGGTACTCAATCAGGTGGTAACGCTCGGAGGTAGTCATCTGTGAGTAGTCCTTGTGGTTGAACAGCGACCATGGCGGTGTGATCTTCAGTCCTAAGGTGAACTGCGAGCCTCGGCGCGTATAGATAGGGTTGTCGATACTGGAGCGTGACAGTTGCAGATTGAGCGCGAGGTTATGACTTGTACCGTTGGATATGAGCAGGTACGCCCAGTCCTTCATCCAGTATGCCTGGTACGACAGTTCGCCGTAGAACTGGAAGTAGTCGTCAGGCCAGCGCAGACGTTTGCCGTACCCGATACTTACGCCAAAGGTGCGCAGGTACTTGTCGGGGTCTGCCTCTGACTCTGCCAGCTGCTGGTAGTAATCCGAGTTGCCATAGTAGGCATAGTTGTAAGCGTAGGAATTGTACAGGTTGCGATAGGCCTGATAGTAACGGTCGGAATAACCTGTTTGCGAAGCAAAGAAGATAGATGTGGATAGCGAGTTTGGTCGCTTGCCGCCCAGCCAGGGCTCAACAAACGATATGCTGGCAGAGGTGTAGTACACGCCGTTGGTGCGGGCATTGATGCTGAACGTCTGTCCCTCGCCCTGCGGCACGATACGGTAACTCTTAGGATTGAACAGGTTCTGGATGGCGAAGTTGGTGAACTTAAGGCCTATCGAACCTACAATGCCGGTAGCACCCCATCCGAGCGAAAACTCAACCTGGTCGGAAGATTTGGTTTCGAGCTGATAGGTTATGTCCACCGTGCCGTCTTCGGGATTAGGCTGAATATCCGGCACAAGTTTCTCCTGGTCGAAGTGTCCCATCTGCGCCAACTCACGCAGCGAACGCATGATGTCCGACTGCGAGTACAGCTGTCCGGGTTTGGTATAGAGCTCACGGCGTACGACATGCTCGTACACGCGCGTGTTACCTACTATATTTACCTCGTTGATTGTGGCGGGGCGTCCCTCGTAGATACGCATCTCAAAATCGATGGAGTCGTTGTCGACCTTGACCTCTACGGGTTCGACATTGAAGAACAGGTAGCCTTGGTCGGTATAGAGTTTGGCTACGGCATCGTCGTCTTCCGTCAGGCGTTTGTTCAGCTCCTTGAGGTTGTATGTCGAGCCGGGCTTGATGCCCAATACGGCGTTGAGGTAGTCGTACGGATAAACGGTGTTGCCTACCCAGTTGATGGAGCGCACATAGTACTTGTCGCCCTCGTTGATGGTCATGTGCACATCAACGCGTGTAGGGTCTTCGGGGTTGGGCGTCACGCTGTCGGCAACGATATAGGCGTCGCGGTAACCGAGCTCGTTGTATTTCTCGATCACGGCTTGCTTGTCTTTCTCATACTCGGCGCGGACGAACTTCTTGGTGCGGAACAAGTTGAGGATGTTGTTGTCGTTCGTCTTCTTCATCGCCTGGTTGATCTGGGTATGCGTGAGCGCATGGTTGCCCGTGATATAGATCTTGCCCACCTTGGTCTTGGCTTTCTTGTCCACATTCACGAGCACTTTGACATATCCATCGCGGTCTCGGTCCGGCTGTTGCAGCACTTGGACATCGGCGTTGTGGAAGCCCTTTTCGGCAAGGTACTTTTTCACCATCGTCTGTGCGCGGTCGGCAAGGTTAGGTGTCATCTGCGAACCTTTGGTGATACCCACCTTGACTTCGACATCCTCTTTCTCGCTTTTCTTCAGTCCGTTGTATGTGATCTCGCTAACGCGGGGTCGTTGCTTGAGTCGTATCTCCAGCCATATCTTGTCGCCCTCGACCTTGGTGGCGGCAATCTTGACGTCGGAGAACAGACCTTGCTTCCAGAACCGGCGTATGCACTTGGTAATCTGGTCGCCCGGTACCTCTATCTTGTCGCCTACCGCCAGGCCGGAAAAGCCGATCAGCACGAACTCCTCGTAGTTAGGCGCACCGGTTACGCTCAGTCCGGCAATCTCGTAGGTCTTGCGGCTCATGCCGTACTCAATCTTCGGTGTAGCTGCACCGGCGGGTACGGCGGCGGAGACACTGTCCGGCGTAAGCATATATGTGCTATCCGGCTCGGCAGCCCACACGGGCATACCCAGCAATAGCAGCAATATATATGTCAGAATCTTTTTCAATTTACTGATTTACATTCGATAGAATCAACCCATTCAACTCTCCACTCTCAACTCTCCCTCTTCACCTGTTCGCTCGTTTTGCCGAAGCGTCGTTCGCGGTGCTGATAATCGATGATAGCCTCGTACAGGTCATCGACGGTGAACTCGGGCCAGAGCCTGTCGGTGAAGTATAACTCCGTATATGCAATCTGCCATAGCAGGAAGTTGGATATACGCAGTTCGCCGGAGGTGCGTATGAGCAGGTCGGGGTCGGGTATGCCGTGTGTGGTCAGGTGGTCGCTGATAGTAGCCTCGTTGATAGCATCAATGTCCAGCGTGCCGGCGTTGACCTGGGCAGCAATGCGCTTGGCAGCCTCAATCAGTTCCCATCGCGAGGAGTAGGATAGCGCCAGAACGAGGTTCAGCCCCGTGTTCTGCGCTGTCTGCCGTATGCATCCGACAAACTTCTCGCGTGTGGTTTGCGGCAGGCGTTCGAGATCGCCGATGGTCAGCAACCGGACGTTGTTCTTCATCAGCGTGGGCGTCTCTTTGGCTATGGTATCTACCAGCAGCGTCATCAGGGCATCCACCTCCTCCTTAGGCCTATTCCAGTTCTCGGTGGAGAAGGCGTACAGGGTCAGATATCCGATGCCCAGTTCGGCGGCGGCTTCGGTGATGTTGTGCACGGTGGTTACCCCCTGCTTGTGCCCGAACATGCGAGCCAGACCTTGCTTCTTCGCCCAACGGCCGTTGCCGTCCATGATGATGGCTATGTGTCGGGGGATGCGGTCTTTTACTATTTCGTCTTTCTTGCTCATTCTTTTATCTGTGAGCAGCCAAACTTGGCTGCTGGCTGTTGTGTGTGAGCAGCCAAACTTGGCTGCCGGTTGTTATCGTTCAGCGTAGCGGTCTTTCGATTTTTGACTATTAATACTTCTCCTCGCAGAACTTGCAAATCTTCTTCTCTTTAGCAAACTCAAAAACTATGCCAAACTGAATGGTGGACATCAGATCGCAGTTCAGAATATTGCTTCCGTTCAGGTTGTGTATGTTGTCGTATCGGGGATCAGGCTCCAGATCATCCGTAAAACAGATGTTGTGTTGCCATGCCAGATACATGCTCAGGTGCTCGCTGCACATCCACCTGAATCCTACTCCTACGGGTAAGTATGCGGCAAACTTGGTGAACTGTTGGTGCATAGTCATACCTATGCCTGCAAAGATGTACGGCGTGAACGGCTTGATGCGCAGGTCGTACTTGTCGCTGATGCCGTAAGGCAGGAAGTTGAACCGCGCTGTGGCATCGATGTTCACCACATAGTTCGTCCACATTGCGCCGTTGGGGTCGGGCAATCCCTGCTCTGTGGCAGCGCGCCCTGCCAGACGCCCGGCCGTGCCCTGCAGCATGATTGACCAGCGGCGGTTGAACAGGTAGCTCAACTCGGCACCATACGCCTCGCGGATGTCCTGAAACATCTTCGGATGCGCATCGCCCACATAGTACATCATGCCGCCTTGCAGACCGAACTCCACCTGGTTGCGACCAACACGCTGGGCGTACGCCTGTGCAGTACACAGAAGCACGCCTAATAGACACAATATGAACTTGCGCTGATGTTTTTGCATACAAAAAGCCCACAAAGGTACAAAAAATATTCTGCATTTGCAAGTTTTTTGTAAAAAAAATATGTTTTTTTATAGCAAAACAGATTTTTCTTGTGCCAGCTATGCCATTTGTGCCATGTCTGTTTTGATTTTTCGAACGCTGCGTTCAACCCTCGTTGATAGTTGTGCGTTGTATATACCTTGCAGGTTCGCTGTATAGTATGGGTGGTAAAAGCATCCGTGGTATGGGGCACAAGCTGCATCTGAGCGTTACTTGCTTTTCGCCAGAGTCATTACCTCCGCGGCAATGCGTTTGGCTGAGTCGCGTTCGGCAAGTGCGAGAACGTTCGTATGGAGTGTATTGAGTCGGTCGGTGTCGTTGATGAGTTGCAGGGCGGTAGGTATGAGTTGCTCTGCGGCATCGACATCCTTGACGAGCACGGCTGCGTGCCGGTTGACAAGTGCCATGGCGTTATGCGTCTGGTGGTCCTCCGCCACATTAGGCGAGGGCACGAGTATAGCCGGTTTGCCGAGCAGACAAAGCTCGCTGATGGATGAGGCACCGGCACGTGAGATGACGAGGTCGGCCTGTGCGTAGCGGTCGGGCATATCGCTGAGGAAGTCCAGACACTCAATGCCGGCCGGGCTGCCGGCTTCTTGCCATGCCTGGCGGCACTCGGCGTAATAGGTCTTGCCGGTCTGCCAGACGACATGAATGCCAGCCGCAATCAGCTGCTGCAAACCTGCCGCTACGGCACGGTTGATGGTGCGTGCACCCAGACTGCCACCGATGATGAGCAAGGACGGGTGTCCATCCTGACGGCGGACACCTGTTGTCAGGTTCTGGCGCACGGGGTTGCCGGTGAGGATAATCTTGTCGGCAGGGAAGAAGCGCTCCATGCCCGGATAGGCGACGCAAATCTTCTCTGCTTTGTCCTTCAGCAGTTTGTTGGTCACACCGGCAAAACCGTTCTGCTCTTGCAGCAGGATAGGTATGCCCATTTTTGCCGCCATCCACATAGCAGCGCCGCTGGCATAGCCGCCAACGCCTATGCCCACCTGCGGTTGGAACTCGCGGATGATCTTCCTGACCTGAATGAGTGAACGCATCAAATCCCACAGCACGCTGATGTTCCTCCATGGCTGTGAACGGTTGAAGCCGCGTACGGGCAGACCGATAATCTTGTAGCCAGCCTGCGGCACGCGCTCCATCTCCATGCGTCCGAGTGCGCCTACAAATAAGATGTCTGCCTCGGGGTCGGCCTCCCTCAATGCGTTAGCAATACTTACGGCAGGGAAGATGTGCCCTCCTGTGCCGCCACCTGATATAAGATATTTCATGTTTGTTGTGTTAGTCAAAAATTATTTGTTTGTGGTCAACAATTATCAACACGTTTTTTGGGGGTTGTTTACTTTGCTGATTGCTTTCGGAATAGCCACCTGAAGCGCCAGTGGAAGGCTACGGCAGCCATCGTCAGGGCGAAGACAAAACTTATCCACATACCTCGTGCGCCGAGTCCGGCAGGGAACATCAGCAGGTAGCCTAACGGCAACGCGACTATGAGATACGCTATCACGGTTATCCACATCGGCGCCTTGACATCCGTCACGCCGCGCAGCATGCCGGCACCGACACATTGCAAGCCGTCGGCGTACTGGAACAGTCCGGCGAAGATCAGCAGTTCGGCGGCAATGTTGATCACCTCGGGGTCGTTGGTGAAGAGGTAGGGGATGTAATGCCTAAGCCCGATCATCAGTGTTGCCCCGATGGTGTTCATCAGCAATACGAGGTGAATACTGGCGTTAGCCGCCATACGCATGGCGCGCAGGTCGCCTAAGCCGTACTGGTGCGATACGCGGATAGTGGTAGCCGAGCCGACACCCAGCGAGAGCATGAACGCAAAATCTGCCACCTGGTTTGTGACCTGATGTGCCGCCAGTGCCTCCTTGCTAATCCAGCCGACCATGATAAACGATATGGTGAACAGCACGGTCTCCATGGTCGTTTGCAGGCCGATAGGGAAGCCTACCACAGCCAGTTCGCGCAGCAGGCTGCGGCTGTCGGATGTGTGACGGGACAACCTGAGGTAACGCCGCCACTCGCTATTGCAAGCTATGGCGATGATGAAGGCAACGGGCATCAGCACTGTAGCAATGAGGCTCGCCAGACCGGCGCCATACGCCCCCATAGGTTCGGCACCCCAGTGGCCGAAGATGAACACCCAGTTAAGCAATATATTCAGCAGGTTAAGCCCCAGACATATCAGCATCGCCGTGACGGTGTTGCCCAAGCCCTCCAAGAACTGCTTTTGCAGAATGAACAGGAGGAACGGCAGGAGGCTCAGTATGCGCATGATCATGTACGGCCGTGCCGCCTCCACCACCGCGGGTCCTGCCCCATCATAGGCATCAGGGGTACGCAGGCTGCGAGCAGCAGTGTAGTGGCGCCGCCTAACAGCAGCGTGAACCATAGTCCGCTGAGCAGGAGCGAGGCAACACGCTCGTCGTGCTTCTGCACGAACGCCTGGCCTACCAAGGGGGTGATACCCATCAGCGCGCCCATTGAGAACACCATGAATGTGAAGAACACGCCGTTGGCAAAACTGACGGCAGCCAGATCGGTTGTGCTGTAGTGCCCGACCATGATGCAGTCAGCCAGCCCGACGATGGCGGCACCCAGCTGCGTGAGCATGACGGGAAAAGCGACTGCAAGATTCCTCTTGTAGTACGGCACATACTCGCGCCACCGCGCAGCAGCACTGCTACGGGATATGTCGGTATCTGATGAAGGAAATTGCATAATTTGCTACAAAGTTATGAGTGCAAGATTTTCATACCAATACAGCTTCTGCATGAAACGTTCATCAGAGTGCAAAAATACGAAATAAAAGATTTAGCATATTATCCGAATAAGTCGGAGTGCGAACCTGTACGAGCCAGTTCAAGGATTTGAAGTTCGTCATTATCTGTTTTGCGGTACATCAACAACCAATTAGGACGAATATGGCACTCGCGAAATCCTCTAAAATTATTAGACAACGCATGGTCATTGTGTTTCGGCTCAAGCGGAATATCATTAGCCAAATTATATACGATATGATTTAACTCATCTTCCGGCAGGTTGCGTTTGCGAGCGAGCTTGAGATCCTTTTTGTATTGTGTAGAGAATATAATCGTTCTCATTGTACAGCTTTTAGATAATCCTCAAACGAATGACAAACTGTACCATTACCGCTTTCCAGTTCCTCAATGGCTTTACGCGTGCGTTTTTCTGCAGCAGAAATAGTCGTTTCCTTTTGGAAAACCCCCAATGAGAGCAGAAAATTCAACGTTTTTTGAGCTAAATCATTATGTGCATCATAATGAAGAGTTATTGTTGCCATACCAGATGTATTTTACAAATATGTTGCAAAGGTACAAAAAATAATTGACAATTGCAAGGACTTGGTCATTTTTTTTGTCAATGACTGAGAAAATGAGATGCAATTGAGATATTTCTTACACTAATAATCCGACTTCAGCATCGTCCACGTGGCTGGTTTCCAAAAAATCCTAATCGAAAAGACAACTAAAAGACACCATCGCGCGATAGGCATAAGGGGCGATTCAGCAGCACTTCAAACTGCCGCTGTACACCGACATTGCACCGACATGACCTCGATTAGACCCCGATTTAACCCCGATAAAGTCTGGCGCAAAGTTAAAAAAGATTAAAAAAAGAGGATGCTAAAATTGGCATCCTCCTTTTTGTAGAAGTATCGTAGCTTGCGGTTTACTCGAAGCGTATGTTCGCACGGCGGTTGAGTGCCCGTCCTTCGCGGGTGGCGTTGTCGGCTACAGGTTCGAGCTGGCCCTTGCTCTCGCAATGAATCTGACCGGCAGGCACACCTTTCTCTACCATGTAGTTACGTAGCGACTCGGCACGCTTCATGCCCCATACCCGCAGGTTCTGATCGGCATTGCCGGTATTGTCGGTATGGCCGGTGATGACGATACGTAGCGAAGCATCGTTCTTCATCGCTTCGGCGATGTCATCCACGACAGCCTGCTCGCCTTCGCGGAACTTCAGCACATCGCCGCCGGTGTCGAAGTGTACGTTGACGGACTCACCTTTGGTCTTCAGTGCAGCCACGAACGCGGCACGCTCTGCCGCTTTGCGCGCTTGTTCAGCCTCGGCAGCGGCAATGCTATCGGCTTGGGCTTTTGCTTTGGCGTTGGCAGCAGCAAGGCTGTCAGCCACAGCTTGAGCGTTGGCATTGGCAGCAGCGAGGCTGTCACGCAGTGCCTGCTCGGCCCGGGCGTGGGCGAGACTGTCGGCGATGGCTTTGGCGCGTGCCTCGGCTTGGGCGATAGAGTCCTGACGGGCTTTCTGTTGCGCCGCAGCCAGTTCGTCGGCAAGACGCGCTTGCTCCTCCAGCTCCGCACGGCGGTTGCCCCAACCGAAGTCAACGGCTATCTTCACCCCTGCGCGCAGGAGGTTGGCTTTGGCGGTCTCGTTGGAGTCGAACGTACCGCGGTAGTCAATCACAGCTGAGTTGGTGGCATTGATCATGATCATCTCGTCGGTCTTGGCAGCGCCTAAGAGGTTAGTGAAGCCGTAGCCGGCATAGAGGCCGAAGTACATGCCCCAGTTGTCGTTCATCGCTACGCGGAAGCCGAGGTCGGCGATGACCGAAGCACCGATGGCAGCCTTGTTGCGGAACTTGGCGCCCTGGGTGGTTGTATAGGTGCTGAAGCCGTGCTCGGGCATGTCGCTAAAGGCGTACGACCCGAGGGCAGGGAAGACACCCGTGGTGCTGTAGCTGCCGGACTTGGCGATATAGTTGCCGTAGAGTGGCAGGTCAAGACTGAGACCTACACCACCGATAAAGGCAGCACGGTCATTGAGAGACTTGCGGAAGAGCACCTCAACAGGGATGCTCAGCACGCCGATGTTCTGACGCTCCACGAAGTTGTTGAATCCCGTGGTGAGGTTATATGGCGTGTTGGGGTTGGATGGGTGCGTGAGCCCTGTGGTCACTTCGTTCCAGTTATAAGTGGCATAGGCGTTCGCCCACGAGAACTGGAGTCCGACGCCCAGACCTACAACGGGGGTGAAGAAGTGTCCGTAGTGCACGCCGGCGTCAAAGCCGAAGCCCAATGCCTGTGTGCCGTTGGCCGGCTTGTACAGCGCAGTGTTCAGTCCACCGCCGAAGTTAACGCCTACATAGTTATCGACACCCCACTGCGCGTTGCTTGCGGGGACCCCGCTATCGTGTGCGCTCTGCTGAGCACTGACCGAGAGGGTCAGTGCCGCAGCGGCGATGATTGAAAATAATCTTTTATTCATAATGCTTGTGATTTTTTCGTTATTACGTTATTACGTTATTACGTCATTACGAAGGTTATTTCTTCATTACCTTGACTACGATGCCGTCGACAGATATCATGTAGTTGCCTTGTGCATGTCCGTCCAGATCAATTGTGGTGCGGTCGCCCTCGAAGGTGGTGTTGATGATCTCTACGCCCATGAGGTTGACAACACGCAGCGCGTGCTCCCAATTGTCGGAGTGCTCAATCGAAACGGTCGTGGTGTTGACCACAGGGTTCGGGAACGCCTTGACGATAGCTTTCTGCTGCTTGTCAGCACCATACAGTGTCTGCATGTCTGCCTGGCCGCAGGTGTAGGTCGGTATGCCGTTCCAGTTGGCCTTGACGAAGTACTCTCCTGTCAGTTTGCCGTTGGCGTGGTAGTAGTGACCTGTAGCACCCTCGATAGGCTGCCATGCATCGCTGCTGTTCGCACGATAGTACCACTGGATGTCGGTGAAGCAGTTGCAGGTATCAACGAGTGCAATCGTATTGTCGAACATCGGAGTTACGAATGTCTCAGGCAGATTGACGTGGAACGTGACGTTCAGCGGTGCACTCTCCAGCCAATCGAAACGGCTGTCACGGAACGTAGCCGTGAAGGTGTAGTCGCCCGTCGGTATATCCACAGGTATCTCGATGTCGATGGTACCATCCTTGCCCGGAGTAACGAGGTTCGTCCAATCCACATCGGTGAAGCGGCTGTCGTCGAACTCTATCTTGTACTGGTCGGGGTTACCGCTGTTGAGGTGGTAACGCAGGCTGTAGCCGCTACCGTCGCAATAACCGTAAGCGTAAACCTCGATACCTTCTTCTATCTGTGCCTCATCGTCCTCTTTCTCGGTCTCGCCTTCCTCGGCAGGGATGAAGTTCTCGATGATGACACCCTTCTTAGCGAAGATCTCAGATGTAGGAGTGAGGTTGTAGTTAGCGAGCAGTTCGGCATCGCCCGTCAGCTCGTAGTACATCGTGATGGTCTTACCCTCGCCTACCGTTGCGTCGGAGAAGGTAGCGGTAGTCGAAACGCCTACTGCGTCATTCAGTTTGACATCCATCACCTGACCGGCATTGAGCACGACGGCCGTAGTGGTGCCGTCCTCGAACTTAGCCTCCTGAATGTCAGCACCTTTGATATAGACGGTTGTCTTATTGACGGTTAGCGTACCATCCACAAAGGTGATGGCGTAGTTCTGAGCCGTTGCGCTATGAGGAGTGATGGCATACGTGCCGATATAGCTGCCCGGTACATATTCGCAGGTATAGTCCAGACCGCTGACAACAGCCTCGTCGTCCTCGTTCTTCCATCCCTCGTAGGTGGCGGTGAACTCGGGATGCTCGTCGCCGTAGATCATCGTCTTGTCCTCGGCGGTGACGGTCAGCGGTGCCTGATTAACCGTCAGCGTACCGTTGGTGTAAGCGATCTCGTAGTTCTGTGCCGTTGCGTTGGCTGGTACGATGTCGTACTCGCCTACGTTGGAGGTAACGAGATATTCGCTCGTCAGCGTCAGACCGCTTACGACAGACTCGTCGTCGGCGTTCTTCCAGCCGCTGTACGAAGCTGTGAACTCGGGATGCTCGTCGCCGTAGATAACCTCTTTGTCATCGGCGGTAATCATCAGCGGAGCCTGATTGACGGTGAGCGTACCGTTGGTGTAAGAGATAGCGTAGTTAGCCGCCTGTGCGTCAGCCGGTACGATGTTGTACTCGCCTACGTTGGAGGTAACGAGGTAGTCGCTCGTGAATGTCAGACCGCTCACTACGCCTACCGTATCTTCACCGAGCATACCGGTATAGGCAGCGGTGAAGGCAGGTGCCGGGTCGCCGTAGATAGTATCTTTGTTCTCCGCAGTGATGGTCAGCGGAGCTTTGGCGATCGTCACGGTATGCGTCTCAACCGGCAGACAACGGTGCAGTACGTCGGTAGAATCGACATAGTAATAGAACGTATGGGTACCGGCATCCTTGAACTGCGGCAGTTCGGTGGACCACTCAATGCTGTCGGTGGAGTACTTGAACTGACCGCCGATAGCCGTACCGTTCGCCAGAATAGTCTGTGCATAGCCGGTGTAAACGAGGGTGTCGAAGATCACCGGCTCCTGGGTTACGATAGCCGGCACGGTGTCCGGTGCGAAGAATGCAAACAGGTTGGTGTTCCCCTGCACAGCGAAGGTGTTCGTCAGCGGGTCAACAGCAGCACCGTTGCTCCAGTAGCGGAGGTGGAATCCTTCAGCAGGTGTAGCCTGCACGGTTATCGTACCACCCTGCACGGCAACAAACTTGCTGCCCTCTGCATCCAGCGCATGGATGCTGTCGCTCAGCGGTGTTACCGCAGCTATGCTTCCCCAATCAGCGTTGTTGAGGGTGAGTGTCAGTGTATCCGGCGCGAGCACCGTGACATGGAACGCAGCGGAGTCGTACTTGAAGTCCGCGTCGTTGCGGTGGATAGCCGACAGATCGGCCTCACCTACGCCGTTAATAGAGAAGTCGCCGAGGCCTGTTACGCTCACTGCATCCTGATTGGAGGAGGAGAACTCCAGTACGGAAGTGCCGGCGATAAGTGCATTAAAGAATTTACTCGATGCTTTGAGGTTCGGGATGGCAACCAGCGACTGGAAGCCGTGGTAGCCGGTGATGGTGGTGACAGGCTGTTTGTCTTTGTCCTCCCAAGCCAGTTGAGGCTCGTCCTTGTAGGTAACGCGGAGCATACGGTTGCCGGCAGGCATGTAGGCTTGCCACTCGCCCGAAGGCTGCGGTACGGGGATGGATTTGTCCACCCACTGCGCATAGAGGGTGAGTGCTTCGCCTACATCGTATTTGCGGGCACTCTCGCCGGTAGCGGTGTAGTAGAGCTTGCCCTCGATGTCGCTATAGCCGTCGAAGAAATAGCCGTCGCGGGTCGGCAGGGTGACAGCCGGCATGTCCGCGTCGTAGGTAGCCATGACGGAAGCCGAACCGCCTTCACCGCCCGTCATGTCGAGGGTCACGGTGTAGGTGCCCGCTGTCCAGTAGGCATAGAGCGTCGTAGCAGCGGTCTTGTCCCAGTTCTTGGCACTCGTTCCGTTGGCGTTGTAGTATTTCGTACCTGCCCCGCCTGCTTCCGTGAAGTAGCCTTGGAAGACATAACCCGTGCGGGTCGGAACGGTCATGGAAGGCATCGCCGCAGCGTAGGTAGCCGTTACGGAACCCGAACCGCCTGTACCGGTCTGCCGGTCAAGCGTCACAGCGTAAGTGTTCGCTGTCCAGTAGGCGTAGAGCGTCGTTGCAGCGGTCTTGTCCCAGTTCTTGGCAGAGGTACCGTTGGCGTTGTAGTACTTCGTACCCTTGCCGTTTGTATCGGTAAAATAGCCTTGAAAAGTATAACCCGTGCGGGTAGGAACGGTGATGGAAGGCATTGCTGAAGCGTAGGTAGCCGTTGTCGAACCCGAACCGCCTGTACCGCTCTGCTGGTTCAGCGTCACGGTGTAGGTGTTTGCCGTCCACTTGGCGTAGAGCGTTGCGCCCGAGTTGGCGGAATAGGTAGCGCCCTTGGCGTAGTTGGTGCCGCTGCCGTTGGAGGTAGTATTCCAACCCTGGAAGGTATAACCCGTGCGGGACGGAGTGGTGTTGCTCAACGTGAGGTTGATACCCGTACGTTTCTGCTGCGAACCCGGTGCACCGCTACCGCCGTTGGCGTTGTAGCTCACGGTGTAGGGAGATGAAATGGTTACCGCCCGCTCTGTTGAATTGGGGTCGGTAGAGTACGTCAGACGGGGGTTCGAGCCGTTGCCGCTCGGGTCAATGGCATTGATATGTACATAATAGGTACCGGGAGCCAGATCCTCTGTACTGATCCAGCAGTCGAAGCCGTGGTTGGTACCGTAATTGTAGCCGATTGTGCCTGAACCGCCGTCCAGATCCGGACGGGACAGATTGGCATACGTACCCGGAATACCTTTTTTGTCATTGCCGTTGCCATCCGCCAGATAGACATGTATCTCCACGGCGGCATCGGGCATATTCGGGTCGAGCGTCCAACCGCGTACATACACGGCGCCGGCACCGCCGCTGACATTGTCGATAGAACCTTGAGGTGGAACCGGAATTGCAAGCGGTGTATATGCCCACAGGGCTGTTGCGCCGAAGACTATCAACGCAACAAGCATCAATTGTTTTATTAATCTATTTTTCATAGCTGTAATATATTTATTCGTTATGCTTATTGGTTGACAGTTCCGCCGTTGGGGTCGATGGTGGCACTGAGCAGCGTCTTGTCGCTGCTGAGGATCAGTGTCGTACCCGCGCCGGCTGTACGGATGCCGTATTCGCCTTCCTTAGTACAGGTGATACTGTTCTCACCTACGACAACCATCTCGGCATTGCCGCCGCAGAGGACTGCCGGGTGGCTACCCGTGTTCGTCAGGTTCACGTCCTTGAAATAAACCTTCGCATCCGGCACGATGACAATCGAGATATTGCCGTTAGCCGTACCGGTGATGCTGTCGCCGTTCATGAGGTAGATCACGCTGTCGGTAGCGGTAGCGAGGTCGAGGATGTACGGCACTACTTCTACCAGCTTCACATCTTCGGGTTTGGTAGGCAGTACGTCGAACTTGTCATCCTTGGCGATGTTCTTGATAGCGCCGTTCTCTACGGTTGCTTCCGTACCGTTCACCTTGACTCTCCAACCCTCGGGGATACCGAAGAGGCTGTAGGTGTCAGGATAGTTGTAGGCGATGGTAGCGGTGAAGGTTGCCGGAGCTACATCCTTGTAGTCGTCGGTAGCCTGTACCTTATAATATACCGTGTACGCGCCCGCGAGGAGAGCTGTCGGGAGTTCCGTGCCGTAGTTCTCACCGTCGAGCGAATAGAGGATGGTACCGTGCTCGGCTGCGCCGGCAGTGATAAGCGCTTGTGCTGCGCCGGTGTACTGCAGAGCCTCCACAGCTGCCGGAACGGTGGTCACCGGTGCGAACGGACGTGCGGCTTCGTAAGTCTCCTCGGCTGCGGTCAGCGTAGCGAAGTTGGTGACGTACGGCTTGAGTTCGTCAGAGAGCGCGTCGTAAGCCTCGCGTGCATCTACGATCTTTCCCTTGCTCTCCGCAGAGAAGGTCACGTCGCCGATAGCGTCAATCTTGTCCACTACTGCCGTAGCGTCCTTGATGAGCAGTGCGAAATCGGCTTCCGCTTTTGCCAGTTTGTCGATGTCGGCATCGTCGAGCAGGCTTGCGTTCTCGCCCAGCGCGGTTACGGCTTCGCGAGCAGCCTTGATAGCGGCATTGCACTCGTCACTCAGCACTACCGGAGACGGGATAGCGTTGATGAGATCCAATGCAGCCTGTGCATCAGCAAGAGGAGTAGCAGTACCATTAACGGTGAACACGATAGAATCTACATCTACCCATGCGGTTGCACCGGCTCCATCCCAAATCTTAACAGTATCTGCATCTCCGATCCATGTAGCCTTTTTATCTTCATCACTGACTACCCAATCGGTACCGATACGGGAAGGATTGATCAGCCAATCACTCATTTTAACAGAGGAGATAAGGACTACTTTCGTGAAATGAGAGCCGTCTTCTTGTGCAAAGGCATAGCTGCCCTTACCTCCGGTAAAGAAGAAACGCAGCATAATCGGATCTTGTGTTGTTTGATAGAATCTGTTTCCGTTTCCGGTAGTAATAGTAATACCATCATAAGCCGGACTGGTAGTATTGGTGGCAACACTTTCAATACCTGTGTTGATATCCCAAACAATATCCACCGGTTTTGTGCCACCGCCGATAGCAGCGAAGGCTGCTTCTGCGGCTGTCAGTTTGTCATAGTTATCTACTGCGGCTTTCTCGTCATCGGAGAGGGCGTTGTATGCCTCGCGAGCAGCTTTCACCTTATTATATTCAGAGAGTTTCTTGGTTGCGTCGGTCAGCGGCGTAGCCGGCAGGGCTTCTATCTGCGCCTTTACGGCTGCTACAGCCTCTGCCAAGAGTTGTGCATAAGCGGCTTCGGCATCGGTCAGTTTCTGCAGGTCGGCATCGTCAAGCAGGCTTGCGTTTGCGCCAAGGGCGTCCACTGCTTCACGGGCTGCCTTGATATCCTCTTTGCTGTCCGGATAACTTACTTCGCCGATAGCATCAATCAGGTCTTTGGCTGCCTGTGCCTGATCCAGCGGATTGACTCCGGCGGAAACGAGACGGACACCAAAGGCTTGTCTCTTATTACTATAATCATCAGCTGCAGGGTCTTGACCCGGCTTGTACCATATATTATATGCATAGACATCACTGTACTGCGTGCTGGAATAGTAGACAACATCTTCGCCTTGACTACCTGTTATGATATTCGCAGAAGAGTTCAACTGGCTTCGTTGACCGCAAGCGGGCAGGAAGAGGTATCCGTCATTCTGCATCGTGGTCCAGGTCTCGTCATTGATCTCTACCCAAGCCGTCATGCTCTTACCTTCTATATCCTTACCGTCCGGCGCGACGAGCAAACCATTAACGCCGTGAACGGTGGCGTAACTCTGATTATTGTGCGCCAGCAGGTAAACCCACTCGTCCTTAGTCAGGGTACGCCATGTGTCGGTGCCTTCGAGCGTACCGCTAAAGTCGGTGCTC
>JAFSPC010000021.1 GCA_017443075.1 Paludibacteraceae bacterium
CGGAAGAAACTCTTCTTGTCGGTGCGGCTGTCAGGACCGACGTTGTTGTTCTTGCGCAGCTTCTCTACCAGCTCTTTGTCCTCCTTGCTCAGGTGCTCGGGTATATATACACCCACATTGATCAGCAGGTCACCGGTGCCGTATTGCCGCCCATACTGGTCTATCATCGGCAGACCTTTGCCACGCATGCGAAGCACCTTGCCCGGTTGCGTACCCGGAGTGATGGTTATCTTGGCATCGCCGCCAAGCGTTGGTATCTGTACCTGCCCGCCCAAGATGGCTGTAGGTACATCCAAGAGCAGGTTGTAAATCAGATCACCTCCATCGCGGGCAAAATCCTTGTGTTCCTCTTCCTCTATGATCACCAACAGGTCGCCGTCTATACCTCCATGAGGCGCTGCATTGCCTTTGCCCTGCATCGGCAGAACCATTCCGTCTGCAACACCTGCTGGTATGTGTACATCCACAATCTGCTCATCGCGTACCACACCTTCGCCTTGGCAGTATGAACATTTGTTCTTGATCACCTTGCCCTCACCATGGCAGGTAGGACATTCCTGTTGAACCTGCATCATGCCGAATATGCCACGCTGGGTGCGGACTACGCGTCCAGAACCCTTACATGTCGGACATGTGTCACCGCCCTTGCCGTCGGCTGAACCTGTACCGCTACAATGTTGGCATGGCACCAGTTTGCGGATCTTCAGTTTCTTATCCACCCCGGTTGCTATCTCCTCTAATGTCAGGCGTACTCGCACGCGCAAGTCTGTTCCGCGACGTACGCGCTGACCGCCACGACGGCCGCCACCGCCTCCAAACAAGTCACCAAAATCAAAGCCTGCGCCCTCAAACAGGTCACCAAAGCGCGAGAAGATATCCTCCATGCTCATCCCGCCACCGCTGAATCCGCCGGCACCACCCATGCCGGCAAAGCCGAACTGGTCATAACGCTGACGTTTCTGCGGGTCGCTTAGCACTTCGTAAGCCTCGGCGGCCTCCTTGAATTTCTCCTCAGCCTCTTTATCACCCGGATTCTTATCGGGGTGATACTTGATGGCGCACTTGCGATACGCCTTTTTTATTTCTTCGGCCGATGCGCTCTTATCAACGCCCAGCACCTCATAGTAATCGCGTTTTTCTGCCATAAAATCATTTACGATTTAATCATTTACCATGTACTATTTGGCTGTTAATCACTTATTCACCCACAACAACCTTGGCGAAACGGATTACACGCTCACCATGTTTGTAGCCTTTCTGTGTGCAATCGATTATCTTTCCCTTCTTGTCATCACCGGCAGCAAAGGTTGTGATAGCTTCGTGCTCGTCGGTGTTGAAGTCGGCATCCGTCGTGTCTATGGCATGTACGTCCTGTTTGTCAAGCCATGCAATAAACTTGCTGTAAATGAGGTCGATTCCTTCACGCAATGAGGCTATATCTTCGGTCTTCGCCATGGCATCACGCGCACGTTCAAAATCATCTACCAGTGGCAGTATATCCACCAGCAACTTCTCACCGGCGCTATCAAGCAACTCCAGCTTCTCTTTGTTCGTACGGCGACGGTAGTTGTCAAACTCCGCCATCTGTCTCAAACGTATATCCTCCAGTTCGGCTACGCGTTTTTGCAGACGCTCTATCTGTTGTTCGGGCGTCTCCTGCTCTGCCTCGTCTGATGTAGCGGCATCCGCCCCTTTCTCGTCCTGATCGGTGCTATTCGCCTGCGATTCCGGCTGCTCACCATTCAAGATATCGTCCACTTGCTCCTGCAAGTTCTTGTCATTCATGTTTTCTGTATTATCTTTTGCCATTTTCTATAGTATCATTTCTCAATTATCAATCATCAATTATCATGCCACCCACATGCCGTCTGCCAAAATGTCAGTAATCTGTCGGAACGTGTTGACAATATACGTAGCCTTCTGCCCTTCCGTCAGGGGGGTGTCGGTGCGCCTGAGCCACATCTGATCTATCCCCGCGGCGCGTGCGCCTTCGATATCCGAGGTGTACGAGTCACCTATCATCAGAGCTTGCTCCGCTGTTATACCATTGATGCGCAATGCCTCATCAAAGATGTGAGGATTGGGTTTCTGTGCACCGACCTCCTCACTGAGTACAACGTGTGTGAAGTATGGTTCCAGTCCGCTCTTGCGGAACTTGAAGTACTGTGATTCAACAAAACCGTTGCTCACTATCGTCAGAGGATAGCAGGCTGCCAAGGTCTTAACCATCTTGTCAGCGTCGGGTATGAGCGAGAAGAAATGATTGGTCATCCGCAGAAAATCTTCGCACATCCGCCGGGCCAGCACGCGCGTCTCTGAGTTTTCCTTCAGACCGCACGCATGCATCAGCGGATAGAGGAAGCGGTCTATCTTCAGTTCTTCCTTGGTAACCTCATCTCTACCGTATTGCTCCCACAGCAGGGTATTATGCTCGCTATAGCAACCGACGAACGTATCATAATCGGTGTATTGGTACAACTGATGGATCTCAAACATCGTGGTCAGCGCACACTTGGCAGAACGGGAAAAATCACCTATAGTATCATCCCAATCCAGAAAAACGGCTTTATACTTTTTGCTCATAAGGTTGCATAATTATGTACAAATTATTGCGCAACCATCGGCTGCGCAATTAGTGTAGTTTGCATCTTGTCAGAATAGTGATCCCTGTGCATCGCGGTTGAGTGGCGAGCGGTGCAGATGCCTGTATGCCAGTTCGGTTACCTCTCTACCGCGTGGAGTACGCTTGATGAATCCTTCCTTTATCAGGTATGGTTCATATACATCCTCAATCGTTCCCGCATCCTCACCCATCGCTGTAGCAATGGTGTTCAGGCCTACCGGTCCGCCCTTGAACTTATCAATGATTGTTGTCAGCAGTTTGTTGTCGATCTCGTCCAAGCCGAAAGTGTCAATATTCAGTGCCTCAAGTGCATACTGCGCTATATCCAGATCTATACTGCCGTCGCCTTTCACCTGCGCAAAGTCGCGCACACGCCGAAGCAGGGCATTGGCTATACGCGGCGTACCACGACTGCGACGGGCTATCTCTGCCGATGCATGGCTATCAATATCTACACCCAACAAGCCGGCACTGCGTGCCACAATGGCGGCCAGTATATCGGCATCGTAATATTCCAAGTGGCAGTTGATACCAAAGCGTGCACGCAATGGCGAGGTCAGCAATCCGCTACGTGTGGTCGCGCCTATCAACGTGAAATGATTCAGGTCTATCTGTATTGTACGGGCTGAGGGACCTTTGTCTATCATTATATCGATGCGATAATCCTCCATGGCTGAGTACAGATACTCCTCCACCACAGGCGACAAACGATGAATCTCATCGATAAAGAGCACATCATTCGGTTCCAGTGACGTGAGCAGACCGGCCAGATCGCCGGGCTTGTCAAGCACCGGACCCGAGGTGACCTTAAACCCCACTCCTAATTCGTTGGCGATGATATTGCTCAAGGTCGTCTTGCCCAATCCCGGAGGGCCAAACAGCAACACATGATCCAGACTCTCACCGCGAAGCTTCGCTGCCTCTACAAAGATTTTCAGGTTGCTGACAATCTTAGTCTGTCCGGCAAAGTCGGCAAAACGCAACGGGCGCAGGGCATTGTCCTGCTCCTTCTCACTCATCTGTTGACGGATATCAAATTCACTCATTGTTCATTTGCATTTGTGGTGGCACACCTGAATGCATTCTCAAGGTCAGGGATTGCATCTATCGGTTTGTCCATGCGCACTCTGCCGTTACTGATGATTATCACACGATTGCAGATTGCTTTCACTTCTTGCAATATGTGTGTGGACAAAATCACAGTGTGGTCCTTGCCTAAGGCACGAATCAGCGCACGTATATCTTCCAACTGATTTGGGTCCAAACCTGTGGTAGGCTCGTCCAGTATCAGCACTTCAGGATTACCCGTCATGGCTGCCGCTATGCCCACGCGCTGCTTATATCCCTTGCTCAGTTCACGAATGCGCTTGTTTGCCATCGGAGTCAAACCAACGCGCTCTATCAGGGTATCTACTTCCTGCTTTCGACTTTCGGCTGTCGACTTTCGGCTGTTATCTCGCATGCGCGCGATAAATCTAAGGTACTCGCGTACGTACATATCCGCGTACAGGGGATTCTGCTCTGGCAGGTAGCCTACGTGCTTATGTACTTCATCCGGGCGGGCTATAACGTCGGTATCACACACGCGCACCTTGCCGCTGTCGGCTTTCCACAAGCCGGTTAGCACCTTCATCAGCGTGGATTTGCCGGCACCATTCGGTCCAAGCAATCCGACAACCTCCCCCTCGCTGATGTGCATCGACACATCATTGAGGATGGAGGTTTTGCCGATTGACTTATATAAGTGCTCTACTGATACCATCTGTTCAGTTTCTGATTCTGAGTTTTTCTTGAGCTATTTTTCGGTTTCTTGTGAGGATATTATGGTGACCACAACGACCGAACAGAAATCGGAAAAGAGCCAAGATCTTACCGCATGCACCTAACTGATTCTGAGTTTTTCTTGAGCTATTTTTCGGTTTCTTGTGAGGAAGTTATGGCGAC
>JAFSPC010000022.1 GCA_017443075.1 Paludibacteraceae bacterium
ACTGATGGGTTGCGGCTATGCGGTGATGATGAATCAGCAATCGTATACAGAGTATAAGACTGCGTATATCGACCTATACAATGACATAAACAGCGAAGCCGGCGTATCAGAAGATGCTACGCGGTCGTACAACGCCATCTTGCCAGACGGATATACCATAACGCGTATGGGAGGCTCATCATCCTACTTGAGCAAACTGGAAAGCCAGCAAAACGCATCACGCAGATACAGGGATTTGTCGATCGTGATAACGGTGGTGGTGTATGCCCTGTCGCTGGTTGACGCGTATGTGGATGCCCAGTTGTTTGACTTTGATATATCTCCGGATTTGTCGATGCAACTTGAGCCGGCATTACATTATGACCCGATGTTGCAGCGTGCGAATGGTGAAGTGCATCTGGCGATAAAGTTTTAGTTAAGCATACAGGTACAAAAAGAAGTGAAGAGAATACTATATACATTATTAAGCATATTCATGCTGCTACCGGTCAGCATGCAATCGGAAGACAGCATACCAGCTCTTGAACCGGACAGCACACATAGTGATGTGACGGTGTATGAAACAGAACTTGATTCGGTAGACCTAAGGTTATTTGAATGGATGTTAGCCGGGTTGGATACCACCCCGTGCGTGACGATGCCTGATACAACGATGCTGGCGGACAGTACGTACAAACGGCGTTTGCAGGCTTTGCCATGCATCGTAGAGTTGCCATATAACCCGATAGCCAAGCGGTACATACAGCGATATATCAAATCCAGTCCGCGTCATACAGCCCGCATCATGCGCGAGGCGGAGTACTACTTTCCCATCTTTGAGGATGCGTTAGGGCGTCGCGGTTTGCCATACGAGCTGAAGTATGTGCCGGTGATAGAATCCGCCCTTCGTCCGAATGCACGCTCCCGAGCCGGTGCAGCAGGGTTATGGCAATTTATGCCGACTACAGCCAAGCGTTACGGTCTGGAGGTAAATTCACTGGTTGACGAGCGCTATGATGTGTATAAGTCCACTGAGGCAGCTTGTGATTTTTTGCAAGCGTTATATGCGATCTTCAACGATTGGAATCTGGCCATTGCAGCCTATAACTGTGGGCCGGGAAATGTGCGAAAGGCTATTCATTATGCCGGAGGCAAACGTGATTTCTGGAGTATCTATCCCTACCTGCCGCGCGAAACGCGAATGTATGTGCCGTTGTTTATAGCGTCGAACTATGTGTTCAACTATGCCGGCGAACATGGTATATGTCCGGACACTATCAGTGTGGGCAGGATGTTGACCGATACGATAGTGATTGACCAACGTATGCATCTAAAGCAAGTAGCGGATGTGTTGGGCATAGCGATAGACGATTTGCGCTACCTCAATCCCCAATATACGCGTGATATATTGCCGGGGAACAAGAATTACAGGCTCTGCCTACCTATAGATCAGACCACGATGTTTATCACGCAGCAGGATAGCATACTTGCCTACCAAGCCAACCGATTGATACATGACCGCCGTTCGGAGATTGATATGGCGCAAAAGACCAGCATAGCGGGAGGATATACAATAAACGGCAAGATGTACTATAAGATCCGTCAGGGAGATACATTGGGCGGCATAGCCAGAAAATTCCATGTGACAGTCAGCCAGCTGCAAAAGTGGAACGGACTGACAAGTACGAATATATATACAGGTAAAAATCTGAGGGTTAGTCCATGAGTGAACGAATATATTTTTCCATGCGTGAGACGATCGATGCCACGGGTGTCGAGGCGTCCACATTGCGCTATTGGGAAAAGCAGTTCGCGCAGCTGTCGCCCCGAAAGGACCGCCATGGTAACCGCTACTATACGGCAGATGATATAGCTCTAATCAAGCGAATAAAGTTCATCCGTGACGAGATGAAGATTACGCGTATTGAGGCGATACGTAATGAACTGCAAGCGGGCGAACGACAGACAGATGTGCGGAGCGAAGCTGTGGAACGCCTGACTCGCATCCGAAACAAATTGGCTGATCTGGAGAAATTGCTATGTGTCGTATTGGTTTGTATACCGCTACTGACGGCTTGCAGGGGAGAGGGAGTGATGTCGAAGCGGCAGATGGTAGCAGTGCTGACAGACCTGCACCGGATGGATGGCATGCTGCAGGTGAAGGGGCATAACAAGGAGATGAGTACAGAAGAGATAGCGTATTACGATGCCGTACTGGAGTCGCATGGGATAACGAGGGCAGAGTTTGACAGTTCGCTGGTGTGGTACACGTTGCATCCGCAACGATTCAATAAGTTGTACCCGTTGGTGATAAAAAACCTTGAGGCCGAACATGCGTTGTATGTAGATGAGTCCGAGCAACTGAAGGCTATCCGTTCAGAGCGCAAGGAGCATTTTGCCGTATTCACATACGAGCGTGTACTGGTCAGCGTGCAGCATGGTTATCCGATAGATGATTACAGACTGCCGCCAATAGATACCGTACATGTACAGATACCTATGCGTGAGTAGTGCGAATGGGATGATGGATAAGAAGATTCTGATAGCAGGTCCGTGTGCTGCTGAAAGCCATGAACAATTAGCAGATACGGCGAAAGCACTACGTGAGGTGCTGTGCTCATTGTCATCGGCGCAATTTGAGCCCGTGCTGCGTGCCGGATTGTGGAAGCCGAGAAGCAGTCCGTCGACCTTTCAAGGCATAGGTGCGGAAGGGCTGCCATGGCTGGTTGAAGCAGCCGCAATAGCCTGTAGTCCTGCCGCGACAGAGGTGGCGCAACCTGAACATCTGACAGC
>JAFSPC010000023.1 GCA_017443075.1 Paludibacteraceae bacterium
CGATGCTGAAACCTGCTATGAAGTAGTCACCCCCGTACCCCGACAGGTAGTACGTGCCTGCCTCGTCCAGATGAATGCTCCATACGGGCATGGTAGCCGGCTGCAAGGCATAATACGGGTCGGAAGTACCCGTGCGATCCTGCTTGCTCACTATCAATCCGCGTTCCTCGCGAACCTCGGTGTAGAACGTGATGGTGCAGGTGTCCGTTACCTTGAATACCAGCTTGTTTTGCACGTTCTTTATGCGCAGGCAGTTCAGGTGCGCCCCGCCATGGATAGTCGACTTGCCTTTCGATTGGGCTACCGTGTTGCCCGTTGGCGTGAATATGCGACCTTCGGCGCGCAGGCTGTTTGCTGTCCATTCGCTTGTGCCGTTGTCTGTATATTCATCCGCGGTGAATGTGTAACTCTTCTTGATGGGCGTTAGGTTATCTACAGTCACACTCCACGCGCTGATGCTCATCAGCGCGCAGAGTGTCAGGGTTGCAATGAATAGCCTGTGTTGCATACTGCTTATATGTGCACCTTATTTGACTATTTGTCCGATGCTGTTGTATTCTTGGCCGTTGCGGATGATCAGCAGTTGGCCGTTGCGCACTACTTTCTGCAGGCTGTCGGCTGATTGCTGCGTGCACTCGACAGCAGTGCCGTCGGGGTTATATACAACAGCCTTGCCGAAGCCGCCGCGCGTGTTCGCCTGACGTATCGTCATGCCCAGGTAATCCTCTGTTAGTGCGGAGCCCTTGACGATAGCCACAAAGGCGCCCTCGTCTTCGATTAGGTAAGTGGCATCGGCATCGATAGCTTTCGCGTCAGCCACGGCTTGTGTTGCGTCTGCCTTAGCTGAAGCCGCCCACTCGCCGAGGGTATACTCCATGGTGTACGTCGCAGCTTGCTCGGCGGTCAGAACAGTCTCAATATCTTGTGTTGCATTACCGCTCTTGGGATCTACGAAAGTCACTTTGTTGTTTGCCGGCGTGAGCACGGTGCCGTCTGACATGTGGGTGTTGTACTCTCCGAAGCGAGGCCATGCGTTCGCGTTCATCAGCTCTTTGGTCCAACGCTCAATCTTGCTGCCGTCTGTAAAGCTGAACTCACCTTCGCTATAATCCACAAGTGTGTTGAGGAAGGCAACAGATGGCGTATTGTTCCATGCGCGTCCGAAGGATACGATAGCGCACTCACTCTTCAGTGTGCAACCCTCGAACACGTATCCGCGGTCGGTTGCGGTACCGTTGTGTGCGGTCAGTGCATCTGAACCGTTACCGGCCTTGTTGCGACGCTCGGCATAGAGTAGGTTGTTCTTGAAATATACGCTACCGTCACCGCAGATGAAATCGACTGTGCCGTGAATCTCGCAATCCTCCATGTATCTGACAGCCCCGGGCAGGTTGCTGTAGTACGTGTCCTGGTAGGACAGCAGGCGTACGTTCTTGCACACGGTCTTTGTGCCTTGATCCCATAGGGCTACGGCGCGGCCGTTATCGTTCTTGTAGTAGTCAAGATCGTTCTGGATAGTCAGATCTTGCAGGTAGGTGCCGCTTACGTTTCTGGCTATGCGCAGGGTGGTAGTCTTGTCGATACTCTCGGTCTTGGCATCAGGAGCGTTCTTGATTCGCGTCTGCTCCATCGACTCGCCGATAACCGTGATGTTATTCTTGCTGATCGTCGTCAGTACAGTCTCGCCAAGGTCGTAGGTGCCGTTAGGCAGGAAGATCTTGTCGCCGTCTTGCGCTTGCACGAGTGCTAAAATCAGCGATGCGGCATCACCGCTCGGAATCATGATATAGCCTGTGGCTTCATCTTTCTCAACAAACCCCTCTACGTTATATACAACCACCTTGTGTACATACTGCTTGGCATCCCAACTGATGGTGACCCATCCTGCCTCACCGGCATATTGTGCGGTCATCTGCGTGCCATCGGCAGTCTCTTGCTTAACGACCTGCTGCGTTACCGACCAGCCGTTGGCGTCACTGATGGTGACTGTTCCGTTCTCGGAGTAGGTGCATAGCTCAGCTACGATAACGGCTTTGCCGGCTACCTGCACTTTGATTGAGCCATCGGCAGCGAAGTACCAGCCATGTGTGCCGTCGTGGAACGCACCGCCGGTCGTCTCTACCGTCTCATGATCCTCGGGATAGAATATTTGTGAAGCAAAATCGTATGTCTGTACCGAACCTACCGTTGCTTGCTCGATAGGAGTCACTTTGGCTTGGATGGTCGTGTTGCCGTTAATCATGTCACCTGCTTGTGCTTTCTTCTCGCTGGTGTAGAACCATCCGCGGAAGGCGTTGCCTTCGCCTATTGCAGGCAGGTCAGCCTCGGTGTAAGGAATAGTCTCCAGTGTAGCACCCTCGTAGGTGGGGAACTTACCGAGGATGGTGCCGTTCTGGTCTTTGAACGTAACTTCGCACGGTGTAATCTCTGTCGCTTGGGCGAAGAAGTATGGCACGTAGGTGTTGCCTGCCAACTCGAAGGTGAGCGTAGCAGCCTCGCCGGTATAGATGTATGTCACATGCTGGTCAAAATGGCCGGCAGTCTCGCCGCAGGCGGCTTTGTTATCGATGGTTGTAAAGTTAGCACCGTTCTTCTTGACATTGATTGCGGAGCCGCTGTACTGGCAGGCACCTATTGTGAACTCCACCGGTCCGTCCACGGGCACGGTGATTGTACCGCCCTGCACGCCATGCTGACCGCCGTTGTAGGTTGTGCCTTCTACCGTCACACCTGTAGGCAGTATGCCACTCTCAGGCAGAACAACCGTATATGGATTGTCGCGGAACTCAATCTTGAAATCTACAAACGTACGGGCTACATCCTCGGTGAACTCAATCTTGCTCAGTACGCCTTCTGAACCTGTCTTACGCTCGATATAAATGCCTTTTACCTCCGCCGCCAATTCAATCGTAGCAGACGAGCCGAATTCGACATCCTCGGTGTCGGCAATCTTTTCTCCCTTTTCGGGTTTTGCGTCCTCTGCTTTCGTTGCGTTATATACGGATACGGCATACGCAGTTTGTTTTTTGCGGTCAGCGAACGTCAGTTTTAGCTTACCTGCCACATTGGCTTTCTCAAAGTAAGCCCAACCGCTACTGTTCAGCTTTACGCCTTTCAGGCCGTTGTTCGTTCCGGCAGCGTCATTTACCTTGCTGTCGTAATACAGTCCGTTGTCCGGATTAGCACTCGGAGCAGTCTCCGTGTAGTCCCATAGCAGGTCATTCTCGCCTGCTAACATGGTCAGGCTCATCAGAGCCCCAACCATCAAAGTAAAGATTTTTTTCATTGAATATAGATTTGAATTGTTGTTCATGAATATAGATTCGTGTTGTTGCGTTTTTGTCCTGCATGGTCGTCCTTACGGGCACTAATTATTACGCGGTGCAAAGATACGAAAATTTACGCGCATACGTGTGTAAATTCTCGCCAAAAGGGTGCAATTCCGTACCATTGAACGGATTTTACACCCGCCATTCAAACGCTCAAACAACACGCAACACTAAACCACTCCCCTCCCTCAAGGGAGGGGGCGGGGGAGGCTTCTCAACGCTCAACAATAAGCTAAACACTCGTCCGCTCCTTCAGGAAGCGCTTCAACAAGAATGCGAGGAAATACGGGAAAGTGTAGAACTGTCCGTTCCATCCGATGTTCTTGTATCCGAGCTTGATGCCATACTTCACGTCAGGATACGAATCCCATTTGATGAGATTGTTGAGCGATGCTGTCGCACCGTCTCTTGCCTTTACCTCCACCGGAATCAGCGAATCTGCATCGCGAACAAAGAAATCCATCTCCAACGCCGGTGTATCGTGGCGATAGAAGTACAACTGCTCATAGCCGGATTTAATCAACATCTCACCCACTACATTCTCGTATATAGCGCCTTTGTAAGTACCGAAGTTCTTGTTGGCACGCAGGTCTTCCTGCGCCTCCTCATCCAGAGAGGCAATCAATAGCCCGGTGTCATGGTAATACAACTTGTAGTAGTCCGCATCATAGTTGCCTTTCAATGGCAGTTCAACGTTGCTTAGGCAGTAGCAGGTGTTGATTACGCCGGCAGAACTCAACCAGTCAACTGCACCTACATATTCCCTGTTTCGTGCACCTTTAGCTACCTGTGTAATCCGGAACTTCTTGTTCTCCTTGCCCAAGAAGGTGGATATATGATTGTACACAGCGAGGATTTTGGCTTTGTCGGTCTGCATAGCATACTTGGTTATATCCTCTTCATAGTCTTTCAATAGTTGCCGCTGCAACTCCAGTGTTCCGCCGAAATGGCCGTTGTCAATGTATGTCTTGACAACCTCAGGCATTCCACCGAGAGTCATGTATTCACGGAATACATTCATTATAGTGTCCAACTCCAGTTGGGAGAATGGTTGCAAGGTAATCATGTGCTCATACAGGTCTTCTACTTGTTGGTGACTATAGCCTTTTGCCCATAGGAACTCCTCAAAATCCATAGAGTGCATCTCGAAATCTTCCTTGAAGCCCACAGCATTGGATTCAATCTCTTCGTAATAGATGCCCATCAGCGAGCCAGAGCAGATTACATCGTATCTTCCGTCAATACAGAACGATTTGAGTGAGGTCGCGCAATCGGGACATTTCTGCAGTTCGTCGAAGAAGAGCAAGGTCTTGTATGGAATAAACTTTAGAGAAGGGTCAAGCAGCGAGATGTTCTTGATGATGGTATCGACTTCGTAACCATCGTCAAAAATAACTCTGAACTTCTTCTGAAGCACAAAGTTTATCTCGATTACCGACTCATAGTTGGCTTTCCCGAACGCACGAATAGACTCCGTTTTACCAATTTGCCGGGCTCCTTTTACAATCAGCGGTTTGCGCTGCGGTGAACTCTTCCAGTTCGACAGATATGCATCTATCTTTCGTTCAAGCATTTCCATAGGGCTTATCACATTTTCGGCATATATTTTAGCGCATAAAATCACATTTTCTGGATGTGAATTAGTGCCAAAAATCACATTTTCGGCACAAAGATACAATTTTTTTCTTAATTATGCAAATGTTTTCTGAAAAAAAGATTGCATTTATTCACCTTTTACAGGAAATTGTTCTTTTTATCACTTATTTTGAATCATTTTTGGATAATTTGGACATAAAGCACATGGGAGCGTGCCAAAAGCACACTCCCATGATGAGCTATCTCTCATGCACGCGGAATTGTTATAGATACACGTGCATGCGGAGGAATGGAAATTATGGGAGATCGATATCCTCGCCGTTTCCGACGTTATCTGACGATCCACCATAGCCACCACTGGTGCAGATGATGGTTGTTGACATCAGTTTTGCCGCTTCTGTTTGCGGTTGTATATATAGCTTTTTCATATTCGTCATGATTATTTTACAAGTTGTCCTGTCATGTCATACATCTTCTCGCCGCGGAGAATGAAGAACCTGCCATCAATGAGCACCTTAGTGCACGGAACCTTGTCTGCTTGCATATTATCTACTGCGGTCGGAACTTTGGGTGCATCGCCATTCCCCATCGCCATGCGGCGGCGACCGGGAGCGGGAACGTAATCCGTGTAACCCGGAATATCTGCCAAGTTCAGGTAGGCGCGGTTGTTCGATATCTTGATTCGTCCGGAGGTAGCATCTGCCGCTGATACGTAGTAGAACATGTTGTTGTAAATGAAGTACTCATTCTCTGCCAACGACCTGCCTTCACCGATGTAGCCGACCAGACCATTCTTGCTCTTGGCAGACTCGTTCGCATTATCGGTATAGAACACCCTCATTTGCGTCGAGCCTTCGTTTGCAAGTACGATATACGGCACACCGGCTTCCATCTCACCGTTCACAACCTCGTCGAAGTATATCTTGTACGGCGTTACACCATCTGCTTCATAGTCCATGTATGCGATTTCGAATACCGATGCACCTGCAATCACACCGCTGCTCGGCAGACAGGTCGTGCTCAACACACCCGACTGCAATTCTCGGCTATAACCATCAAG
>JAFSPC010000024.1 GCA_017443075.1 Paludibacteraceae bacterium
CACCTTATCCTGTTACAGGCAAACGACTATGGCAGCAGAGCCCGCCAGAATACAGGAAAAATAGTAACACGCATCAAAGCCGTCAGCGAAAAGACCGAAACCCCTATAACCTATGAAGTCATACAAGCCCGCAAGGATAGCAGCAAGGTCAATTTAGAAGCTGCAGAACGCCAGCGGGACTTTGTAGCCGACCTAATCCTATTAACTGCCAGCAGAGAGTATGGGTTGGACGATTTGCTGTTCGGCCCGCAAGAGCGGCATGTGATACAACGCGCACTTGTACCTGTGATGCTCGTCAATCCGCGCGATGACCTGTTCTCCTTGTGCGACTAAAGAGTTTCGGAGTATATATGCCGGTCAGACCAACCGGTTATCACCAATCAGTGGTAAGTTTATCCGCATCGGTGAATCGCAGTTGCGTACTTTCGCCATCCCAACGGAACTTGTATATCACCAGTGATTTACGCGACAAATATCCATCCATCAGTGCCATGCCGACGTAATATACATGACCGGGAGAAAACGAATCCTGATAATATCCTTCACTATTACGGACATATATACCGAAATGGATATCATCTTTATTTTGATACGTCATATCTCCCTGAAACTGATATAGGAACGCTTCTGCTGGATTGGCGAAATCTACCGTAGATAGCATTAGCGAATCCCATAGTGCACTTGCCCAAGGCACATAAGGATAGACTTCATTGGTCGTTCCGTTAATGGGATAATAGTAGTCCCAATAGCCGCGTACAAGGTATTCAAACTGCATATTTTCAAACAACGACTCTTTCGCCGTCCGCACGTAATAGGTGAATAGCCGTCCGTCTGGTTTGTTGGATTTTGCATCAACCACAAAGGCATACACCATATATTCCGTATCGGGTTGCAGCAATGTAAAGTTATAATCCACCTCACCATACTGCAGCGAGTGTGTTGCAAACTCTGCTACATACGGACTGCCTTCCTCCAGCAGAGCCGCTCGCCAATATAGGTAATCGGCATACGCCTTGTCAAGCTCAAGAGTCATGAACGTGCGCACATTCGACATGCGCGAGGTATCCGGTGCTGACTTAATCGGTACGATGCCTACCTGATAATACGCTTCTTGATTTGTACGGAAATTCATCTGAATAAAGCCTGACGACACAATTGCAGGTGTGATATCTATCTCCACTTTCATACCGCTAACCGCTTTGGCATTCGGATCACACGAACTCAATAGCAGGCCAAATAGCAGCCCAAATGCTGCCGACATCATAGGTATCCTAAGGTTTACTCGCATATCTGTGCTCCTCCACACTAATTTAGATAATTCGTATTTTCCTCTTTCTGGTCCTCTTCCAGCAGGGTCTTGACGGTCAGTATAAATCGCAGGCAAGTCTTCACATGCCCGCCATAGTGACCAAAATTATACTGTATATTTGCGGATTCCCAGCGTTGCTTGGCGTTCGTGGCATTCTGGTAGGTCACCGTCTCATCATCCATCGAATGCATGATATATACGGGTGCTTGCGGTATCCATGTGTACGAAACTACTGAATTTTGCACCATTGCCTTATATAGTTCGCTTACCTCATAACTCTGCACATTCATCCCTACTTCGGTCAGCATTTCACTCGTAACCTGGGTGCCTATCAGTTTGTTCACCTCGGCGGTTGTGTATTTTTTGCTGTTAATCCATTCGTCCATATTGTCACACATTCGCTTATTCATCATTGAACGAATGTCCAGTTCCAGATTGTTGCCGTCAATCATGCCTTGCAAAACCAAGGGTACAGCTACAGGATAATCGGCACGGTTAGTACGTACAAATCGATCGTACGTAGCCTTGATATCATACGGACCGCCGCCGGCAAACACGCGATGAATATGTATATCATCAGGCGATGGTCCGAATGCACTGTTAAAGATCTCTTCTATAAAATATTCAACAGCCATCGTCGTGGCTCCCCCCTGTGAGTAGCCCATCAGGTAAATATCATCATGCTTCGGACGCAAACCTGCTGCATCGAAATACTGCTTTACTGCAAGGTACATATCTACCACATTCATGGCTGTTAGGGTCATTACCAAATAGGGGTGCACCTTGTCAGCAGTAATACCATAACCTATATAATCTGGACAGATTATGGCATATCCCATACTGCACAACAAGCCTTCAAGCGGGAACGCATTGCTGGGGGCCTCTTTGTTGGAACCTATCGTGTAGTGAGAGACAACGATATATCGGTCAAACTTTCCATCGGCGGGCAGGAGAACCTTGCCTGACAATGTGATAGGATTGAAGTCCTTGTCTATTGATTGATATATGCCACTAATCTCTATCACCGAACCGCTATTCATCTTATCCAAGATGCTTTGCGACAGACCCGCACCGGAGATACCGGATGTGCGGCGACGGGCTGACTGCGGTTCGCCGTCTTCGTCCACCCAATCATTTACTGCCGTTCCTCCCGGCAAATAGCAATCTTGTGGGATACCTTTGCTCAAATCTGTATAGCGCTTGCTAACGATACGGAACATGGTACTATCCATTGCAGGAGGCAACTTGTCGAAATCTACGGAATAGTAATTACCCCACGAGCACGCGCTCAACACACCGGCTATTACGACCACATATAGCCATTCATAAATACGTCGGATCATCATCAGCTTGCTATTATTTAGAATGTTACACCTATAGATACAGATACCAGTCGGCTACCAAACATATAGATACTTTGGCCATCCTTAAGCGACATCAGTGCACCCAGTTCTGCTGAGGCAAACCAGCTGTGGTACCATGCAGATATCCCTATCAGAGTCAGGTTGACAGCCGGTGCACAAACGGTATTTCGCCCTTTGTAGTCAAGTTCTGTTCCTCCGTTGACATTCAGCCCTATACCTAAGCCGGAATGAAGCGATACATATTCGTGGTACAGGTACGTGAAATACATCGTGGGCATCACTACTATGTTGTATAGCGAGTGATTAGCATCCCTACTCACTTCAGCACCGACACCATTACGTGTGACATTATCCCATATCACACCACTGCCATCAATTAGTCCGCCGTAACTGAACCAGTTATTTTGTCTGTACTGGTATTCTGCCGACCAATGCTGAGTATAGCGATAATGTTCGCTATACACGGCATGGTAACTTGCTGGCAAAGTATTAACCGGTTTGGACGAAGCATGCCATGCTACATGCTCAAAATGCTGATCCCCCCAACCTATACGTAACATGTGGGGATTCATCGAGCGATGCATATCATCTTCTGCCAACAGAGGTATGACTATACTCAACGCCAATGACAGTAATAGTTGTCGCTTCATAATTACGGCTTGTTTAACATTAACGCAATATCGCACCAAACGCCTCTTCAAAGGCCTTTTGAAGGCGGCTCATGATACTTTCAATCTGCTTGTCCTTGAGTGTATTCTCCTCATCCTGCAAGATAAAGGACAAGGCGTACGACTTCTTGCCTGCCTCAAGATTCTTTCCCTCGTACACATCGAACAGATATACATTCTTCAGGTACTTCTTCTCCGTCTGATATGCTACACGCGCCAGGTCTGCAAACTGTACGGACTTGTCTACCAACAGGGCAAAGTCTCGTTTTACGGCAGGGAACTTGGGCAAGTCGGAAATCACTGGCTTATATTGCTTGTTCTGCTTGAGCAGTGCCTTCCAATCCAAATCGGCAAAGAACACGGGGTTCTCAATATCAAACATTTTTCTTAGTTCGCGGCTAACAATAGCCAGCTCGCCCAAACGTTTGCCATTCTGCGCACTAACAACCAAGCCGTCTGCGTATAACGGTGATTTGTCAAGAGGCGTATATACCAACGTATTGACGTTTACGCCCATGCGGCGAAGTACGTTTTCTACATACGCGCGCAGCTCGTAGAACGTGGACTCCTGCTCTTTCATCACCCACGACTGGAGCGTCTTGTTGCCGGTAATCCATAGCCCGAGGTGCATCTCCTCGCTATACGCGCGCAGCGGGTCCATGCTCTGAGCTGCATCTGCAGCGGTCTTTTGTCTTTCAGCGTCAGCGATCTTTGCACTGTAATGATAACAGTTGCCAAACTCGTACAACTTGAGGTCGGCATTCTTGCGGTTGGCATTGCGCTGAATGCTCTCCAGACCGCCAAACAGCAACGACTGACGCAGTACGCCCAAATCCTGCGAGAGCGGGTTCATTATCTTCACGCACGAATCAAGATTGCCTGCATATTCATAATATGCCACCTTCGTGAGTGAGTTGTTCAGTATCTCATAGAATCCTTGTGCTGACAACTGTTCGCTAATGCGCGTCTGCATACGCTGCGGATCAGGCTTGACGCCATAGCTCAGGTTCGTGTTCAACTTGTCGGGAAACTCAACATTATTGTATCCGTAGATGCGCAGTATATCCTCCACAACATCGCACTCACGCTGTACATCCACGCGATAGCGCGGTACATCCAACATCCATATTTCATCTTTCGGGTCTGCACATGCAGTCTTTGATTCTATCTCTATCTCCAGCGCACGCAGGATGGTCTCGATGGTTGCAGCGCCAAGTTGCTTGCCAATTAGTTGATGGCAGCGCTCCAAGCTGAACGCTACGCGGAAAGGAGGCATAAACGCTTGCTCTGTCAAGGGCACAGCTACACCATTCTGTACATCTACTGGCTGACATATCAAACCTCCTGCCAGCTCATGTACAAGCGCTGCACAGCGGCGCAACACATGCAGCGTATTGTTGGGGTCACAACCACGCTCGTATCGGAACGATGCATCTGTCTGCAACTGATGACGGCGGGCTGTCTTGCGAATACTTACGGGGTGGAAATATGCACTCTCTATGAAGATATTTTTCGTCTGCTCTGTCACACCCGAATCCAGTCCGCCAAACACGCCGGCTATACACATGGGCTCTGACTCGTTACAAATCATCAGATCGGCAGCCGACAACTTACGTTCCACGCCATCCAGCGTAACAAAAGGCGTGCCTTCAGCACAATTCTTGACAACGATGCTATTACCCTTTATCTTGTCTGCATCAAAGGCATGCAACGCCTGACCATACTCGTGCAGCACAAAGTTCGTGATATCTACGATATTGTTAATCGGACGCAGACCGATGGTCGTAAGTGCCTTCTTCAACCAGTCAGGACTCTCTTGCACATGTACACCCTTAATCATCACACCGCTATAGCGCGGACAGGCATCGGCATTCTCTACTGTTACGCTGATGGGTGAGTCGGGTTCATCTACGCTGAAGCCGCTCTCGTCAGGACGGGTCAGTGATACCTCCTGCTGCCCATGCGCCTGATAATAGGCGTACAAATCACGCGCCACTCCGTAATGAGAGATGGCATCCGAACGGTTGGGAGTGATGTCCACTTCGATCAGCGTGTCGTTTTCCAGATGGAAATACTCGCTGGCAGGCATTCCTACAGGCGTATCTGCCGGTAATACCATTATACCGGCATGATCTGTGCCTACGCCTATCTCATCCTCCGCACAAATCATACCCAAGGACTCTTCGCCGCGTATCTTGCCTTTCTTTATCGTAAAGGACTCATCACCGCTGTAGAGCACCGTACCAATGGTTGCAACGATCACTTTCTGGCCGGCTGCTACATTCGGCGCGCCGCACACAATCTGTACAGGGCTGTCCGGCGTACCCAAATCCACCGTGGTGATATGCAGGTGATCGGAATTGGGATGCTCTACACAGGTCAGCACATGACCGACCACAAGACCTTTCAGTCCGCCACGTATGGATTGGACATGTTCTATTGTACCGACCTCCAGGCCAATGGAGGTAAGAATTGTAGCTACAGTCTCCGCATCGTCCTTCAGGGAAATGTAGCGTTTCAGCCAATTGTAAGAAATATTCATATAGTATAGTCTTTTAATCTTCTTTTTAATCACGCATTTTGTATGCTTACATGCTGACAATCATACTTGTCGTAGCACACTCTGCTCATGGATGATATCCATAATCTGTTTCGCTGCCTCGGGATCTATGCCGTGTTGTTCTGCCCACTGCATACGTCGGCGTAGCAGTTCGTTGTAACGCGTACGCTGTAATACAGGCATGTTATGCTCACGTTTGTATTTACCTATCTGCTGGGATATGTTCATCCGTTTGCTTAATAGCGCCCACAACTCGTCATCCGTTTCATCAATCTGCTGCCTGAGGGATGCCAACTCTGTGCTGTCACCGTCGTGCGCAGATATATCTACCGCCGTTAGCCGGAGCATCAGTTGCGCAAAAGCCTCGGGTGTCAGTTGCTGTCGTGCATCGCTCAGTGCCTTGTCCGGATGGCTATGCACCTCTATCATCAGGCCATCCATACCCATACGCATTGCCTGCTCGGCTATTTCAGCCACGCGCTCTGCCTGACCGGCTATATGGCTGGCATCCGTCAGTAGGGGGATATCCGCGTAGCGCCGTTTGAACTCTATTGCTACCGACCACAATGGTGCATTGCGATAGATACTTGTCGTATGTTCACCCATGGCAAATCCGCGATGTATGGCACGCAGCTGCCTATAGCCGGCACGGCGCAACCGTTCTACTGCTCCAACCCACAGATCGATATCCGGCGATGTCGGGTTCTTGATGTACCACACTATCTCCTGTTTGTCGGCTATAGGCGTATCAGCCAGTGCCTCAACCATGAACGGATTGGATGTTGTCCTGGCTCCTATCCAGAAGTGACGTATGCCCGCCTCATAAGCGGCTGTCAGATGTTCAGGTTGCGCCACCTCTGTCGCGGCAGGACTACCGGCTATTGCGGCTGCTTCAACCAGCCATGGCAGCCCTTCCGCACCTATGCCTTGAAAGGTCGACGGACTGCTTCTCGGTTTCCACAATCCGGCACGCAGCACGTGCTCAAATTGCGCCGATGGCAATGAGCACAGCACCTCACGTAGTGCTTTCGCCGTATCTGCTAATTGTTCATAGCTTTCAGCAGCACACGGACCTACTATCAGAATCTTCTTATCCATCATCCCATTCGCACTACTCACGCATAGGTATCTGTACATGTACGGTATCTATTGGCG
>JAFSPC010000025.1 GCA_017443075.1 Paludibacteraceae bacterium
TCATGCCCGATCACCTTCACGCGGTAATCTATGTGACGCGGGAGATGTCTGAGGGCATCGCCTCTGTAGTGTGCGGCTTTTGGCAGGCCGCGAAGAAACTGGGGCGTGCTTCTTCTTTTGCCCCGAATGCCATTCGGGAGAACTACCAAGAAGAGGCAAATATCATCCGTAATCAATTAGGCGATGCAGCGTATTATCAACTCCCGCCGATCTTTACCGAGATGCCCTTCATCCGCCCAATGGGACAACGCCGCCAGCTGCCCACCACCATCCGCTATATAGATATGAACCCCCAACGGCTGGCCACGAAAAAGCTCATGCCGGGATTCTTCCGGGTGCAGAAGGGGATAGAGATTGCGGGGCGAAGGTATAGCGGCGTGGGGAATGTAGCATTGCTGCAAGCGGAAAGATTTGCGCCTGTACATGTGCGGAGGACGATGATAGATGAGGCCATGCATGGCGATAACACACGGCTGCGCAATTATATGATCGGATGTGTGCTGGAGGCAAGGAAAGGGGCGGTGATGGTTTCGCCGTTCATCTCAGATAAGGAAAAAGAGGTGATGTAACAAAGACAGTAGTAAGGAGAAAAGACAATAAGAAAGTGAAGAACGGGAAGAGAATATTGAACATTATCCTGATTGTATTGGCGTACGGATACCTTGGGTACAAGATCGTGACGTACGACAACTATGCGGGACTGGTCGAACAGTTCAGCAGCGCCGGTGTATGGCAGTGGTTATGCTTTGCGGGGTGCGTGCTGCTGTTTCCGGTGAACAAGCTGTGCGAGGCGTGGAAATGGCGCTATCTGGTGCGTGGGATCGAGCCGATGGGTCTATGGGAGGCACAACGGCAGGTGTATTACGGTACGATAGCCGGCTTTGTGACGCCATATAAGTTAGGCGAGTACCCCGGTCGTGCGATGCTCTTTCGTCGGACGGGCGACCACTGGTTGACTGCGACCTGCCTGGGGATGATCGGCGGATACGCGATGACGGTGGTGATCGTGCTATGCGGTGTGCCTGCGGCGTTGCAGCAGCTGACCAGCGACCGGTCGCTATGGTGGAGCATGGGGCTGATCATCGGCGGCGGTCTGACAGCCACCGCGGCGCTGCCCGCACTGATGCGCCGTCTGCAGAAGCGCCGGTGGAAAAGCGAAAAGACTCAGCAACTGATAGACAGCATAGTAGCCCTGAGCGTGCGCGATGTGATGGTGCTGATAGGTATATCGGTCGTTCGGTACGGTGTCTTTCTGCTACAGTTGCTGCTGGTGCTGCTGTTCTGCCACATAGAACTGCCTCCCCAACAGATGTTAGGGACGATGACGTTGTACTATCTGCTCATCACCGTCACGCCCAACGTGCCTGCAGCTGAGGTGGCTGTACGCGGCGCATGGGCGGTGGTGCTGTTCGAGCCGTTCGGCGCTGATGTGACGGCCGCCGCCGTCACGGCGACCCTGCTGCTGTGGGCGGTGAACACCATACTGCCGCTGGTGGTGGGGAGTATGGTAAAGCCAAAAGAGAACAGACCGCGCGAATAGCCCCTACGCCCGAAAAGAAAGACCGCAGACACTGCCTGCACAAAGAAAAAAGCCTAATTTGGAATAAAAGAGACAAAAAATATCGAAAAATTTGCAAATGTCGGATATTTTTTGTAACTTTGCAGCATCTTTAGCCTGCGGCTGTTAGTTAGCCTGCTGCTGTTGGGGAGCTTCGCTGTTGATGAGCCTGCGGCTGTTATTAAGCTTCGCTGTTGTTTAGCCTAACGGCTGTAACACGTAGTCACAAACACCGCGTAGCAGTAAACAACACGCAGTAAACAACAGCGCGAAGCGGTAGACAACACGAAGTAAACAACAACGCGAAGCGGTAAACAACAGCGCGAAGCGGTAAACAACACGAAGTAAAACACACAAATCTAATATATCTATGAATCTTACATTCCAAATCAATTATCGCACGGTGTACGGACAGAAGTTGTGCATCGTAGAGACAGGCTCGGCAGTAGCCGGCTGGACAGAAGACAAGCCCCTTGAGTTGACCTGCCAAGGCGAGGACTTCTGGACGACGACAGTCAAACTAACCGCCTCGGGCACCATCGTGTATAAGTACGCCATCCGTCTGCAAGAGGGCGGTTACATCTATGAGTCCGGTTTGGACAGGAAACTGACCATCCGCACGACGGACAAAAAAATCGTGATGCGCGACTTCTGGCAGGCTGTCGATTATGAGAAAGCGTTCTACTCGACAGCGTTCCTCAAGTCACTGTTCAAGCGTCATGAGTCAAAAGGCGAGAAAGCGAAGTCGAAAGGCAAGGGCAATGTGACCTTCACCATTGACCTGCCGCAGATACTGCCGTCACAAGGGGTAGCTATCGTAGGCAGCATACCGCAGTTAGGCGAATGGGATGTGGATAAGAAGTTGCCGATGAGCGATGCTGATTTTCCGATCTGGAAAGCCGATATCGAGGTAGAGGGTGTGGATACGTTTGAGTACAAATATGTGATCTACGACCTCGCTACGGGTCACGTAGCAGACATGGAGTGGGGTGAGAACCGCCATGCATGGGGTCTGCCGGAGAAAGGCTCGCGTCTGCGCGTGAACGACCGTTCGTTCCGCCGCACCTCTCCACGTTTCCGCGGAGCGGGTGTAGCCGTGCCGGTGTTCAGTCTGCGTACAGAGGACGGCTTCGGCATAGGTGAGTTTCAGGACCCGAAGAAACTGGCAGACTGGGCAGCCCTGACCGGGCAGAAGATGATACAGACTCTGCCCATCAACGACACGACGCTGACGCACACGAACCGCGACTCGTACCCCTACAATGCCGTATCGGTATTTGCGCTGCACCCGATCTATATCAATATCGAAAAGATGGGCCGCCTGACGCCGGCTCAGAAGAAGAAGTACGAGGCAACGAAAGCGGAGTTCAACGCCAAGACGATAGCCGACTACCAGTGCGTATATGACGAGAAGATGAAATACTTTGAAGCGCTGTACAAAGCCGACTGCGATGCCTGCTTTGCGAGCGCGGAGTACAAGGCATTCTACGAGAAGAACAAGAGTTGGCTGGAGCCCTACGCCGCCTTCCTCGCCAAGCGCGACAAGAAGCAGAAGGGCTTGTACTACTACCTGCAGTTCCACGCCGACAAGCAGTTGAGCGATGCCGTGGCATACGCCCACTCGATAGGGGTGGCGATGAAGGGCGATATACCTATCGGCATCAGTCCCGACTCGGTGGATGCAGCCGTTGAGCCCGAGTTGTTCAATCTGGACGCCTCAGCCGGAGCACCGCCTGACGACTTCTCGATCAGCGGACAGAACTGGGGTTTCCCGACATATAACTGGGATGAGATGGCCAAGGACGGCTACGACTGGTGGCGCCGTCGGTTCACGAAGATGCAGGACTATTTCGACGCCTACCGCATTGACCACATCTTAGGCTTCTTCCGCATCTGGCAGATGCGCAAGACCGATGTATGGGGTTTGTGCGGACATTTCTCCCCCGCCCTGCCTTACTCGCCGCAAGACCTGTGGAACATGGGCGTATGTCTGGATATTGACAGGATGACCAAACCGTATATCCGCAGCAACTTCCTCGGCGATGTGTTCGGCTATGATGTAGAGACCGCCAAGCAGCGATTCCTGAACACGAACGACGGGTACATCTATTGGTTCAAGGAGGAGTTCGATACCCAGCTGAAGGTGCAAGACTACTTCGACTCGGTGCTGACGGACGACGACACGCTGCATCAGGCAGGCTACATGAACAAAGACCAGGCCATCAACCTGCGTGAGGGGCTGCTGTACCTGCACTGCGAGGTGCTGTTCGTACGCGACCAGAAGAACCCTGACATGCTTCATCCGCGTATCAGCATCTACCAGTCGCACTCGTTCAACGAGCTGTACGACGACCAGAAACGGATATTGATGAACATCTACAACGACTACTTCTTCCGCCGTCATACGGAGTTCTGGCGGCAGAGCGCCATGCGCAAGCTGCCAACGCTGATCAGTTCGACAGGTATGTTGTGCTGCGGCGAGGATCTGGGTATGGTGCCCGACTGCGTACCGCAAGTGATGCACGAGCTGCAGATCCTGAGCCTGGAGATCCAGCGCATGCCGAAAGATCCGAAGCGTGCGTTTGCGCACCCAGCCGATGCGCCGTACCTGAGCGTATGCACCACGGGCACGCACGACACCAATCCGCTGCGCGCATGGTGGGAGGAGGACCGCGCCGTGACGCAACAGTTCTACAACGACCAGATGGGCTGGTGGGGCGAAGCCCCGCAGCAGATGACGCCGGAGATAGCCGACTTCATCGTCAAGCAGCACATCTACAGTCCGGCGATGTGGGTAATCCTGCCGCTGCAAGACTGGCTGGCAGTGGATGGCGAGGTACGCCTGCCGGACGCTCACGCGGAGCGCATCAACGTGCCGTCGAACCCGCGCCACTTCTGGAACTACCGCATGCACCTGACTATCGAGGAGCTACTGAAGAAGGACGAGTTCAACGAGCATATACGCCGGCTGACCAGCATCCGCTAACCCCCCGACAACCGCTATCCCCACGGGCAACGTGCCTGTGGGGATAGCCATAAATGCAACAAGTATGAAGCGACTACTCATTGCCCTTTGCGGCATGTGCTACGCCATGGCATTGGCCGCAGCCACAGTCAGCTATACGGCTGACAACACGACGATCTTCCCCAACCCCGAACGAGGGTTCATCACGATGCTCGACAAGAAGATAAGCGAAGACTCGCCCTACCTGGTCAAGGGGATGGAGAGCACGCTGGAAAGCCACAAGACCAAAGACCAGATCAGCATCGTACTGCTGCATTATTACCTCGACAATTTTCGCAACACAGCCACGCTGCCAGACAAGGTGCTGAATGCGTTTGACACGGATATGCAGGTGCTGCGTGACAAGGGATTGAAAGCCATCATCCGCTTCTCGTACACGAACTCGACCTACGTGCACGGCGGCGTGGAGTCAGCCAAAGATGCGCCCCTTGACATTGCGAAGGCCCATATCGAGCAGTACAAGAGCCACTGGCAGGCGAATGCGGACGTCATCTTCGTGTTTCAGGCCGGCATAGTAGGCGCGTGGGGCGAATGGTACTACACCGACAACTACGGCAACCAGTCCGGCACAATCAATGCCGACCGCAAGGCGGTGATCGACGCGCTGCTGGAAGCCGTGCCGAAGGACAGGATGATACAGTTGCGCACCCCGCTATTCAAGACCGGCTACATTGGCGACAAGAAAGCACTGACTGCCGACGAGGCGTTCACCGGCACGCCTCGCGCACGTCTGGGGCAGCACAACGATGCCTTTCTGTACGACTACGACAACATGGGAACCTACACCGACACCGCCACGCAGAAACCCTGGCTGGCGCAAGAGACCCTGTACGTACCCATAGGCGGCGAGACGGATATCACGGATGTCAACCTTGCCAAGAAATGGGCAACCTACGACAAGACGATAGCCGAGATGAGCCGCCTGCACTGGACATTCATCCAGAGCGGTTACGCCACTCAGACCACCAACTACTGGCGCGAGAACGGCACGTTCGACGAGTTGAACCGCCGCATGGGGTACCGCTACCAACTGGTGAGCGGCACCTATGGCGAACAAGCCTCGGCAGGCGGCAAGCTGAGCGTGAACATACACGTGCGCAATGCCGGTTTTGCCCCGTTATACAACGAGCGTCCTGCCTATCTGGTGCTCAAGAGCGGTGCACAGACCTACCCTATCAAGCTGGCAGCTGATGCTCGCCGCTGGCTGCCGAACGGAGAGGTGACAACCATCAGCGAACAAGTGACTATACCTACCAACGTACCAAATGGCACGTACCGATTGTACCTCTACCTACCCGATGCATACGCCAAGCTTGCCGGCGATGCACGCTACGCCATACGGTTTGCCAACACGGGTGTGTGGGATACCGCCTCAGGCATGAACGACCTTGGTGCGTCGGTAAGCATCAGCGGCAGTCAGGTTACGCCGGAGCCGACGGACGGCGCAGTGGTTCTGCCTGCGATACTGAATAAGGCTAACGCGAGCGCGTACAGCGAGAACATGACATGGTACGAGACCAACTACTTTGACTTCGGTCCCACCGATGCCCTGAACACCGACCGTTGGGCAGAGTGGAAAGTGAACCTGAAGTACCCGGGCGAGTACATCGTAGCCGTCACGGGCTATTACCCCAACGGGCACCAGTGGACGCTGCAGTTGCAAGACAGCGAAGCCGAAGACTACGAACTGCCGGCATCGTGGGAGGCGGGTGCAGTAACCGAAACGGGCGAGAGCACCTGGGATCTGAGCAACCTGCCCGCCGGCGTCTATACACTGCGCATACGCAACATCACAGAGTGGGGGCAGCCCAAACTACTGAATATCAACCTGCAATACAACGGCACACTGCCTATAACAGAAGCCAACGAAGTCATCGTGAACGATAACCCACTCAGCCGGCAAGCATACAACCTGTCAGGGCAACCGGTGGACAACAACTACCGCGGCATTGTCATCCTGAACGGCAAGAAGATTGTGCGGTAAATTGGCTGTTTTGCAATATTGTGTGCGCGATTGAGAGGTTGACAGGCATTTTTTTGCAGAAAAATACATCAAAAATTTGCATAAATAAAAATAATATTGTACCTTTGTGTCCCTTTTCGTGCAAAAAAGTATTACGAGTTAATAACCCCCCGACCTGATCGGGCCAAATCAACAAAACAATGAAACGTACATTTCAACCCTCGCAACGCAAGCGTCGCAACAAACACGGCTTTTTGGAGAGAATGGCTACCGCAAACGGACGTCGCGTATTAGCCGCACGCCGCGCTAAAGGCAGAAAGAAACTGACCGTAGCCGACGAAGGTCGTCACAAGAAGTAACCGGTTGGCTATTGACTATCAATAGCTGACAATGCCGGTCAATTGAAGATAATCAGGGAAAAGGGTTCAGGCTCTTTTCCCGATTTTCGGTTAATCACGAAGCCGTTAGCATACTAACCGCTTCGACTACAACACGATAGCAGAACTATGGAATCAACCAGACAACAAAAGATCGCCCGCCTCATACAGAAGGACCTGAGCGATATACTGCTCAAGTATGCCAAGCGCATTGGGGGTGTGCTGATCTCGGTGAGCGAAGTACGCGTATCCCCTGACCTGAGTATAGCCACGGCGTATCTGAGCATCTTTCCCGACCAACGCCAACAGGAGCTGATGGATAAGATTACCGAGGACACCAGCAGCATCCGCGGGCAACTCGGCTCGCTGGAGCGCCATCAGCTCAGGATCATCCCCGAACTGCGATTCTTTGCCGACGAGACGATCCAGCGTATGGAGCACATTGACGAACTGCTGCACCAATAGGCGTCAGCCCCCCTCACCCACACCTGTACCGGCTGACTAATGCTGAAGGTAGAGACACACATAGCATGGCGGTATCTGATAGCCAAGAAACGGCAGAACGCCATCAACATCATATCCGGCATATCGTGCCTGGCTGTGGCAGTGGTCACAGCCGCTATGATATGTGTGCTGAGCGTGATGAACGGCTTTGGCAAAGCGGTGGAGCAAATGTTCTCGCAGCTGGATGCCGAGCTACGCATCACGCCAAAAGAAGGCAAGGTGCTGCAGTTGGACGACGAGCGCATAGAGACGCTGGCGCACATACCCGGCATACAGATTATCGCCCCCACCATTGAAGAGACCGCCCTCATCGAGTTTCGCGGCAGACAGGTGCCTGCTCTGCTGAAGGGCGTGGACACCACCTACCAGCAACTGACGGCTATCGACAGCATCATCATCGACGGCAACTATGCCGTGTGGGACGGTGCGTTCGAACGATGCGTGATGGCGTAGGCCTCGCCAACACCATCGGCATAAGTGCACATTTCATATCGCCCGTACACATCTACGCGCCCAAGCGAAGCGAGCGCGTGAATATGCTACGCCCCGACGAGAATTTTCACACCCGAGGTATATTTATAGCAGGCGTGTTTGCCGTCAACCAAACGAAGTACGACGACACCTACATGCTCATCTCTCTGCCCTTGGCACAGGAGTTGTTTGACTACCCGCCTGAGCAGGCGACTGCCCTTGAGCTGAAGCTCGCCCCCGATGCCTCGGTCAGAAAAGTGCAGAGAGTTGTTCGCGCCAAACTTGGCGCGGACTATGTGGTACTCAACCGCTACGAGCAGCAGGCGGACTTCTACCGCATACAGATGATAGAGAAATGGCTGACAGCCCTGCTGCTGGTGTTCATCCTGCTGATAGCCACGTTTAATATCATCAGTTCGCTATCCATGCTTATTCTGGATAAGCGCGAGGATATACGTCTGCTCAGCACACTGGGTGCCGACCGGCAGATGATTCGCCGCATCTTCCTGTACGAAGGGTGGCTGATCAGCGCATCGGGTGCAGCCATCGGCACGTTGGCCGGGGTGCTGATATGCGGCATACAACAGCACTTCGGTTTGCTCAAGCTCGGCAACGGTGCCAACTACGTGCTGTCAGCCTACCCCGTCAGCATACAGGTGACGGATGTGCTGATAGTGCTGGCTATAGTGATTGCCCTCGGCGCACTTGCCGCATGGATACCTGCCCGAAAAATAGCTATAACGGAATGATTATGTACAAGCATTCACTGATACTCGCCCCCCTGCTGTTGGCGCTCAGCCTCAGCGGCTGCTATCCGCCACGCACGCCTATCAGTTATCAGGCGTTAGATACCATACTTACCTCCGGCCAGCTGGAGTACTACGGCGCGTACTACCAGCCCGAGGGACTGAGCTACGACGTCATCTGCCTTGACCTGTACTCGAAAGGGCTCGGGCTGAACAAGGATGGCGTGATGGAGGGTGTGGGCACAAACCTGTACATCGGCGACCTGTTCATCTCCACCGCCACGCCTGCTGCCGCCAAGGCAGCCGACTTTCTGCCCGAGGACAGCTACCAGAGTGACTCCACCGCCGAGCTGCACCACTATCTGCGCGGGCTGGATTATGACGGCAACTACGGTGGCAGCTATGTGCTGATGATGGGCGAAGCCGGCTACAAGGTGTACCCCATCACCGACAGCGAGCTAAGCGTCCGGTATGCGGGCGACACCCTGCTGCTGGACGGCGTTGCCAGACTCAAAGGGCTGCGTCAGCTGTATTCGTTTCACTACCGCAACTTGCTGCCGGTTATTCGCCGCGAACGATGAACAGTATTGACAAGGAATACCACGCCTACCTCAAGCTGGAAAAAGGGCTGTCAGCGAACTCCGTATTGGCATACGAGCAGGATCTGGACAAGCTACGCACCTATTGTCAGGAGCACGGTATCGACCTCACGCATGCCACGCCCGACGACCTGCACGGGTTCGTGCAGCACGTGATTGGCGGCGTGGAGAGTGCGCGCTCGCAAGCGCGCATCTTATCCGGCGTACACAGCTACTACCGCTTTCTCGTTTACCACAACTATATTGATCAGGACCCCTCTGAACTAATCGAGATGCCCAAGCGCGACCAGCACCTGCCGGAGGTACTGAGCGTAGAAGAGATAGACCGGATGATTGCCGCCATCGACCTGTCGGCCCCCGAGGGACACCGCAACCGCGCCATCATCGAGATGCTGTACGGCTCAGGACTACGCGTATCCGAACTGACCACCCTGCGCCTGAGCCGCATCTATCTGAGCGAGGGGTACATGCTCATCGAGGGCAAGGGCAGCAAGCAACGGCTCGTGCCGATCTCACCCGTGGCTGCCGAGTGGTTCGGGTATTGGCTGCAAGACCGCGCACGGCTGGATATCAAGCCCGAATATGTTGATTACGCCTTCCTCAACCGCTATGGCAGAGGGCTCACGCGGGCGATGATCTTCACCATCGTCAAGCGCCTCGCTGCCGAGGCAGGCATTCGCAAAACGATCTCGCCACACACGCTCCGGCACTCGTTTGCCACCCACCTGCTGCAGAACGGTGCTGACCTCAGGCTCATTCAGCAGATGCTGGGGCATGAGAGCATTACCACCACAGAGATCTACACCCACCTTGATATACAAGACCTGCGTCAGGCGGTAATGCAATACCACCCCGCTAACCGACGTTAATACGAATTGCATTGACTCGCGAACAAACATATCGTACCCTGCGAAAACTGATTTGTCTGTCAGTTCTCGTCTGTCATTTCTTGTGGGGACATGCTGCGGAAACGATCATCATCGGCGAGGTCTATAATGCCTCCACAGGCGAACCTATCCCCTCAGCCAACCTCACCCTGCGTGGTACCAAGATCGGCACCGCTACCAACGACGAGGGGCTATTCATGATCCGCACCGACCTACAGCAGAAGCGCACACTCGTAGTATCCGCCATCGGCTACCGCAAGCAGCGGTTCGAGATCATGCCCGGCATGCAGGCGGGCATTGATATCGCGTTGGAGGAAAAGACGGAAGCCTTGCGCGAGATTCAAGTCATGCCTGACAACAATGAGGCGATCACCCTGCTTGACCTCGTTCGCAAAAACAGTCAGCTCAACGACCGGCAGTTTGGCGGGAAGAACACCGACCGCTACGAGGAGTACAAGCAGCTGTACCTGTCCGACATCCAAGCCAAGCACTTAGACCGCTTCATCTGGAAGAACCTGAAAGACGGCATCCTCACGCGCGAGGACAGCTCGATGTTCCTGCCACTGTACATCTCGGTCGGCAGCACACAGCTCAACGCCGGTTTTCTCTCCCCTCTCACCCAGCAGCAGACGCGCTGCGTGATGACGGAGACCAACTACGAGCCTATCATCCATCTCACCGGCAGTTATGCCGACTTCTACCGCAACAACGTATCGTTCTGCGGCACGGCATTTGTCAGTCCGCTGGCTAAAACGGCCACCACGTACTACGATTACTTTCTGGCAGACAGCCTCGTTGCCGCAGGCGACAGCATGCCTACGAAGCGCTACCTACTGCACTACCGCACGAAGAACGGCTACTATCCCACCTTCATAGGCGAGATGGAGGTTGAGTCAGGCACATGGGCACTACACCGCATTGAGGCACGCGTGCCGCGCGAAGTCAACCTGAACTACCTGCATGCCCTGCACATCGAGCAACAATTTGACAGCCACAACATTTTGCAATCCGAGCGGCTGACACTGGCAATGGATTTTGCTATCAAAGCCGATTCGTCACACGTCTTTCCGAGCATGGTCGTTGAGCGCCGCTTAGCCTACGTGGCTACAGATTCGACCTCCGCGCCCGACATCAGTCGTGTGGCTGACTCAACCACCATAGAGGCTATGAACAAGCTGGAAGACCTGCCCTTTGTCAAGATCGTCAAGTGGGGCTTGAACATCGCCACAACAGGCTACATTCCCATAGGAGGTCCTATCGACATAGGCAAAGCAACCGACATCTTCCACTACAACAAGCAGCACGGCCTGTATTTCGCCTTGCCGCTACATACCAACGAGAAACTATGGAAGAACGTCAGCTTGGATGCCTACTTCGGCTACGGCTGGGGTGACAAGGCATTCAAGGGTATGGGACAGATAGCCGTCATGATGCCTACCGAGCGCAGGCACTGGCTGCAGATGCGCTACGAGGACAACTATGTCTATTCGGAAACATCCGTGTTCGACAAGCTTCCCCGTGAGAACGGCTTCGGCACCAACGAGATGGATCTCACTACAGGTCTGTTCGACGGTCTGCCATTCACTAACCCCACCGCCAAGCACTCAGCTATCCGCGAACGGTCGTTCCTAATCAACTACGAGAGCGACTGGCAGGAGGGCGTTGAGACCACACTGCGCATGAAGGTGGGCAGAATGGACCCGTCGTACGTCCAGCCGCGGGACCTGCGCACCAATGCTTATGTGCCCGAACCTCCTTACCCGTTCAACCCGTTCCGCTTCTGCAGCCTGACGGGCATCGTACGCCTCAGCTGGCACGAACGCGTAGCCGATTTCGGGGCGCATCGTATTCACTTGTATGGTCAGCAACCTACCCTCTTCCTCGGCGCAGAGGTCGGCAGTTTCTCCTACGTGAGCAATCAGCCCTATGCCATTACACCGCAACGCGAGGGGTATCACATGTACGCCAAGTTGCACGCCACGGTGCGGCAACAGATATCGTTCAGCGTGGGCGGACGGCTGTCGTACGTAGCCTCGGCAGGCATCGTCATCGGCAAAGTGCCCTATCCGCTGCTGGAGATCATGGACGGCAACCAGTCGTACCTATACGACTCATACCGCTTCACGCTGATGAACGCCCACCAATACGCCACCGACAAGTTCATCACCCTGCATGCCGACTGGAACGGAATGGGTGTATTGTTCAACCTCATCCCGGGTGTACGTTTCCTGCACCTGCGCGAGCTGGTGGAGGTAAAGATTGCGTACGGCGGTCTGGGCAACGGGCACAAATATACCGAAGGGTTGCAACCGCTGAACATCCCGTACGTAGAAGCGGGCGTAGGTATAGGTAATATCTTCCGCCTGATTGACATCTATTCGGTTTGGCGGCTCACGCACCGCAACGA
>JAFSPC010000026.1 GCA_017443075.1 Paludibacteraceae bacterium
CGTCAGGCCGTTTGGGACCGTGCACATGATCTGAACAAGATCTCGCAGGACCAGGCTGCGTTCATCGCCCAGAAGGACACGGCAGGTGGTCTTCGTACCATGAACGCCTACCTCTGGAAGCTGGAAGGCGATTTGTATGATGCAAATCACTAAACCCCTCTCCGGCTCTCCCCTCAAGGGAGAGTGAAGGGAACGAAAACCGGAAAGAAGCGCTCAAAAAAGCGCTTCTTTCTTTGTATGCAATTCAAAATTTTAATCCAGCAAGACGAAACCTGCCCAGAAATAGGGGTCCTTGTAGGGTTGGACGGTGACCGTCTCGGTTGTCGTATAGGTTTCTGTAGCGGGAGACTTGCCCTGATTTTTGTATTTTTCCTTATTGGAACCTACGGTGGTCGGCAAGGTATGCGTTACGGTTTTTGTTTCCTCTTTCGTGTAGTTTCTTACCTCCTGCTGCGCATTTCGGAATGCCTCCCGTTTTGTTTGACCTTTACTGTAGTTGCGGTAGAAAGCAGTCGTTAACATCCGAGTAGCATCATCATCCACCTTCCACAAGGCCATTAATATCGTTTGGGCACCGGCTATCTTAAAAGCTCGTTGCAGGCCAAACACCCCGTCTCCCGACACATCACCCAAACCCGTCTCGCACGCGGACAATACAACAATATCAGCTCCGCGAAGGTCCAAGGCGGATATCTCTTTAGCCGTTAATATACCATCCTGCACGCCCTTCTTCAATCGGTCACTATGCCCGCCTAAAGCCGTGTTGGCTCCTGCAAACAGCAGGCCGCAGCGGCTTAGCGGATCTATCGGCAGCGCTTGCTCTATATCGTTTTCAATTGTGCTGTTTTGGGAAAAGTATTTTTGCAGGTGAGCTTCTTTCTCCGACCAGTAGAAACCGTGAGTGGCCAGATGAAGAATGTCATTGCCTTGACCACTGAGCGCTTTAAACGACTCTTCCGTAGCACTGCTACCGCGATAGGCAGTAACCTGCATATGTTTCTCTTTCAGCATATGCTCAATGGAGTCCACTTCAATTTTTGTGCCCGGAAGATCATCTGCTTTGTCACGCAATATCATGCGTTGGGGGGATGCCATGGCCAGAGTGGCTGTATTGTACTGACTCCGGTATTTCTCATGTTCAAACGCAAGGTCGTTAGGGGTCGCGCTATAGCGGATATCTCCGAATAACGCAGCGTTCTGATGAGCTACATACCGCCTGCCGCCGATGATTTCACGGGTAGAAGAGAGCCGAACCATATTGTACACATCTGCCATTGTGCGTTTTTCGTCATATGGCAAGTTCTCAACAGCTATCTGATGCAGGATGCCGGAAGGAGAGAAAAACACGACCTCTCCGGGTGCAATATAGGGCATAAGAGCGTCCCATATCAAGTGAGTCAGTTGTTGGCCTTTCCCGGTGAAGGAATAAGTATTGTTGATTTTCTCTTTGCTGCCGGAGATGGCCAGCGAGGCCACTTCCTCTTCACCAAACAGTCGTATAGCGACAGGGGCTGTCGCATCGCTCCGAAGCAAAAGGGCATAATAGACAGGAACCGTATCTTCCCCTATTTTACCGTTCACAATCTCTATTGCCACTTGATGCTCCTTCAATGCGTTGCGCACATCCGACCATTCAAACTGATTGATACCGGCAAAATCATTCTTGTCTATATACTCCTGAACTGCAGATTGTAAATTAGTCTTGGCGCGCACAAGGTTGAGTTGCATGGTTATCGCCTCTTCACTATTCAAATCCTTTATGTCAGCAAGGGCTTTTTCGCGTTGCTTGCATCGTTGGTACAAATCACGAATGTTACTATCCGGATGTGTGGACAGTATAGAGTCTGTTTGGGTGTTAAGCGCAAGAAGAAGACCCTTGGACTGCAACTGCCAGTCGTAGAATGATTGCAAATAGAAATCATTCACACGGGAAGAGATGCTATCCTCGCAAATCATCACAAAGCAATCATTGATGGCTTCGTAGCGCTTTATCAACTGAGAGGCCTGTTCGACGCCTATACTTAGCAGTTGTTTCCCTATTGTTTTGCGCATATAGTCATTGAAATAGGTTAACTGCTCGTGTGCCTCTTGTTCACGACCTGCAAGCGCATAAGCCCGAGAAGGTCTCAAACACCCCTCATTAAACCAAGTCCCCATTGAAGTAGGCTCATACTGATTGACAATGTCTGCCGCTTCGGCAGCAGATACATAATCATGCTTAATCCAATAGTTGATCGCGAAACGATAGCCGTAATAGGACATGCTGTCTTGGGTTAAGGCAAAATATTCATCTAACAAACGGTTGCCCAAATCTATACTGTCCACATTGTAGTAATACTCGGCTAATGTGCCTAATGCATAGGCATTATTCTCACATCTTTTATTGAAGCGAACGGCTTGTAACAATCGGTCCGAATAAAACTTGCCATATTCAGCCATTGTTTCACCCTCATAGAGTTGATAGAAATAAGGCAACACCGATGCATAGAACCACATATAATGGCAATTCCATTCTTTGTCTCTGCTGACAATATTCGCATCAGGCAAAACCGGAAAGATATACTCCTCCAGAATAGACTTGGCAGCATCATTATTATTCAGTACTGTCAGAAAAAATGAGGCTGTATTAATCAATTGCATGTACATCTGGTCACCGTAATGATAATGAACCAACTCTCTGAGTACGGCATAATCAGCCATTACTGCACCTATTGCCCACGAGTCATGCGAGTAGTAGTACCAGTTCCTGGTGGCTTCGTTCAAATCACATATGTATAAGGTCAATCTGTTTTGCCATGTATAATTTTCCGACAAGGAATGATGGTAATAGCCCATAGTCTTGAGCAAGGAACGGATGTTGGCTGCTTGGTTCAAAATATAGTTATAGCCGTTTCCTTGCATTATTTCTTTGCATAAAACATAGCCCAGACGCAAATAACGCTCAAGATATGTTATACATTCATCACTTTCTTGCCATTCAACAGGAATGGTTTGTAACGGATAATCCACAAACATAAACCCGTTGCGACGCAAACTATCCTGATAAGATACGAAATCCTCCAGCATTTGGCTGCTTCCCACCGCATTGGATTTGAGCCCTTCCATATTCTCAAATTGGAGTTTATACTGCGAAGGATAGATTTGTTCGAGGATTGCAAAGAGTTTTTCAACAATCTGGTCCAGTTCTCCTTGCCTGTTAGCAGCGAGACGGAAATGATACAATATCGTGTTTTGGTCATAGGAAGATACATAATATGCATTATATATCAGAATCTTATCCGATATCGCAAGTAAAGCACTGTCTTTGTCTTCCGTCAATGCAGCAACACGCTCGGGCAATAAAGTGGGATCTGAAAGGACTTCTCTTCCCAATAGTTCTGCTATGGGGCTTGTAATACTGTCATCCGGCGCAGGACTGATATGGGCACAACTATACCGGTCGCTTCCAAAAAGCATGCGCTCCACGAAATGGATCTGGATATTACTCTCTTCCTCAAAAACCGAACGAGCATAAGTCAGTGCCGGTTCCGAGAATGTTTGTAATAATTGCTGTTTCTTACGGAAACCATTTAGCACTTTGAGCATTTCTGCCATTTCAATGACTGTCGTGCGCGTATCGCTGCGCGGGTAGAAAGAAGAATAGAAGGTGCCGAACACATTGCGCCCGTCGTGAATAGGGATGAATGTAGAGTCCTTTTGGATAATATAGCAGATAAGTCTTCTACACCAACCGTAATAGTCGTAGATAGAGATATTGTTTATAGCGCTTATATCCAATCCGCTCCATTCCCGGGATAGCCAATACAACTGATCCAAGTCGCCGTTATAAATAATATCCTCAACTATTTTCCCGATTTTCTTGGTATTGTTGATGTCTTTTTGCATTTCAAGCGGCAATTGGTCCTCATATTTGTAGAAAGTCTTCTCCTTCACAGCCGCATGGATGCCTACCATATATGGAAGCACCGTCAATGCAATCAATATCACAATCCTTCTTCTCATTACCTGTTACCTCAATTAATCCAGCAAGACGAAACCTGCCCAGAAATAGGGGTCCTTGTAGGGTTGGACGGTGACCGTTTCGGTCGTGACAACGGCAGCGTCAGTAGGGGACTTGCCCCTGTTCTGCATCTTGTCTTTGGCATTGGTGCTTTGCGTGGTTTGCGGCAGGTATCGGGTAACGGTCCTTTCTTCCGTCCGTGTGTAATTGCGCACTTCGTTCTGCGCGCTCAGCAAGGCCTCACGCTTGCTTTGACCCTGACCGTAATAGCGATAGAAAGCCGTCATGAGCATGCGCGTGGCTTCGTCATTCACTTTCCACAGCGCCATCAGCAAAGTGCGTGCACCGGCTTTCTTGAACGCCCGCTGCAAGCCGAAGACCCCTTCGCCGGAGACCTCTCCCAGACCCGTTTCGCAGGCGGAGAGCACCACTATATCCGCTTGCCGGAAGTCCAATCGAGAAATCTCCTGCGCCGTCAGTATACCATCCTGTACGCCAGGCGGCAGACGATCGCCATGACCGGACAAGGTCATGTTGGCACCGGCAAACAGCAATCCGCAACGGTTGAGCGGGTTGAGGAGATACTCGGCCGAATACTGATTCATGGACGACAGACTCTGCGCCATGTCCTGCGGCCAATAGAAACCGTGCGTGGCGACATGCAGTATGTTCTGACCCGTACCGCTCAGCGCCTTGAACGACTCCTCGTTAGCCGCAGAGGAACTAAAAGTCTGCACCTGGACATGCCTGTCACTCAGCGTCTGCCGGATCTGCTCTATCTCTTTGGCCGTTCCGGGTAGCGGAGCGGCACTACCGCGGTTGGTCGTGTCATTGACATGTCCCATTTCCAGACTCCGATAAGGCGCACTCTGCGTCAGCATCTCGTCCGCATTGGCATTATAGCGAATGCCTCCGTAGAGCGTCGCTTTGGCGTGCGCGACGGCAGGCCTGCGCGTGACCAGCTCACGCGTGGAGGACACGCGGCGCATGGCATAGACTTCCGACAGGATGCGCGTCGGGTCGTAAGGCAAGGACTCGATGGCCAGCAGATGCAAGATACCGGAAGCGGAGAAACAGACGACATCGCCCGCATGCAGATACGGCAACACATTCGACCAGATCAATTGCGTCAGTTGCTTGCCCTTGCGCTCATACAGATAGGTATCATTGACATGAAGCGAATCCTTGTTCTTGTCCAGCAGTTTGAGCAGATCCTGCTCGCGGAACAACTCAATCACCTGCGGACAGGCGTCGTTATGGCGAAGCAGCAAGGCATAATAGACCAAAGACGAATCTTCATCCACCTTCCCGTTGACAAACTCGATCGCCACTTCATTCGGCTGCAGCGCATCGCGTACCTCTTGCCATTCCGTCAGATTGACACCGGCGAAACCCTCCTTGTCCACATATTCCTGAATGGCCGTTTGCAAATTGTTTTTCGCCCTGTTTACATTGATTTGTTGAACGATGGCATCAAACGACTGATTCTTGTCCTCCTTCAACTCCCGCTCACGCTGCTTCATACGCACATACATTTGGCGAATAACCGTATCCGGATGGTGAGCCAGCAGCGTATCGGCTTCGCCGTTAAGCGCCAGGAGCAGGCCTTTGGAGAGCAACTGCCAGTCATAGCAGGCACAGGCATAATCGGCCTTCATGTCCGCCAATTGCGGCTCGGCAAAATTCTGGACAAAACCATTGTTGACCCCCTCGTATTTGTTCAGCATATCCGATGCGAGCTGATCACCCACGGCGAGCAGTTGTTTGCCAAACTCCTTGCGCATGTAGGACTTGAACAGATCCAGCTGCTGCCTGGCTTTGGTCTTGTCTCCGGCCAACGCATAGATACGGGAAGGAGTCAGCGCAAAATCAGTGCACATAAGGGCGATGACCGTTGAATCGTCCCGGTTGGCGATGTCCATGTAATACGCCGCCGTCGGATAATCCTTTTCTTTTTCGGCAATGGTGCAACGATTGATGCTATACAGCACGCTGTCTTGCGTTTGCGCCAGAAACTCGTCATACAACTTAATGGCACGGTCAGTCTCCCCTTTTTCGAAGAACCAATACTGAGCCACCATACGCAAGGCATACGGATTCTGCCAACAAGTGGGGTTAAAGCGCACCGCCTGCTCCAATCGCTCGGCATAGAAAGTCGCCAACTCGCTGCGCTCCGGCTCGTCATAGAGTCTTTCTATCAGCGGCAGTACATAAGTGTAAAACTCCATCAGATAGCAGTTCACATAATCATCGGCAGACAACAGGCTCAACCTCGGCAAGACAGGCAACAGATAATTGTCCAGCAGATACTTGGCGCACTTTTCATTGCCCAACTGAAAGTAGAAGAAATCGGCAGAAATGGCGAACAATCGGTATATCTCGTCGTACGGTATGTCCGGGAGCATTTTTTCCAACAGGTTAAGCTCAAGAATAGCCGCACCGACGGTCCAGGCAGCATGGGTTAGCCCGTAAACATACTCCGTGAACATTGTCAATTCACACACACATAAAGCGAAACGGGTTTGCCAATTCAAATCAGGCCTGATTGTCTCGTGATAGTAGCCCATCCTACGAAGGATATAAACGATATTATCCGCCTGTTCAAGCAAAGAGGGATATTTATATCCGGAGCCACTCTCTATTTCCTTACAAAAATCATATCCGAACCGCAAATAACGGTCGAGATAGTCGTCATAGGCCTGACTGTTGCGCAATTCCTCCGGACAATAATTGGGAGCATAATCGACAAATCCGTAACCCTCCATGCGCAGACTGTCCTGATAAGCCTCAAAGGCCGATAACCGGTCCTTCAGTCGTGATGAGGCTATAATCGATTCGATAGACTCCTGATTGGCCGAATACTGCATTGCCAAGAGCCGGAGCACCGTTTCCTTTAGTTGTTCCTTGGCATGATCATAGGTACCATAGTACTCTGCAGCTTGCATTATTTGATGGCCCACAACAGCAAGGTCCATTTCGGACAAGTAATACATGCAGTAAGTGAATATCTCCCCAGTCACCTTCAGTACCGGCTGACACTGATCTATCGGCAGTTGGGACAGATAGGCCGTGAGCATCGGCGGATTGTTGACAAAAGCATCGTAGCCGGTGAATCGGACTATTTTTTCGATAGCATCCGTGGGCGCGGGACTGAGATGAGCCGATGCATAACTGTCATTGCCGAAGAGCATCCACTCTATATAATGCGCTTGCATGCGATACGGCTCGTACATGGCTTGGCGCATTTGCGGGGTATCCAGTTGCGGAAAGGCCTGAATCTTGGCCCGAGCGTCCCAATAATGGGAGAACTGCTTCAGCATGGCAGATGCCTGTTTCAGGCGCTTCGCCACGGGCAGATGAGGATAGAAGGTTTGCTCCAAGCGCTCCAAAGTTCGGCCGTTACGCAAAGTATTGAGCAAGGTGTCCGTATACGCCAGACGCTCAATCAGACCGAGTTCCCATGCCAACCAGGTAGTCTCCGCTTGCGGATTCAGCTTGGTCGTCTCGATCCGCAACAATTGCTGCGCCAGCCAATAACACTGCTCCGGGTTGCCGCGCGAGAGGATGTCCGTCACGCCCTTTTTGAGCGCTTGCGTATTGTTGGCATCCGCTTTCAGCACTTGCGTGATCTTCTCCGTATAGGCAGCATACTTCTTTTCGTCCACTTGTGCATTGGCGAAAAGAGAAAGGAGCAGCAGTATGGCCACGATGCCGGTTCGTTTCATGGGAGGAGCTATTTGGGCTGCTGTTTCTGCTGGGAATTGGGAATGCGCATCATCTCGTTCAGCGTCTTGATGGAGTAATCAGCCGGCGCCTTGAGAATAGTCACCACCCACGCACTAAGGGCTTCATCCCAGGTCTGGTGGGTAATGGTGCGGCATACATCGTCAAAGGAAGCCTTGGTATGTCCGTTCTTCTCCAGACTCTTGCGCATCTTGCGGTCATCGCGCCAGTTGGCACGATACTCCGGCGTCAAATCGCAGGTCTCTTCTACCGTCACATTCAGGCTGTATTGCCCCGTTCCGTAATGGTCATGGAGCGTTCCCGCCTGCAAATCCGGAATCTGCATGTACGAGCGAGGAACGATAAAACTCTCGCCCATGATCTCATACTTGGCCGGTTCGCCCTGCTGACGGATATAAACGAAAGAACCGTTCTTATCCACATCCATCGAATCGACCGGCACGGTGAGTACGAACTCACCCAGCACCTCGTTCTGATGAAGCGCCGGCGTGAAATCCATCCACGACGAGAGGATCTGTATCGTCATCTTGAAGAGGAAATTCTTCCGCTCGGCAAACGAGAACTTCAGAGGCAAGGACGAGTTAGGCAGATGCGAGTGATAGGGATTGATGATGATGGTATCCGTTATGAGTTCGAACTTCGAGTGGTCACGCAGACGGTTCAACTTCTGCCGATTCAAGTGACACGACACATAATAGGCCGTATCCTGCCCTACCGTGGCGAGGCATCCGAGTCCGTTGAACTGAATGCCGATGGGATCCAAAGCGCCACGATTGGACCCGACCGAATAGAAATCATTGAGCGCATAGAGCGTACCTATCGAGCTGCTGAAAGTACATTCGCGCGTTGCCGTTTCCTGCCATTCCTGCTTGTGCTTGCGATCCAGCATAATCAGCTGACCCAAGGCCTGAATGCCCAAGTCCACAACGGAAGAGATATAGCCCGTTGCCACACCGACGGCCGCATTGCCAAGCGAACTCAGCAGATCGGCACCGAATCCACGGCTTTCATCAGCCGATGCAGCCAATTCGTTGGTCAGGGTCGAGTCGGTGTAGATCGTCGTCTGGTAGCCCAACAGCGGCTTGGACGACGGAACGGCGGGTGTCTGCGCCATAACCGCTGCGCACACAAAAAGGGAAATAATTAAAAGAGAGATGTTTGTTTTCATAACCACATATATTTAACGTCAAGATTTGCCGGACGGGCTTTATCTATCGGATGATAGAGCAATTCATTATCCAAGACTTCGGTGTCGTAGGAAAACTCCGTAGCCACCAGGACATACACATCCTGTTCCGAATTGGGGAAATAGACATCCAATGCGCAAGTAGAGAAACCGCTGGGAGTAAGAGGGCACTTTTCAGCAGCTATCTCATCCGTCACGACATAGCACAACGAGGCGGTATTCGTACGCTTGTTGACATGGATAATATTGATGTGATAGTCCTTATCGGTTCTGTTTTGGAACTCAAAATCCCAATCGTCCCCCACATGATATCTCTTGAAATAGATACCGTCCAACGTAGGACTTTTCGCCTTGGTACAAGCCTGAGCGCCTATCCATGCGAACATCTCCGCCAACATATCAATAGTGTCATTATTGAGAATGCACGCTCTACTGCCGGAGCCGATCACGCTCATCATATGCTCGTTCATCGTTGTCTTTTTGCCGGACGCTATCTCCACATTCATCGCCTTGGTTATGCGCATGGCATTGCCTTTTTTGGCCTGGCGAACGATGTCATAGACATACATTCGCCCCGTTTGAGACGAGTTGTAAATCACATGCGGCCGGACATCCTCGATGCGAATGGAAGCCCCTTCCGGGATCCACAGGGAGTCGAGAGAGGTCAATGACAAATCGTTCCGAATAGAGGTCCAGGGACCGTAAGTGTCTGCCGTGCGACTCTTGTACTTGATCTGCCCGTTGAAAGCATAAACGCGAAATTGCGCATGAAGGGCACAACTGAGTCCCGCACAAAGTAAAAGAAATAATAATCGTTTCATTGCTTATACTGTTTTTTGGTTACAATATTTTTAACTATTCAATCAA
>JAFSPC010000027.1 GCA_017443075.1 Paludibacteraceae bacterium
GAGTGTACCGACATCCTCCGGCAGGCACGCAAGTACGGACGGCTGGTCGGCGTGTGCCACGTACTGCGTTATGCCCCGTACTTCCGGGCTCTCAAGCGCGTGATTGACGAGGGCAGAGTAGGCGATATAGTCAGCATACAGCACCTCGAACCCGTTCGCTTCCACCACATGGCACATTCGTATGTACGGGGCAATTGGCACTCTGTCAAGCAGACCACGCCTATCATCATCGCTAAGGCGTGTCACGATCTGGATATCGTCCGCTGGTTGCTCGGCAAACCATGCAAGCGTGTGTCCGCTTTCGGATCGTTGTCGTTCTTCACACGCAAAAACGAACCCCAAGGGGCTGCTGACCGATGCTTTGATTGCGCGGCTGAGAAGCAATGCCCGTTCTCTGCACTGAAGATCTATATCCGCGAGCACAGATACCTGTATGTGTTTGACGCACTGCCCAAGGATCGTGCCGCCAAGGATGCAAAGATTGCCGAGTACCTGCGCACTACCGATTACGGACGCTGCGTCTTCCGCTGTCAGAACGACCAGTGCGACCACTATGTATGCAATCTCGAGTTCGAGGGTGCGGACGGCTCAGCGGCTTCTACGGCATCCCTGCAGGTTGAGGCGCTCACCTCCTACGGAGGACGCAAAACGCGTATCATGGGTACAAAAGGCGACATAGTCGGCGATATGCAGACCTTTACTCTCACCGATTTCCTTACCGGCAAGAAGTATGTCTGGGATGAAGACATCAGCCAACTCCCGGGCTATGAAGGACACGCCGGTGGCGATTGGGGCATAGTCAAAGATTTTGTGCTCGCTGTAGCACATCAGGACGAGAAGTATCTCAGCTCCACCATCGATGTCTCGGTCGAATCTCACGTTATGGGCTTCCGCGCCGAGGAAGCACGACTCAAATCAAAAATCGTGAATATGTAAACTGTTGCAGTCATGAAACATTACACCGTTCTTTTTTTCATCGGACTACTGCTGGGCTTTTCGTCATGTACACCCGGGCAGGATATAACTCGGGCAGAGCAGATCCGTGCCGACCTGCTTAACCCGAATAGTCAGCGTGTGCTTGTCGTTTCCCACCGGGCTGATTGGCGAGGATGGCCGGAGAACTCTCTGCCTGCCATTGAGTCCGCTATCAACATGGGCGTGGATGTCGTAGAACTTGACCTGCAGTGCACCGCCGACAGCCAACTCATTATCATGCATGATCCCAAACTCAACCGGACAACGACCGGCAAAGGCGTCATTGCCGAACTGACTCTCGACTCCATACGCACCTTCCGCCTCAAGAACGGCGTCTCCATCAAGACCCGACACGGGATACCTACGCTCCGTGAAGCACTCTTGCTCTGCAAGGACCGCGTACTCATCAATCTCGACAAGGCTGACCGTTATTTCGATCTTGTCGTACCTATACTTGAGGAAACAGGCACTACACGCCAGATCATTATGAAAGGCAGGAAACCTGCTGACCAGGTGCAGCAACTATACGGCAAGTATCTCGCGGATGTTATCTACATGCCTATCGTGGATATGAACGACTCTGCCTCCGTCGAGGCGTTTCGCGCGCACATGCAGAGCCATCCTTGCGCCTTCGAACTATGCTGGCGTAACGATGACGAGTATGTCCGTCAGGCATCTGCACTCGCCAAAGGCAAATCGCTCCTGTGGGCGAACTGCCTCTGGGATACCCTCTGCGGCGGACACGAAGATGATCAAGCAATGAAAGATCCCGATGCTAATTACGGCTATCTTATCGACTCCCTCGGGTTCCGTATCATCCAGACTGACCGCCCGGAGTATCTGATCAGTTACCTCAAATCAAAGCACAGACGATGAGTTTCTTTTCTAAATCACCGGCCGCCCCTCTACGTGACGAATCGGAGGAGCAGCGCAACCGACGCTTCAAACGCATGCAGTGGTCGTCGTTCTTTGCCATCACCTTGGGTTATAGTATGTACTACGTGTGTCGCACATCGCTTAATGTGGTTAAGAAACCAATCATGGATGCCGGTATCCTCGATGCCCGACAACTCGGCGTTATTTCTTCTGCATTACTTTTCGCCTACGCTATCGGCAAGTTTGTCAACGGATTTTTAGCTGACCACTCGAATATACGTCGGTTCATGGCGACCGGACTGCTTATCTCCACTGTGGCAAACATTGTAGTTGGATTTATCGGGCTTGTATCTGCTGCCACGATGGCGGTCTCGCAGACGGCTTTCTATGTCGTTTTTGCCATCTTGTGGGCTGTCAATGGATGGACGCAGTCTATGGGAGCACCACCGTCGATTGTCGCACTCTCACGCTGGTATCCGCTGACCAATAGGGGGACATTCTACGGATTCTTCTCCGCTTCGCATAATCTCGGCGAGTTTTTCTCTTTCCTGCTTGTAGGCGGGCTTGTGAGCCTGTTCGGGTGGCAGTACGGATTCGTTGGTGCAGCTATTGCAGGGGTAATAGGATTCCTATTGATTGTCTTTCTGCTGCACGACTCACCAGAAGCAGAAGGAATGCCATCGGTTGCAGTGATAGCAGGTGAAGAAACAAGCGAACAGGCCGAACATCACTCAGTAGGCACATCACAACGTGAGGTGCTGCGCAATCCCTATGTATGGGTATTGGCGTTCGCCTCGGCATTTATGTATGTGTCGCGCTATGCGGTTAACGGATGGGGGGTACTATTCTTGCAAGAAACGAAGGGATTTTCTTTGGCATCTGCAACGCAGATCATCTCGATTAACGCTCTACTTGGCATAATAGGTACGGTCTTTTCCGGTTGGCTGAGTGACACTGCATTCAAGGGCAACCGATATATCCCTGCCGTGTCTGCAGGATTATTGGAGGTGGTGGCACTATTTATGTTCGCCTTTGGCGGCAAAGCATTGTGGGTGAATATACTTGCTATGATCCTGTTCGGTATAGCTATCGGCGTTCTGATTTGTTTCTTGGGCGGACTGATGGCTGTAGATATAGTTCCTCGTGAGGCTTCTGGTGCTGCACTTGGGGTAGTGGGGATAGCTTCCTATGCAGCGGCTGCGATGCAGGATATAGCGTCAGGGATGCTTATTGATACGAATAAAACACTTGTATCAGTCAGCAACGGAGTGGAGCAATACTCTTACAACTTTATTCCTGCGCTGTTGTTTTGGATTGCCGCGGCAATGCTTTCTGTACTGCTGGTGTGTGTAGTTTGGCACAAAAATTGTAGAATGAAATTATAAATAATTATGTTAGGAACTTGGGAAATAATATTGATTACATTTGTCATCTTACTGATATTTGGTGGTAAAAAACTCCCCGAACTTATGAAAGGAATAGGCAAGGGGTTCCGCTCGCTTAAGGACGGAATGGAGGGCAAGTTTGATGCCGAAGACAAGGAGCATAATCGTTCTGATAAATCATAATCCAATGAAACGAATATTCTTTTTCCTTATCGTATTGGGGATGTGGGGTATTGCATCAGCTGCCACCCCATCGCAAGTTATTCCTCTTTATCCTGATGGTGCTCCTGATTCTAATGGATTTATGCCTTCTGATGAGTATGTAAAGAATGGGGCCAAGCTATACAAGATTGCCGCACCACGGATTGACCTGTATAGACCTGTTCAAACCCAACCTTCGGGTATAATTCTGTCTATTCCCGGGGGCGGATATTCATTTGTGTCTTCTGAAAACGAAGGAGAAAAGGTGGCAGATTTCTTTGTCCCGCAAGGCTACATAGTGGCTGTACTCAAGTATCGTTTGCCCAATCATCACGAGCTGATTCCCCTGCGCGATGCGCTTCAAGCGATGCGTGTCTTGCGCGATAGTGCCCAGGTGTGGGGGAATACAAGTACACCTATCGGCGTTATGGGATTCTCTGCCGGCGGTCACCTCGCAGCATCTTTGCTGACGCACTATACAGACTCAATTACACGACCGGATTACGGTGTGTTGGTTTATCCTGTAATCTCCATGGATTCCTCACTCACCCATCAGGGCTCTTGCCGGCAACTGCTTGGCGATACGCCAACAACGGAGCAACGCGATTATTGGTCGTGCGAAAGGCATGTTACCGCTGATACGCCGCCATGCCTGATTGTTGCCTGTCAGGATGATCCCACGGTCAAGGTGACTAACTCCATCATTTTCTACCAAGCTCTGACAACAAACAAAGTACCATCTTCATTGCTAATCGTTCCTTTTGGAAAACATGGATGGGGATTCTCGCGCTCGTTTCAAGATAGAGAACTTATAGATCAAACTATAACGGCATTCATTGCAACATGCAGTAAAAGGGATTACTGCGCCATGATTAAGCATAGTGAAACACTCCTGCAACAGCAGAAAAGGTTAAAAGATTGGGCTGGGTTTAGCACCTATGCTGCTGATAATGAATCACTTGGTGGAACAAAATTAGAGGCGGTTTTTTATGGGAATAGTATCACATATAATTGGGCTAAGATGCATCCTGAGTTCTTTAGTTCACATCATTTTATTGGACGGGGAATAAGCGGCCAGACCTCTTCAGAACTGCTCGTACGCTTTCGGCAAGATGTTATTGACTTGCAGCCGAAAAAAGTGGTTATATTATGCGGAATCAATGATATAGCGCAAAACAACGGTACAATAACATTGGAGCATATTGTAGATAATATCGCCTCTATGTGCGAACTGGCTAAAACTAATAAAATTCAACCGATACTGTGTTCTATTCTCCCGGCACGCTCGTTCCGTTGGAATACGTTCGTTACTGATGCTCCCGAACAGATAAAAGCACTTAACTCTATGATTCTTTCTTATGCTGTTCGTAATAATATTCCGTATGTCGATTACTATTCGGCTATGGTGGATCAAGATGGTGGATTGTTGCAAGGATTAAGCAATGACGAAGTACATCCGACTGATGCCGGTTACGAAATAATGGAACCTATTATTCTCAAAGCGCTCATGATAAAATAATAATTCTCTTTCTTTGTCATACTATTTTGACTGTATTTGTTGTTTTTTTACAAAAATATTTCTTCACAAAATTTAACAGACTTGTCATTGCGCGGTGCAGTCCTTATATCAGATGCAATAAACAAACTTCTACCTTTACTGGTGATGCGTTAACTTTTAAAATATTTTTGTAACTTACATATACTAAGTTAATTATAAGCATTCTTTGAACATAAGCATAACATAAGCATAACATAAGCATAACATAACCCCAATCACTGTATCACATTTCAACAAAAAGAGCCCTTCATCATTCCGATGAGGGCTTCTTTGTTTGTGTGGCGATGCTTGACACTAATGATATTGCTTAGTGATTGTATAGTGATTGCTTGGTGATTGTATAGTGATTGCTTAGTGATTGTATAGTGATTGTTTAGTGATTACCGAGGGTAAAAGCATCTTTTCTCAAGTCATTTACGTATGCATTACGAGAGCATTACGCGAGCATCATACAACGTCCCCGGTAGGTGCTGACATTTGTACGCTCTTAAATATAGTACAATTTTTACCATTTTATGCGTAACCCCTTTTCTGAATAAGACACAGAAACGTAATATTTAGTTGATAATTATGGCTGATTTTTGCAAAGCGCTTTGTGCAAAAGTGAATAAAAACGTTGCTTTTTGTGTAAAAATGTTGCATAATTGATAATAATTTTGTACTTTTGCAGCCGTTTTTGGCGTAAAAGTAACATTTTGCTATATCGTTAATCGTATATTAGCTATAAATCGTTAACTATATTATTAATTTAAATGCATCAATTTATGAAGAAATTTACTTCTATTCTGTGTGCTCTGGCCATCGTGATGAGTGCCAGTGCAGCACCTCTTGGTAAGGTAGGTCTTACTAAGAAAGATGTAGAAAAAGAGTTGAGCGTTCGCAAGACGGAGAAGAAAGCCTCGCTCAAGTCACCGGCTAAGCAGGCGAAGACGGCTACCGCTTTCCGCAAGGCGGATGCCGCCCTGAGCAACAAGGTGCTGAGCACAGCCACCCTGCGCAAAGCTAAGAAAGAGACCATCACGGTGGATTTCGGTGATGCGATGCTTGAGCCGTACTTCTACAACGACGGTTCGTGCGAGTTGGCTGCCACCAACGAGGCGTACGACCTGACGCTGGTGTATTTCACCACCACGCAGGGCGACCCGACGGGCGAGTACACAACCAAAGACTTCGACATGGAATGGACCTCGTTCTATGAGTTGCACTCGGGGGAGGACTATGTAACACTGACTATCGATAGCGTTGCTCTTTCTGTAACGAAGGTAGACGAGCGCGTTGATGTCAAGGCTACGCTCATCTGCGACAACGGAAACACCTATCAGGTAACGATGTACTACGAGAAAGCACCTATCGTGCCGGGTAATTATGACTTTGTAGCCGTATCGGAGACCCACAAGTTCTACGAGTCCGACAACGATGTGTACTACACCTTCAAGGACGCTGACGGCAATACTCTCAGCTTTGATATCATCTTGAAAGATGGTCTGCAGGATGTAGAGTTGGACTTAGTCTATACGCTGGACGATATGTTGGCAAACTACTCGAAGGTGAACTACAACGAGACATCTTCGGCGTACAAAGAGGTGTCGTTCAAGAAGACGAGCAAGGATGGTGTGGATACCTATGAGGCAACTGCTACCGATGAGTACGACCGCGTATTCAACCTCAATTACACTTTCAAGGCTCCTGAGGCAAAGAACTTCGATACGATCCAAGCCCCTGTGTCGGTTACGGAGACGCAATATCTGTTCTTGACACAGTATTCTTTCGTTGCACAAACCGAGGAACTGGGCATCGTTCTGTCTATAATGCCGGATGATACGTATTTCGGCACATGGGAAGTAGGTGCAAGCAAGGATATGACAGGTAAGGTATACGACCTCGTTAACTCTACCTCGAGCGACGTATATAGCGGTGAGGTTGTGATTGCTCAAGGCAATGAAGGCTTTACCATCAAGGGTAAGGTACTCTGCATGAACGAGACCGAATATACGCTGATCCTGACCTACGTTATCCCCGAAGAAACGCGTACGGCAAGTATTACGCTGACGGGTATGGAATTGGGCGTCTATCCCGATATGGGCGCATGGCAGTTGGTTGGTTTCAGTGAGGATATGACCACCTATGTCTCCATCGCCGCCTACTATAACGAGCAGGTTTCCGGCTTCTATACTGCTGAGGACCTGTATGCACAATACTGCACTATCTATACCGACCTCGAATGGGATGAGGAGGGCAATATGGTTAGTGGCAACCAGTTCAAACTGCTGAAGGCTGACCTGAATGTGTACTACAACGAGGAAGATAGCACAATGAGTATAATTGGTAACTACCGTGCGCAGAATGGTGATGATGTACCTCAGTTCTCACTGAACTTGTCGGGTAAGATTCCTGCACCTGCCACCACGCTGACAGGTGAGGGCTTTACGCTGGAGATCAACCCGAACAATTGGGAGCTGACGGGTACGACCACCGAGGGCTTCTTCCTGTCCATCTATGGCAAATCGTCAGAGGTAGCAGGCAGTTATGACGCAACCAACCTTGACGACTACTATACCTACATTACCGACTCGAACGCCAGCGATTACTGGGATATGACCGGTGCTGACCTTGAGGTAAGCTTTGCTGACAACATCATCCACGTAGTTGGTAAACTGACCGTTACAAGTGAGAAGAACTCGTCTGATGTACGCACGTATGATGTGGATGTAACCGGTACATACACCATCCCGACCGAGCGTCACTACCAGTACGACGAGGAGGCTGACTTCAGCGAGCTGTTTAACTCTTACGTCGTAGACGACTCTAACTTCGCAAAATATGGTAGCCTGATTGTAGAAGCCACGAATGAGAACAACGGTTCTGTTGCTCTGCAGATCTTCCCGCAGGAGGGCCAGAGCGAACTGACCGAGGGCGAGTACCTGATCAACAGTTCAGCAGAGCCGGGCAGCATCTATGCAAGTTCAGGCGTTAATGCTAACGGCTATCTGACCTACTCACTGGCTGGCTATGAGGGCGATAACGGCTTCACGCAGGTATGGTTCCTCGTTGCAGGTAAGGCTACTATCGACGAGAACGGCGTCATCTTCATCGAGGCGCAGAACTCCAACGGATACAAAGTTGAGGCTCGTCTGGGCGAGTACATCGATACTGTAGATACCATCAATGCTAAGGCTAATGCAGCCAAACGCATACAGAATGGTATGATCGTTATCGAAAAGAACGGCAACGTATATAACGTACTCGGCACGGAGTTGAAGTAACCTACCGGGCATTGCCTGCTAACCGATGGTAACACCGGTTGTAGAAACGGAAAAAATGGCACTTGCAACGGCAAGTGTCATTTTTTACTTGCATAAGTCAAATATTTTTTGTACCTTTGTGTGATTTTTAGGCGGAAGAGCGACAAAATGCTATCAAAATACACTAATTTATAACAAATCATTCTAAAAAGTATGAAAAAACTTACATCTTTATTCCTTTCGCTGATGGTGGTGATGAGCATGAGTGCTACCACGCAACGTGTTGTGTCACAAGGTGCGCACAGCCTGCGTGCAACGAAAGTAGCCAAGACCGACAAACAGCAACTGCAGCAACGCCTCGCGACAGCCATGACTGCCAACCAGCGCGACGAGATTACCTACAAGTTCAAGACTCTGAAACGTGCGCAGCAACGCCATCAGGCGCAAGCCACCAAGGCGGCACAACCCAAGAAATCCAAAGTAGCCGCACAACAGGTTACGATTGAGCGCTACAACTACTTTATCTCTGCCGGAACGAACATCCTCTATTTCCTGCACAACGATACGCAGGACCTTCATTTCGACTACGACTTTCCCCTGGCAGCCAATGCGCATCAGTTGGAGTATGGCAAGACCTACACCCTTGCGGATATGAATGCCGAAGGTTGCGGTTGGAGCGAATATGATGCCGACGACAACCTTGTCTTCCACGCCTTCACCGCTGCCACGTTCTGCATCACCAAGGGCTATGGCTATGATATACACATCGCCGCAACCGCCACCGATGACCTCGGCAACGAATATACCTTCGCCTACGATGAGCAAGAACTTATTCTTACAGGCGAAGTGGTGAGCGTGAATGTGGAGCGCCCGATCGCGAGTTGCGACTACAACACCACCGACCATAGTTGGCTCATTCGCGCGCAGGATAAGAACTATAACGTGCAATTGCAACTGTATAGCACCGACAGTGCCTCTCCTGCCGGCACGTATGTAGCCGCCGATGTCGAACTCAGTTCTACATACATTGGCATTCAGACCGGTGAGACCGACGAGTACGACGACCCCATAACCAGGGACGTCTATGCCAAAGATGCCTCTGTTATCATTACGTCCAATGAGGACCGAATCAATGTGAGTGGCAGCATGGTAGGTGATGATGGCGTGATATATAGCATTAGTCTCTTCTACGCCATACCTAAGGCAGAGACCAAAGAAGATTTCGTTGCTCACGACCTGCAGGTTGACGACTGGGCATTCGAGATCTGGGGCGAGGTGCAAGTGTTTGCCTCCACCGATGATGGCAAGTCGCTCTCGCTCGACCTGTATGGTGATCAGAACAACGGCATCCCGGGCACCTATCCGATTGATGGCCGCAACGGCGGTACGATCACCGTTGATGGCGAGCAGTACGACCTCTACAGCGGCAGCGTCACCATCACGTATGCTGATGATGAGTACAGCGTCAGCGGTACCATTCTTTGCTGGAACAATGTCGAGTACACGCTCAACCTGAGCGAACCCGAGGTCGTAACTACGCCAATGTCCTTCAATGGCAAAAGCCTCGTGCTGGATATCTATCCTGCCGACAACGCTTGGCAGATCATTGGCTATGACAACGATAGCGCCATGTACCTCTACCTCGCCGCGGCATCCGACCAGGTGGCGGGGCACTACACCACCGAGATCCTGCCAGCCAACACCGCACTGATGATGGTGGGCGGTGATAGCTATACTTTCCTCTCGGGCGATGTCACCGTTTTGTATGTCAATAAGCAAGCCACAGTAACCGGCGAACTGCTGCTGGTGAACGGGAGCAACAAGTACGACCAAGTCGAACTGACCCTGAACGTGCAGGCCGGACCCTACGTACCCTCCGTGCGCGATGCGAAGATTGGCAATGTCTCACTCGTGAATGTGGATAACCAACATGTCGGCTACTCACTGCTTACCGAGAGCGGCAAGCAACTGTTCAATTTCCTCATCACCGTTGACTTATGGATGCAGGATGTTGAACTTAACCGCGATTATACCTTGGCTGACATGGATGAGGAAGAGTCGTCAGGCATGAACGCTGACGAGCGCGAGTATATCTATTATGAGTCCGTTTCGTTCAAAAAGACCGAGATCAATGCCGACAGTATAGCCCTCTCCGTGAACATCATTGACTACCGCGGCAATACATGGAACCTGAGTTATGCCGGCGAGAAACCCGGGTACGAGGGCTTGTTCGTTTACCTCGGGCAGGCCAACCCCATCACCCACGCCGATGGCGGTATTGAGTACGAGTTGGTGGATGCGGACAACACCTTGTCCTGTCACCTCGTGCTCCCGGGGGCAGACGAGGATGCCGTCACCGACTCGCTCTATACGAGTGATGAGGGGGGTATTGATCTGGAGATCAGTTACCTGTCTATCCAACAACATGAGTACAAGATTGTGGCTGCCGCACTGAGCAAGGAGGTTCAGGGCGATGAGGTATGGGTTAGTGCCGATGTCACCGATGAGCGCGGATTCAAATATATGCTTCGTTACTACGACAGCGGATTTACGCTCACCGGCGATACAATCCTGCTCAAGCTAAATGCCGAACTCGAGACAACGTACTGGGAGGACTATTACGAACTCGTCTTCTATGCCGAGACTGATTCCGTGGCGGTTAACTTTTCCGTAAATAGCACAAGCTCCGAGGTGCAGACCGGCGAATATGATGTCGAAGATGTGATTGAGTGGTCATCACGCATCGATTTCCGTGACGGAGAGGATGAGGACGGGCTACCCGTTTGGCAGATGGTGGGGCTCAAATCCGTTGAGTACTTCGCCATTGGCGGTGAGGAAGGACATTATACCCTTGATGCTACCGTTGTGGGCGAGGATGGCAATGTGTATGTCGTTGCCGTACGCAGCCAAAAGGACGCACTCGATGCCCTGCACACCGACCATGAGACAACTAAACGCCTCGAGAACGGTGTGCTCATCATACGCAACAGCGGACACGACTACAACGCACAAGGTATCCTCATCCGCTAAACACCGATAGCATGCATAGGCATTGGCAATTGTTTGCCTTGCCATATAATAGCAAAAGTGGCAGCCTCTTGCCACTTTTGCTATTTTTGCGGATAATTGCTTACTTTTTTCAAAATAATTGTTGCAAATATCATTTATTTTTTGTATCTTTGCATCGATTTAGATATGTCTATGCTAATGCTACCACTATTTTGACTATGATGAATCCTAATACCATTCTACAGGAGATAACCCCGTTAGGTGAGCACGACCTGCTGTATGTGGCTGATCGCCACAAGGCGTGCTGTGATTTTCCGCTGCACCGCCATACGCTCTGTGAGCTGAATTTTGTAGAGCATGGTGCCGGTTGCGAACGTATAGTAGGCGACTCGGTGGAGGAGATCGGCGACTACGAACTGGTGCTAATTAGTTCGCCTAATCTTGAGCACGCTTGGGCTCAGGGGCATTGCCAAAGCCACGATATTCACGAGATTACGATTCAGTTCCGCTCGGGGTTTGGGGTGGATTCATTTCTGTCCACTAATCCCTTTCAGTCGATTCAGAAGATGTTTGAGCGGGCGCAACGCGGCTTGTGTTTCCCCATGGCTGCCATCATGAGCGTCTATTCGCGGCTACAACGCTTGTCGTCTATTCGAGATGGCTTTGAGGCGGCGATAGAGATGGCATTTATCCTGCACGAGTTGTCGAAATACGATGATGCTCGCGAGCTGTCCAGCACCTCATTCGCACAGGTCCGCACTACCAGCGAGAGCCGACGTGTGGCTAAGGTAAAGGAATATGTGTCGGCACATTATATGGAGGACATACGCCTTGAGCAACTCAGTGCAATGATCGGCATGGTGCCTACCGCCTTCTCGCGGTTCTTCAAGTTGCGAACGGGTAAGACGCTTTCGGATTTTATTGTGGATGTGCGCTTGGGGGCTGCGTCTCGCAAACTCGTCGATACAGATGACCCCGTTTCCTCAATATGCTATGATTGCGGATTCAACACCTTGAGTAATTTCAACCGCCTGTTCAGAGCACGAAAGGGGTGCTCACCTACCGAATTTCGTGAAAAATATGTCAAAACGAAAGTTATCGTGTAGATTTTGCTAAAATAGTGTCGGTGAATATGGCATAATTTTAGTAATTTTGCATCGTAATTACGAAACCCGTGCCATGAGACATCATTTTTTGCATCAGTTTATTGTTCTGGTAATAGTTTTTACCAATGCCGCCAGTTGTCATGCCGTAGGGCCGGTGTCAACAACCGAACCTGTTTCCTATCGCTTATGCAATCCGAATGCTACTGCCGAAACGCAGCGGCTATGGGCTGTTTTGTGTCAGGAGTATGGCAAGCGCGCGTTGTCTGGCGTGGTGGCAAATGTAGATTGGAACGCGCGCGAGGCGGAGAATGTCTACAAGTGGACGGGGCATTATCCCGCGCTGAACGTGTTCGACTTCATCAATATCCATGCTTCACGTGATGTGAATAAGCAGGGTTGGCTCGACTATAGCGATCTGACGCCTGTCACCGATTGGTTCGAGACTGGCGGCGTGGTGGGATGCATGTGGCATTGGCAGGTGCCGGCAAACAATGGTACGAACTGGACCTGCTCACCCGGCAAGAATCCGGGGGAGACAAGTTTTAACCCTGCCAATGTGAATGACCCTGCCTCCGATGAATACAAGCGCATGATTCATGATATTGATCAGGTGGCAGGTTATCTGAAGAAGATGCAGAAACGCGGCATTCCTGTTATATGGCGGCCACTGCACGAGGCTGCCGGTAACTCCACTGAGTTTGCTGGCGGTAAGGCGTGGTTCTGGTGGGGCGCACAAGGCCCGGATGCATACAAAGCCTTGTGGCGGATGTTATACGACCGACTCGTGAATTACCACAAGCTGAATAACCTGATATGGGTGTGGAACTCGCAGATGAATGACTCTGACTGGTATCCCGGTGATGATGTAGTGGATGTGGTAGGGCGTGACAATTATTATGCCTTGCAGTACCCGTTGGCAAAGGAGTTCCGGCAGTTGCAAACCGAGTACCCGAACAAACTCATCGCCCTTGCCGAATGCGGCAATGGCGACGAGGTGGACATGTCGCTCTGGACAAAGATTTGGGGCGAAGGAAGTCGTTGGAGTTGGTTCATGACCTGGTACGACTACAACTACAATGCAGGCAATAGCGATGAGCACCAGTTCGCTGGCGAGCAGTGGTGGAAAGATGCGTTTGACAGCGGATTGGTCATCGATCGAGAACAGATGAAAGAGTTGCTAAAGTAAAATAAGTTGAACGCGGTTGAGAGTTGAAAGTTTAAAGGGGAAAGGTGAAAAATGAAAGGAAATAGAATTATAGTAGTAGTGCTTTGCACCCTCTTCTTTGCATCGTTGCCGGCAGTGGAGCGCACTATACTCATCGGTCCAAAAACGATAGGTAAGGCGTGGAAGGATAATATTGTGCTCGAACCACGTCATTTCGCGAGCGCACACGCGGGCGATATACTTACTGTGTATAACGACAATGCCAAGCGCACGGCGCAGGGTGCATTCCAAAATCCCAAAACATGGCAGGGCGTAGCACCGGAGTACGGATACTTCGGTATCAACGGCCCGTTCCGCATGACGCTGACCGAGGATATATTGGCCATTGCCCGTGAGCACGGTATTGCCATTGGCGGACACGACTACCGTATATTGCAGGTAACGATCAGTGATGCTGCGGATTATCAAGAGCAGATGGTGTGGACCGGCCCGGCGGTGATGATGAAGGACGATTGGAGTGCCAATGCCGAGATTCCCGCATCGTGCCTGAAGGACTTGCGCGTAGGTGACGGTCTGCGGTTGCATATAAGCAAGGCGAAGCCAAACGCCGCCGCCAAACTGATGGACTTTACGTGGAACGTCCTGTCCCCTGCGCTGGATGGTGTGCCCGTAGGCGGCGACAGCTACACGTGGTATATCTACGACGATGCACCATTGCTCAAACTCGCCCTGGCAGGCTACGGCACGAATGTGGCAATGCGTATCGGCGGCACAGGCTACAGGTTGGACGCGATAGGCATCGTGAGGCAGGTAGGTGAGGTTAGCGAGGATTATTCTGCCGTACAGCGCGCACCGCGCGAATATGTGCTCCGCGCGGGCGAACTGTTCCATGGAGAGAAATATTTCCCCGCCGACTGGAGCGGCAACCTTAGGCTGACAGCAGCACCGTTTCAGCAGGCCACCGAGAATGATGTGCTCCTTATCTCCTACACTCTTGACCCTGCTGCCAAAGCAGCCGGCGTGACACCCCAACTATCGCTGCGAAACAACCGCACATGGGGCGAATTGACTGGGGCAGCAGAGCCTATATGGTACAAACTGGATGGTACGGATGTGGTGTATATGTTTGACGCAGTGGCACTGGATGAGGTGAAAACGCGCGGACTGATCCTGACTGGCGTAGGATTTACGTTGACAAAAATCGAACTAATTAGTGCACAATAATGAAGAAATTGTTATTCCTTAGCACGTTGCTACTATCGTTGGCAGTATCTGCTCAGACGACGGTCTCGGGGCTGGTGATGGACGGTTCACTTGGCGAACCGGCTGTAGGCGCAAGTGTGATTGTAGTAGGTACAACCACGGGCACGGTGACTGATATGGATGGTCGTTTCTCGCTGGAGGTCCCTGACGGCAAGTTCATCTTGCAGGTCTCCATGATTGGCTACAAGACGCAGGTGGTGAATATCAAAGGCAAAACAGCCGTGAATGTAACCATTGAGGAGGATAACCAACTCATGGACGAAGTGGTTGTTGTAGGCTACGGCGTTATGCGCAAGCGGGACTTGTCCGGTGCGGTCAGTCAGATCCGAGGCGAGGATATGCGCCAAGGCGGACAAATGGATGTGGCTAAGAGTTTGGAGGGGAAGATTGCAGGCGTGGATGTCAAGACCGCTGATGGTGCACCAGGTGGCGGCACAAGCATCACCGTGCGTGGCGCGAACTCGTTTACCACCAGCTCGCAGCCCTTGTATATAGTGGACGGAGTGCCGTTTGGTACTGACCCTAATGGTATGCCCTCATCCGCTGCTAACGACGGTAACAACCAACAGACCTCGCCGCTGTCGATGATTAATCCAAATGATATTGAGAAAATAGAAGTGCTGAAGGACGCTTCGGCAACGGCTATCTATGGTTCGCGTGGTGCCAACGGCGTGGTGATTATCACTACGCGCAAAGGGCAGAGCGGAAGCCGTCCGACGGTAGAGGTGAATGTGAAGGGCTCGCTGTCACAGATTGCCGGCAAGGTGGAGATGCTGGACCCGTATCACTACGCCTTGTATCAGAACGAGGCGGCAGCTAACAGCCGGCTATATGAAGGCGGCACGCAACGTGACCCCTACCGAGGCGAGTGGGATTATCCGTATGTAGGCTCGGGATATGATTATGCACACGGCACATACAATCCTTCGCCGGATGATTTCCGCAATCCCGGGGTGCGCACCGACCAATACGGAAATACCGATGAGGTGAGTGGTGCCGACTGGCAACAACTGATCTATCAGCTCGGCTATAGCCAGGAGTATGGCATCAATGTCAGTGGCGGTTCAGACAAAGGCTGGTACTCCTTCTCTGGCAATTATACCCAGCAACAAGGTATAATCAAGAACACAGGCTACCAGCGCTACGGACTGAGTATCAATATAGGTAGGCATATAACCGACTGGTTTGAGATCGGCACATCGCAGCACTTTACACATTCGACCACCAACTTCCAGCGCACAAACAGCGAGAACACGGGTATCATTCGCTCCTCGCTGATCTTCCCAGCCACGTATGGCCCGCATGCCAGCACCGAGCAACTGGACGAACTGAACTGGTTGGCTGCCAATCCGCTGAACTACGTGAATGGCGCCAAAGACCAACTGAAACAGATATCGTGGTTCTCGTCCTCGTACATGGAGTTCAAGATTCAGCCATGGCTCAAGTTGCGGCAGAACTTAGGCCTCGGGTATAACGATGGGCATCGTGCAACCTACTACGACCGCCATACACAGGAAGGTAAGTCCCCCTACAATGGTAAGGCAGGCAAAGCAAGTAACATCTGGAAATCGCTCACCGCGGAAACATTGCTCATGTTTGATCACACCTTCAATCCGAACCATAGCATCAATGCCGTGGCAGGTGTGACTTTTGAGCGCGGATGGGGCGAAAACGAGAGTGCTATGGCTACCAATTTCCCCAACGACCTGACCAAAGATGCCAACATGCAAATGGCGTTGGACCGCGCGGTGCTGAACAGCAGCAGCACACAGATGTCGCTGGAGTCATTTCTGGCGCGCATCAACTATACACTGATGGGACGGTACTTGTTTACGGCTTCGGCTCGTGTGGACGGCAGTTCATCGTTCGCTAAGAAAAACAAGTGGGCACCATTCTTCTCCGGAGCGTTCGCGTGGCGTATGATAGATGAATCATGGATGCAGGAGCAACAGGTGCTGACGAACTGGAAGTGGCGCTTGTCGTATGGCGAGACGGGTAATCAAGGTATAGGTGCCTACCGTACGCTGACGGTGCTGGATGCAGCTAATTATCCCTATAATGGCACGCTGGAGAGCGGCGTGGCGATGATTGACTGGCGCGGACCGACCAACCCTGACTTGCGTTGGGAGACAACCTCGCAGGCGGATGCCGGGTTGGACATCGCCTTCCTAAGCAACAGGCTGAACCTGACGATTGATTATTACTACAAGTTCACCCGCAATCTGCTGCAGAACGTGACTATCCCTTCCTCCACAGGATTCAGCCAGATGATGGTTAATAGCGGCCATGTCACCAATCAGGGTGTGGAGGTAACGCTCAGTTACGATATCTTTCCGTCAGGCGACTGGCAGTGGAACATCGGCGCGAACTTCAGCTTGAATAGGAACAAGATTGGCGGCTTGAAGGGCGATCAGTATGCCACAGCCCTGTGGAGCAAAGCCGATCAGGTGTTCCTGCAGCGCAACGGATGTCCGATAGGTACGTTGTATGGCTACAAGGAGGATGGTATTGACCCCAATACGGGCGAGATCATCTACAGCGACCTGAACAACGACGGCATTATCACAGAGGCTGACCGAACCATCATCGGTAACACCAATCCTAAGTTTACTGGAGCACTGACAAGTAACCTGTCGTGGAAAGGACTATCGCTGTCATTTATGCTGCAAGGATCGTACGGTAATGATATATTCAATTATAACCTGACGGATATAACGATGTCGAATATCGGTAATATAACCCGATCGGCGTACGAGGGGCGCTGGACGCCGGCTAATCCCACCGGTGCCACGTGGCCCAAACCTACTGCCGGATACACGCGCACATGGCTGATAAGCGACCGGTATGTGGAGGATGGTTCGTTCCTGAAAATGAAGTACCTGACGTTGGCATACAACTGGCAGCAACCTGCCAAATGGATACAGAAGATCAACTTCAACTTCACGGTGAATAACGTGTTTACGGCAACACGTTACTCATGGTTTGAGCCGGATGTGAATGCTGGCGGCACGAATGCTGCTACACCCGGGGTGGACAGCTACTCCTACCCGTCGGCTCGTTCGTACAGCCTGGGCATCAATTTCACGTTCTGATGTGTCGCTATCGAGTCATCACATTATCACGACATCACGAAAAAATATAATTGCAATGAAAATTCTACAACATATTAGGCTTTTTTCTTTGAGCACGTTAGCGTGTAGTCTTTTATCTTTGAGCCTTTGCGGTCTTACATCTTGCGCATGGATAGAGGAGAATCCTGACAGCCTGGTAACGGATGTATCAATGGGCGACAGCCCTGAGGCGTGCGATGCATGGGTAACAGGCACATATTCCAAATGGATATACGATATGTTCTGCTGGGGATATTTCCCCCGTATGTTGGAGTTTGATGCCGATTATATCAGCGGACCGGATTGGTTGTTCGGTACGTTTGGCGCGGGCAATTTCCAAGGTGAACAGGACCTGACTGATGCGCTATGGAAAGGATGCTACGGATTGATAGCACGATCCATCAATGCCGAGCAGCACATTGCGGAAATGAAGAATATCGATGCAGCTGTGCGCAACAACGCTATAGGTGAGATGCGTTTCAATCGTGCGCTGGCTTATTTTCTGTTAGTGCGTGCCTACGGTGATATTCCTATTCAGCCTACGGTGATGAAAGATTATGTTGCTCAGGTATCCGTCGGCTTGCCTCGGCGTCCGGTGGCAGAGGTGTGCGATACGATTATCAGTCTGCTGGAGTCATCCACGCGGCTGATGTACAAGAATACTGACGGTGCATATCGTGCCGGGCACGCGAATGCCGGTTCGGCAGCAGGATTGCTCGCAAAGGTGTATGCTACGATGGCTGCTGCGGCTATGCCCGAGGGAACGCAGGTGATCGTTCGTACAGGTGCACCGTATCTCACTGACGCCAATGGCAACCGGCAGTATGCACCGTTGCAGTCGCGTACGTTCAGCAAACGTGTCGTCAAGGGCTATGAGCAGATGCATGCTGCGCAGTTATGGCAGCAAGCCGCTGACTGGGCGGAAAGTGTGATAGACGGCACATTTGGTAGCTACGAGTTGTTGCCGTACGATGACTTGTGGAAAAAGGCTTCGGCTACGGCATCCGAGTTTATGTTCAGCGTGGGCACGGTCAGCGGCAATGCCACATACAAGACATCTGTACATACACAGTACGAGGGATATATGACGGCTACAGGTTCCGATTTCATTCAGTCGGGAGGTTGGACGGGATGCACACGGCATTGGTACGACCTATTCGACCATGATGATTACCGTATTACCAAAGGCGTGCGGCATCGCTGGCGTAACTACACGCAACGTGAGTCGAACTCAGGATTTTATTATCCGAAGGATGACGAATATACGATTATGGCTACCGGCCGTAACTTGAATGGCGACTGGGTGAAGAACCCGGAAGGAATATTCGCTGATGGTGTGAACTACTATTATTCCACCGATGCGCAGTGCCTTGCGTTCACGACCAAGTATGAGGATGTGACCGACAATGCTATTGACAATGCAGATGCCAACTGGCCCTTCTTGCGCTACGCGGACGTCATGCTTGTATATGCCGAGGCGTTGAATGAGTTGGAGCGTCCGGGAGATGCTATCCGCTATCTGAATGAGGTGCAGAAGCGTTCGAACAGTGTGCTGTCATCCATGGGCGGCAGTCGTGCATTGGCAGACAAGACACAACGCCGCTCGGCGATTATTGAGGAGCGCGCCAAAGAACTGGCGTGCGAAGCAGACAGACGATGGGACCTCATTCGCTGGGGCATCTACCTTGACGCCATGAACGCTATCGGCGGGACGGACGATGGCGGGGTAGTAAAGACGCGCACAGAGCGCAACCTGTTGTTCCCCCTTCCGCAACAGGAGATTAACACTAATCCGGCGATTAATGCCAACAATCCGGGCTGGCAGTAGAACACTAACCATCAGCCAAGATTGGCTGATATAAATATCAACACAAATGAAAAAGATCTTTACATTTGCATGTGCTGTATTGGCAGCACTGACCGTCTCGGCAAAACAGACAACCGTTTGGACGGGGGATGAACCTATCTCGTGGAACACAGATGTGTATGCAGGTACACAGTTTGAGACACCTGCCGGTACGTTTATCGGTCTACAAAAGGACTATACGATCAAGGTGACCGTAGTCGCCAAGATTGATGAGCCTCAGTACGTACTGACCTACAAGGCAGGCGATGGCTGGGATTGGACCGACCTTGAAACATCGGTAGCCGAGGGTATTATGTCATATACCGTGGCTTCAGAGCAGATCGCTACAGAGATTACTGAACGCGGGCTAATCTTCCGTGGGCAGGGATATAACATCACCGCTATCGTGGTGGATGACAACCAAAGTGACGAGCCTGTCACCCCCCAACCGCAAGACCGCGTAGTGGAAACACTTTGGGAAGGAACGCAAGTGCTGGGTGCAGAGGGAAATGACGGCTTCGGCATCGATGCGGCCAAACTGCAAAACTTGGCACTCAACGACTCTATCGCAATCACCATTGCCGATCTTACCGACTCCTATTGCCAAATCAATATCGCTGCTAACGACCCATGGACTTCTATTCCCGGTACGAACTGGGAGTCGCTGACTGCAGCAGGCACTTATCGTTATGCCGTTACAGATGCGGACCTCGTAGCTAATATCAAAACTTCCGGTCTGACCATTCAGGGCAAACTCTGTACTGTGACCAAACTGCAACTCCTGCCTTACCAAGAGCCGGGCGATGATCCCGAACCGCAACCGGAGACCAAAGAGTATGTGGACTCTGCTGTTTGGACAGGCAATGTGGCTATCTCGTGGAACACAGAGGAATACCCGGGTGAACAATTCGACACCTACAATGTGCAACAGGATATGTTGGCTGGGCTTGCCAAAGATGACAGTATCAAGATCTATTACACCGATGCGATCGAAGGAGCACAGTTCGCTCTTACCTACAAAGCCGGAGATGAATGGTCTTGGACTGACCTCGCTGTCACCAACCACACCTCCTTCTTCGCCTACAAAGTCGCAACCGATGAGATAGCGCAGGATATTGCCGACCATGGTCTCGTCATCCGCGGACAGGGCTACCACCTCACATCTATCGTCATCGGCAAACCGAAGAGCGCAACCGGCATTGATTCCGTAACCGGTAACCCGTCACCCGTAACCCATAAGGTTCTCCGCAACGGTCAAGTGCTGATTATCCGTGATAGCAAAGCATACAACATGCTCGGTCAATTAGTTGACTAATAGACTATATAATTAACTTTAAAATATAATCATTATGAAAAAATTATTTAGTATTTTAGCCGTGGCACTCTTTGCCCTCTCCGCCCACGCCACGGTAGTAACAAAGGACATCACTCTGTCGGGATTTGATAAAGACAGACCAGATGGAATCTCATGGAACGCGGAAACGAAAGTGATAAGCGCAGAAAATGGCGAATGGCCTGCTATTCAAAAATGGGAGACTATTGAAACAACCGACTACGAAGAACTTGTATTGGAGTTAGCCGAGACATCTTTAATAGGAATTAATCTATGGGTTCAGTATTCAGACAATACTCAAGCGAATGTCACAATTGCTGCTGGTGAGACATCAAAAGGATTGCCGCTAAAGCCACTTTCTTTATCTATAATTAAAATCATGTGTATATGATTTGGCATTACTACAAATATATCTATCTTTATTGCATTATATATTCCTTTCTTTATGGAGCACTTTAGTGCTCCGCTACGAATTATATACCTTTATAATTCTAAATAAATTTTTCTCCTAAATCTTCTGCAAATCTTAATAAATATCCATCTGGATCTTGAATTAAAAATTCTTTATTGCCTAATAATTTATTATCTTGTCTATACCAATTTTCTTTCATTTCAAATGCTATTTTATAATCATTTTCTTTTAGCTTATTATATAAACTATCTATATTATCTACCTCTAATTGAAAATTAACTCCATTACCA
>JAFSPC010000028.1 GCA_017443075.1 Paludibacteraceae bacterium
CGGGTAACCTGCAAGTAAGCGAGAACCTTACCCTCCGGCTTACACACGACAGTGTGGATGTAGGCGTTGTCGGCACGTTCAACTACAGCCGCACACAGAACAACCTGAGCACCAACACACTGAGCAATGTGTTCAATTGGTCGGTGACCGGGGATATCAAGTTCAACCTGCCTAAGTCGTGGACGCTGGGTGCTGACTGCGGCTATACAGCACGCTACGGCTATGGGTTTGACGACCCTGACGAGATCGACTTGAACGTATTCCTTTCCAAGACGTGGTCGAACGCCACACTCACCTTGAAGGGATACGATCTGCTGAATCAGAAGAAGAGCATCGTGCAAGTGGTTGGTGATAACTATGTGCAGTACAGGGAGTACAACTCGCTCAGCACATATGCCATGCTCACCTTCACCTACAAGCTGAACATGATGGGCGGCAGAAAGGCAAAAGGTTTTGCCGGACGCGTACAAGAGATGATGGAAGGCGGACAGACACCCGGCAAAAATGGCATGCCGCCCATGGGACCTCCGCCGGGAAAGTAAGCGATAATTGACAATTTACAAATGACAAATAATAATATCTAATGCACAATTTACTATACATAACCTGGAATGTCGACCCTATCCTCATCCATATTGGCGATGGGGGCATCCGCTGGTATGGACTGCTGTGGGCAATCGGCCTATACTTGTGCTACTTGATTCAGGTGCGCCTGTACAAACATGAGAACTGCCCTGAAGATTGGGCAGACAAGATCTTCCTGTGGATGGCGCTGGGTGTGATTATCGGCGCACGTATAGGTCACTGCTGGTTCTACGAGTGGCACGATGTCACCCTGCCTTGGATGGCAAATTACTGCCGTGCGATGAACATCAGCACCGAACCTATCCAGCTCTTTGCTTGGACGTTCAATTACCGCAACCCGTACATCGAGCATCCGTTCTACCTGCTGAAGATATGGGAGGGGGGCTTGTCGTCCCACGGCGGGGCAATAGGCCTGTTTATTGCAGCATGGCTGCTCAACCGCAAGCATTTCAGCAAGCAGCCGAAGTACCATACCTCCATGCTGTGGATACTCGACCGCCTCTGCATAGGCGTTGGTGTGACGGCTACACTCATTCGCTTGGGTAACCTGATGAATTCCGAGATTTATGGCGGCCCGACTGATCTGCCATGGGGCTTCATCTTCGTGCGTGATGGGCAAACGGTTCCATGTCACCCGACGCAGATCTATGAGATGCTCTATTGCATCGTGGCGCTGATCACAACGCAGGCAATGTATCACTACGGTAAGGCATATCGCCGCGAGGGATTACTGCTCGGCATCTTCCTACTGATCGTGTTTGTGACACGCTTTCTGCTTGAGTTCATCAAGAACGACCAGGAGCTCTTCGAGGCAGGACATCTGCTCAACATGGGACAACTGCTCAGTATCCCATTTATCTTGCTGGCAGCATGGCTCGTGGTGCGCGCTTTTCTACGCCCGATGAATCCTGACACGGCTACGGAAGAATTCAAGTCACAACTCAGCAAGGTCGGTAAAAAGCAGAAGTGATACATGCGCAGGCATCTGATATACATAGCACTCTTCTTGCTTGGTTCGGTTGGGGTACATGCCAACAGTAGCGTTGGGGTTCAGGCCAACGACACCCTTGTGTCAGTTCACCGGCATGCCGATACGATTCGTCTACAGGACGCAGAGCGTACAGTTCAGTTCAACAACGATGCGTTGCTGCTGGATATCATTGCCCGTCAGAGCCGGCACATAGCCGACTCGTTGGCTGCCATCGACAGCACCTGCCTCAGTAGCGAGGAGGCATCACGTAGGCTGATTGCCATGCAGGAACAGATACAGCGCGACTCGTTGTACCGCGACTCGTTGCGGGTGGATTCCATCCGACTGGAGGCACAACATCTGGCACAAGAGATAGGGATACAAACTGAGGTGCAAGATATTCGCATCGAGAAGCATATCTTCCGCGATGAGGAAGAAGACAAGGCTGACATACGCCGAGCCATACTGCAGCAATATTCGCCATGGTACAAAGAGGCGCGCACGCTCGTGCAATTCACGCAGAACTATATATCCCCAAACTGGTACAAGGGGGGAAACTCCAGTTTGGCACTATTGGCTATACTGAAGGGTGAGATCAAGTACAAGCGTGATAACTTTGTCTGGGAGAACACGGGCGAATGGCGCATGGGCTTATCCACCACAGGCAAGACAGACACCGTGCACAAGGTGAATGTGACGGACGACCTGTTCAAGCTTTACTCCAAGGTCGGTTATCAAGTGTACAGCAAGTTGTACGTGTCCGGGGCAGTCGATTTTCAGACCACTCTCCTCCCCTCGTGGAAGACCAACAGCCGCCAGCTTAAGTCCGGACTGATGACGCCTATACGGTTCAATGTAGGTATAGGTGTTGATTACAAGCCTATCGACTGGGTAACAGTCAATTTCTCGCCTGCCACTTACAAGCTCGTACATGCAGCCATCAACGATCCCGAACGCGTCACCGTTACGGATTTTGGCATCGATGCCGACCGGAAGACCTTGTCGGAGTTCGGTAGTTCGCTACGTGTGGAGATGAAATACAAGCCGCTGCGAGAGATCGAGCTGTACAGCCTGCTGTACCTCTATACCAACTACCGTCAGGTGGAGTTCGACTGGCAGATAGAGGTGGACTTTATCATCAACCGCTTTCTCTCCACGCACCTGACGCTGCACCCGCGATTTGATTCAACGGTTAAATCCACCGAACCGCAGCACTTGCAGTTCAAGGAGTTGCTGTCCATCGGTTTCAACCACCGATTCAGATAATGACAAACGATATAACAAATGACAAATTTCACTTTACGATATTCGATATGCTTTCTCTTTTCCATTGTCGGCTTTCAACTGTCTGTTTCCACGGAGTATGTCGGCCGTGTTGTTGACGCCAAAGGTCGACCTATCAGTTACGCCACCGTGTATATGGCAGACGACCCTGTTGTCGGAACGGCTACAGCCGGCAACGGACTGTTCCGCCTGCAAACCGATCTGCCACCGTATGCCGAACTGATTGTGTCGTTTATCGGCTACGAGAAGCAAACCTTGTTCCTCAAGGACCTCTATGCCACCGACGGTTCTTATGCCCCGGACACCACCGTGATCGTGCTCAATGAGCAACCTATCCATCTTGAAGAGGTGGTGATTGCCGCCAAGCCGCAGAAGCAGAAGAACAAACGCAAGCGCATGCAGGAACTGCTGGCAGCCGTCTACGAGCAGATGCAGACCGATTTTCCGTTCACTGCCACAGGTTATCATATTGTGAGCGATGTGCGCATGGATGCCGACGACGAACCCTGGGGGATGGAACAGATGATTGCCAACGTAGTCGTCCTGCCAAGACAAGGACACATAGTAAAAGACCCGCGCACCGGCAAGCGTTCGGTTGTTCCGACTGATTCGCTTCAATTCGGCGGCGAATACTGCAAGCGCTTTGTCGACGCATCTATTCGCGCACTCGCCGACACCATCTTAGCCAATAGTCAGATTGACGCCGTCCACCCACATGCACGCAGGGCGGCATCGGCGGTGGACTCGGGGGTAGTGGTGCACAAGGCACTATGGAGTATGGGGAATATCGTGTTTGATTTTGCCAACACAATGAAGGATATTAACCGCTGGAAGGTGGGCAACGAAAACGAGGGGGAAACAGTTCTGACCTATACTGAGAAACAGAACATCCTGGGCATCTTCGTCTACCGCATGCAGCGCAACTATATCCTCCGCTCAGATGACCTCAGCGTACTTCGCTTTGCCGAACGCGCACATGTCGAGTTGAATATACCGTTCGGCTACAAAGTCAAACCTCAAGAAATGCAGATGCTGAATCTGCTGAACATGGGCGAGAAGCAGATAGAGCAATACCGCATCCGCAAGGTGCATGCCGACATCAGCCTGAACACCTTGTATCAGGAGCGCGACGGACATCTATATCCCTTGGAGAAGAACCTGCTGTCTGACGCCACGATCATCGGCAAGCGCAAGGACCGCAAGCCTTCGGGCAGAGGTTCGATTGAGACCAAAGACACTATCCCCCTCAACATCCGCGCTACGCAGCGCGTCACTACCCTGCGCACACGCGATGTGCAGCCCCTCACGCGCCAGCAGATGCGTAAGCGCATACCTCGCACCATCGTACCGGTGTATTGAAAATGACAAATGGCTAATAATAAACAGACAATCATAGGCTTTGCAGCCGGTGTGGCTGCAGGCGTCTCGTACGGACTGAACCCGCTGTTCGGCAAACCGCTATTGGACGGTGGTGTGCCCGTATTATCAATGCTCTTCTTCCGCTATTCCATCTCGGTTGTGATCTTAGGTATATGGATGGCGTTTCGTCACGAGTCATTCCGTGTCAACGGCGGCGAGTTGCGCCTGATAGTTGTGCTGGGCTGTCTGTTTGCCGCCAGCAGCGTGTTTCTGTTTGAGTCGTATCGTTTTATTCCTACCGGCCTGGCAACTACGTTAGTTTATCTGTACCCGGTATTCGTGGCGCTAATCATGGTGGTATTGCGCGTTTATCCTAAATGGCAAGTGTGGCTGAGCATTGTCGCCACGCTCGTTGGTGTTGTCTTACTTAGTTGGCCATCCGGCGGCACAGCGATCCATTGGCTTGGTATCGTTCTGGCAGCATTATCCGCGCTAAGTTACGCCATATATCTGGTTATCGTCAATCGCTCACAGCGCATCAGGCATGTATCCGAGCATGTACTGACCTTCTATGGTCTGATAGTGGGTGCCATTGCCTTTCTTACCTACCTTCTGGTTGACGGAACGCTTATACTGCAAGGTATAGACACCATGGGCAAAGCACTTAATCTGCTCGGCTTGGCAATCTTCCCTACCATGATAGCGATGCTGACGATAGCGTTATCGACGCGTCTGATAGGTCCGACTAAAACATCCGTCTTAGGTGCCCTCGAACCAGTAACGGCTATCATGGTAGGCACACTCGTTTTCGACGAGCCGCTCACCGCGAACATCATCGCGGGTATTGTCATCTGTATAGCAGCCGTTCTGTTCATGATTGTTAGCGAACGCCATTGATACGGATTTTGTTGCTATAGCCCTTTTGTCTTTGTCCTGTCGAGGGTAAAAGCATCTATTTTCAAGTATATTCTCCGTATTGTGCCGACTGATAGTCGGCTTCTTCTTGGTTCTTTCAGGGCAATGCCATTGCCCGCCCCTTTCGTCTCTTGCCCGCATCTGATGCGGGCATCCTCTCCCCACCGGTCCCGTGCGCGGTCAGTTCGTGACCGCGAGCTACTACCTCCCGTCCAGACCTCGCCGCTGTTTCGGCGAACTTCCGGATGAGCGTAGCGGTCTGGAATATCCGGATTTTCCGATCCCCCTTTCGCTCTTTCGATAACCCGATAACTCGCTCTCTCGATTTCTCAGAAGAAGCCTAAATCTGCCTATTCTGCCTAAATTGGCATAAAGTGGCATATTTTTCCCCTAAAAACTTGCATATGTCAAAAAATTTTTGTACCTTTGCACCAGCAAAGGTGATTCAGGCATGCCCGACATAGACCAAATGCGTGTTTATGACCACACTTTTGCATGGCAGTCCCACGCTTTAGGGCTCCCAACGTAAACCAAACGTAATGTTTAGGTTGGGAAAAGCGGAGCATATTCGAGTATTTACTACTAAAACTTAGTTTTGGTACATATGCGAGAATAATGTCCGCGCGGGTGGGCTGTAGCCGAGTTTATTACCTCTCGCTGTGAAGCGGTTCTAATAGGGCTCCCGCGGATTTATAATCTGTGGGAAGAGGAGGAAGCACAACCATTACATTTGTTGCAAAGCAACTTAATCATGGATTGTCGCTTCCGACGAGGCAGACATATTTATAAAGGCGTTTACTAACGCTTGTTTTTGACTCATTGGAACCTGAGAAACTTCAATTTTAGTCTTCGAAAACAAGGCAGTAGTAGATGCCTGCGAGGTGTATTTTATACGCCCGCGCGTACTTTTATAGTATGCGCGTGTGTACACATATACACAGCGTGGGTTTCTGCAATGCTTATTCGAGACTATAGGTTTTCTCAGGACCTCAATGAGCGGATAAGCAAGAGAAGAGATCCGCGTTTTTTTGATGCTCGACACTGAACCTGTTATTCATAGTCCCCATCTTAACAACGATCTGGCATACGCCGGAGAACTGTTAAGATGGGCTTTTTTGTATAATTGTCTTTAATTGTTGGTAATTGTTGACTAAAATAATTTTTGAATCATTTTGGATAATTTTGGACAAAGAAGAAAAATAATGTTTTTTAGGTTTATGGCTTTGAGTGCTTTACCCGTAAGGGTGTGGAATTTCGGGATAGAACTATCTGGAAGCTCGCTTACAAGTAGTTTTAGCACGAAATAACACAAAGCACGTGGTGCAAAAGCACTCAAAGGGTTTATCTATGTTTTTGTAAAAAAAATAGAATAGCATGAAACCGCAACAAAGTTTGATCAGACGACGCAAGACCTACCGCGACGAGGAAGGCGTGATAGTTGGTTACGGAGCAGAGGAGGTCTATTTTGTAGCCAAGCCTCGCGACTACGA